>JBDTLV010000011.1:0-70743 GCA_039934615.1 Tahibacter sp.
GCCGGATTCGGGCAGGCCGGCGGAGCAGGAGTCGGCACCAGATTGCATTGGCGTTCCCACTCGTTCGGCGCATCCTGGTCGGCGCGGCCATAGTCGAAGCCGCTGAACTGGGCGCGTGCGGCGTTGTTCAGCAGCGCATTGTCGAGCACCTGCTGCGTCGGAACGTCGCGGGTGTTGAAGCCCTGGAATGCACCGAAATTCTCGGTGAACAGGAACGAATACTGCTCGTTCAGCGGCAGCGAATTGACCGCGTTCCACAAGTGCGGCGTGACTTGCGCGCCACCGACCGGATAGTCGAGCAGATTGGCGGTGTCGTCGTAAGTTCCCTGCATTGCGCCGACCACATCGGCCCAGCCATCGGTGAACTGGTACGCATTGAAGTCACCGACGACCGTGAAGGGCACGCCGACATGTGTACTCTGATAATTCTGGATAACTTGCGCATGGTACTCACCCTGAGTCAGGCGCTTGAGCCGGTTGCGATCCACATCCGCCTGCACGCAGCTGGCGCCGGTCGGGGCGTCGGTGCAACTGCGCGCTTTCGGGTGCACGACCATCACGGCGAAATCGCTGCCGGGCAGGCCGGCGCCGATGAATTTGGCTTCCAGCAGCAGCGGCGGTCGATCGTTGAGCAGCGCTGTCGGACTGCCGGTCGGATCGTTCCAGGTAACGGCCTTGCCGAGCTGGGTCACGGTGGTGATGCTGACCCGATCGGTGCGTACGAGGAACCCCACGTCGATGCCGCCGATGTCATTGCCTTCCTGCAGTCGCGCCACATAGGGAATGCCCGAGTCCAGACTCAGTTTGGCGGCGAGCGCGTCCAGCGCAGTGATATTTTCCACTTCTTCCGTGCCAAGCACGTCGGGAAGTTTCAGCACATCCTTGATGTAGGCGGACAGTCGAGCGACCTTGACCGCGAAGGTGCCGCCTGCGCCAGTTGTTGGCGTCGGCGATACGCAGTCGTCGGCCCCGGGCGCGCTGTCATTGACCGTATCGCAGAAACGCAACATGTTGAATGCTCCGATGCGCAGGTCAGTCGCTCCGGAAGAATCTCGCACCGGACGTGGAATCGTTGCGGCATTCGTGATGGTGAGCTGGGTCGGCCACAGTTCGTAGTCGCCGAAGTCATAGCCGATGACGCCTGTGGCATTGAACTGACTTCCGCCCGAAATCGGCGTATCCACGGGCACGGCGCCGAAATAGTCCGCATCCATCTCGAACATTTCCGGATTGCCATCCCATTGGCCTGCGGCCGTATTTCCGGCCGTCGTGGTCAACGGAAACAGCAGGCCCGGCTCACGGACGCCGCGCCGGCCGTTCGCGGTGACAAACACTTCCGCAAACGTTTCGGTAGCGGGCGAACCAAAGCGCTGATTGCCGGTGGTCGTAATACCGTTGGCGATATGCACCAGCATGCCTTCGAAGCATTCGAAGTTGCTGCCACTGGTGACGCAGGTGGGGTTGGCCGGATCTGCCGATGGCACGACGGTGTTGAACTCGACTGGCGTCGGCAGCGGATTGCCGCTGCTCACAGGCGTGATGACGGCGCTGCCGATTTCCGTCAGCCCGCTGAACTCCAGCGCGTTGCCCGACACGTTGACCAGGTCGCCGATGTTGACGGTAGGCGCACTGGATGTGAAAACGTATATTCCTTCCGACGTATTGATATTCGCGTCGATGCGCGCGTCCGGCGTCTGCATCGTGAAGCCCTGCGGGCCCTTGCCGGTGACGATATTGTTGTTGGTCGCGACCGCCGTGCCGACGTACGGGCTATCGGTACCTGCGCCCTGGATATCGTGGATTTCCACGACTTCATCATTGCCGATTGTGCCCTTGCCCTGGTTGTCACCGACATTGGCGCCGACGACGTTCGTGACGTTGACGAAAAACGTCTCGGGAAGTTCCAGCGTGGTATCGCCCATTACGCCCACGTTGAACGCGTAGCTCGTCTGGCCCTGCGGAATCAGCGCGTGGATCGTGCCGCTGTCGGTGTAATCGCTGCCCGCTGTCGCTGTGCCGTCGGTTGTGGCGATGTCAAAAGTCACGCCACCGACGCCAGCGGCAACTGTGAGGCTGACCACGAACGGAAACACCGTCGTGCCGCTGTTGCCTTCCGGTAGGGTTACGTCGTTGATCGCCAGCGCCGGTCCGCCGCCGCCGCAGGGATTCAGCGTGCTGCCGGTATTGCGCGGAGTCGGGACAGCAATATTGAAATCGGCTAGATTGCTGCCCGAGTCGGTACAGCCGTTGGTCTTGCGGATCGCCGCGGTCGTGTTCGTCAGCACAGCGGTCGGCGCGGTCTCGAAACAATTCGCGGTCGGACCGACGCCGAGCATGTCGACAACGCCAACGGTCGGGCATGCGCCCGACAAAGCCGTCGTGCTGGATACCAGCGCGATCTTGAAGGTGGTTCCGGACATCGCGATCGAGCCGGTTGCATCTGGAGTCGGCAGCGCAGTCGTGCCGCCAGCGCCGGCAGCTTCCTGAACCAGATAATACTGGCCCGGCTGCAGCATCACATTGCCGAGACTCGTAGGCGTCCAGCTTCCGGTGCCAGCGGCGGCCATATACTGCACCGACATGCCGTTCAGCGAAACGGCCGTGAATCCAGTATTGAACACTTCGATAAAGTCATTCGTATACACGGTTCCGGCGTTGCCGCCGCCGCCATAGGCCTGGCTGATCACGAGCGCGGCATTCGCGCCCGATGCAGCCGACAGCATCGTCAGGCCGACGATAAATGCTCGGTACTTGCGCAACATGTGATTTCCTCAAAATAGACGACGTGGCGGACCGCGTGTGGCTGCGGTCTTGACCTGCAGGATCCCTGGGATTCGTCGCACGTCGCCTCGGCGGCATGCATACCCGAACGACGTCATTTGCATGCGTCGTCGCGACGTTCTGTCGCTGCGGGGCGGAAACCGGCGCCGTGCCGGGTCCACCGAAAGGTGGCGCAGGCTAGCACGGCGTTTTGACGATTTCATGTCTCGGCGCAGCACGCCGTCAGACGCGCCGCAGTCCCGGCTGCAAACTATTGTGCCAATACGGTTTTCCCGGTGCGCGGCGTGCTCAGGCGAGCAGCGAACGCAACATCCAGGCGGTCTTCTCGTGGGCTTCCATGCGCTGGGTCGCCAGGTCCGCGGTGGGCTGGTCATCGGCCTTGTCGGCCAGCTTGAAGGTCTCGCGCGCGCTGCGAGCGACCGTTTCGTGGCCTTCGACGAGTTGTTGCACCATACCCTTCCAGTCCGGCACGCCGGACTCTTCCTTGATCGTGGAGAGTTTGGCGAATTGACCGCCCGAACCGGGTGCGACGATGTCCAGCGAGCGGATCCGCTCGGCGATCTGGTCCAGTGCCAACCACAATTCGTTGTACTGCGTCTCGAACATCAGATGCAGCGTATTGAACATCGGGCCGGTGATGTTCCAGTGGAAACCGTGCGTCTTGAGATACAGCGTGTAGCTGTCCGCGAGCAGCTTGGACAGACTTTTGCCGATCGCTTCGCGATCCTTCTTGGCAATTCCGATGTCGATACCCATGTCGTGACGCTCCGTAGGAATGGGCCGCCACTTTAACGCGCCGCGAGTCGGGGCGGAAATGCACAAAACCAATCGCCCCGATCGGCGCAGGCTATCATTGCGTGGCTCATCTCCCGCTTTCGCTCATTTAGAGTATACATGTCTGAATTGAAACAAATTCGCAGCGCGCTGGAAGCGACCATGACGCGTGATCGCGTGCGATTGATCGGGCGCTGGCGTCGGCTGAACGAGCAGGGCGCCAGTGCCGACCCGCGTCAGGTCGCCGAGCTCGCCGCGCAAACCCAGGCTGCCACGACGCGCTACGCCTTGCGCGCCGCCAGCGTGCCTGAAATCCGCGTCGATGAATCGCTGCCGATCGCGCATCGCGCGGAAGAAATCGTCGGCTTGATCCGCGCGCACCAAGTGGTCGTTCTGGCGGGTGAGACCGGATCGGGCAAGAGCACACAATTGCCCAAGCTGTGTCTCGCCGCCGGGCGGGGGCTGGCCGGCATGATCGGTTGCACCCAACCGCGACGGATAGCGGCGCGAAGCGTGGCGCGGCGCGTGGCGAGTGAACTCTCCAGCGACGTCGGCCAGCTCGTGGGTTTCCAGGTGCGCTTCAACGATCAGGTGTCGGAGCGCTCGCTGATCAAGTTCATGACCGACGGCATCCTGCTGGCGGAGACGCAATCGGATGCGTGGTTGAACGCCTACGACACGATCATCCTGGACGAAGCGCATGAGCGCAGTCTGAATATCGACTTCCTGCTTGGCTGGCTCAAGCGGCTGTTGCTGAAACGGCCGGATCTCAAGCTGATCGTCACTTCCGCGACGATCGATACGGCGCGATTTTCGGAACATTTCAACAATGCGCCGGTGGTCGAGGTCGAGGGGCGCAGCTATCCGGTCGAAGTGCGTTGGCGTCCGCCACCGGAACGCGGCGAGACCAGTCTGTCCGAACAGATCGTCGCTGCGATCGACGAGATCAGCAGCGAGGACCCGCGTGGCGACGTGCTGGTGTTCCTGCCGGGTGAGCGCGAGATCCGCGACGCGCATCTGGTGCTGGCCCGCCGCAGCTATCGCGCCACGGAAATTCTGCCGCTGTACGCCCGGCTTTCCGGTGGCGACCAGGACAAAGTGTTCAATCCCGGTACGCTGCGCCGCATAGTGCTGGCCACCAACGTCGCGGAGACCTCGCTGACCGTGCCGCGGATCCGCTACGTGGTGGATACCGGTACGGCACGCGTGAAACGCTATTCGCCGCGCAGTCAGCTCGAACGCCTGCATATCGAGGCGATTTCCCAAGCGGCTGCCGAGCAGCGCAAAGGCCGTTGCGGCCGTGTCGGTGCCGGTATCTGCCTGCGCCTGTATTCGGAGCAGGAATTTCTCCAGCGCGCGCGCTACACCGACCCGGAAATCATGCGCTCGTCGCTGGCCGGCGTGATTCTGCGCATGCTGAATCTGAAATTGGGAGAAGTCAGCGAATTTCCTTTTGTGGAAGCACCGCCGGATCGCGCGATTGGCGATGGCTACCGGCGCCTCGCCGAACTCGGTGCGCTGGACGAGCGCCGGCGCTTGACCGATGTGGGACGAACCTTGGCGCAATTGCCGATCGACGTCGCGCTGGGGCGCATGCTGATCGAGGCACGCACTCTGGGTGCCGTGCAGGAGCTGCTCGTGCTGGCCTCGTTCCTGAGCATCCAGGATCCCCGCGAGCGTCCAGCCGATGCGCGTCAGGCGGCCGATCAGGCGCATGCGCCGTTCCTCGACGCACGCTCGGATTTCGTGTCCGTGCTGAAACTCTGGCAGGCGCACGCGGCTGCACACGAGGAACTGAGTCAGTCCAAGCTGCGCGACTGGTGTCAGGCGCGGTTTCTGTCTTACCTGCGCATGCGCGAATGGCGCGAGTTGCATCGCCAGCTTCTGCTCCTCGTGCAGGAGATGCACTGGCCGCTGGAGCCGCGTGGCGAAGTAGGCGACTCGACAGCGGCCGTCCCCGAGGCGCTCGACGCCGCGAGCTATCAGGCAGTCCATTGCTGCCTGATTTCCGGCTGGCCGACCCAGGTGGCGATGCGCGACGAGAAGGGTCAGTACCGCAGCACCCGGGAGCGAAGATTCCAGATTTTCCCCGGATCGGCGCTGGCCCGATCCTCCACGCCGAAAGAGACTGGCGCGGCGCGTGGCTCGTCACCGCCGGTGCGCTCGCCGCAATGGATACTCGCCGGGCAGATCCTGGATCTGCAGAAAGTGTATGGAATGCTTTGTGCAAAAATAGAGCCGGCCTGGATCGAACAGCAGGCGGCACACCTGGTCAAGCGCAGCTGGCGCGATGTGCATTGGTCGCGCAAGCGAGGCGCCGTCCTCGCTCACGAGCAGGTCAATCTGTTCGGCCTGAACCTGGCGGAAAACCGCCTGGTGCAATTCGGCAAGCAGGAGCCGGACGTGGCCCACGCAACGTTCGTGCGCGAGGCCCTGGCGCGCTGCGACATCGACGCGCGCGCCGACTTCGTACGCTCCAATGCCCGCGTGCTGGCAGAGGCGCACGAGCTCGAGGCGAAGCGCAGGCGCACGGGACTGGTTCGCTCCGAGGACGCACTCGTCGAATTCTTCGCCGGCAAATTGCCGGCCGAAATCGCGACGAGCGCCGGACTGGATGCCTGGTATCGCCGCGCGACCGCAGCCGAACAGGCTGGTCTGCATTGGTCGCTGGCGGATGTGCTGGATGCCGCCACTGGCGTTGCGCTCCAGGACTTTCCGACCCACCTGGAAGTGCCAGGTCATCGTCTTCGGCTTGAGTACCGTTTCCTGCCAGGCGATCCGGCTGACGGGGTCAGCCTGCAATTGCCGCTGGCCTACCTCAACGCATTGGATGTCGCTCGCTGCGAATGGCTGGTGCCGGGCCTGCTCGCAGAAAAAGTGGCGGAGTTGATTCGTGGATTACCGAAATCCCTGCGACGCAATTTTGTTCCGGCGCCGGATTTTGCGCGCGCCTTTGTCGAAACCGAGGTCGACAGGAACGCTCCGTTGAGAGTAGCGCTTGCGACTTACCTGCAACGTGTCACTGGCGTCGCGGTAACGACGCGGGACTTCGACGAAATCACCTTGCCTGCCCACCTGCAAATGCATTTTCGGGTCTTCGACGAAGCCGCACGCAACGTTGCCGAAGGTCGGGATCTGGTCGCGATCCAGGCGCAATGGAGCGAAGCGGCACGTGCCGCGTTTTCCCGTCGCGCGGACGCAGAATTGACGCGCGAGGCTGTCGATGGTTTTGATTTCGACACGATTCCCGCGTCGATTTCCGGCGAGGGGGGTCTGATCGCGTTTCCGGCCTTGGTCGATTTGGGCGACAGCGTGGCCTTGCGCGTGTTTGAACGCGAAGAAGAAGCGCAGGCTGAACATCGCCGCGGCGTGATCCGGCTGCTGCGCCGGTCCTTGCACGACCGGCTCAAGCAGGCGCGTCGACAACTGCCGATCGATCAGGCGCTGGCGCTGAAGTATGCGGGCGTTGCCAGCGTTGAGTCGCTCCGCGAGGACCTGATCGAAGCTGCGCTGCTGGAGTTGCTGGCTGCTCGGAAGCTGGATCTGCGCCGACGTGAATCGTTTGCCCAGATGGCTGGCGAACTGGAACGCGCGCTGTTTCCCGCGGCAGTCGAGTGGCTGAGACTGGTTGAGGATGTGTTGTCCGGTTACGCCGAACTGGGACCGTGGCTGCAGCCGCCGCTGCTGGGTTACGCGCGCGCCAACTACGACGACCTGCGCGAGCAACTGGTGCATTTGGTCTATCCGGGCTTTGCACGCGATCTGGACAAAGCAAGGTTGCAGCAATTGCCGCGTTATCTGCGCGCGATGCGCCTGCGCGCCGAACGATTGCGCCAGGACGCGACGCGCGACCAGGCGCGCATGCTGACCGTCCAATTGTACTGGCGACAATACCTGCGTCTGCGTGCTGCACGCCCGGCTGGGGAGGCCGCGCTGCAGGAATTGCGCTGGCTGATCGAGGAACTGCGGGTTTCGCTGTTCGCGCAGGAATTGAAAACACGCGAGCCGGTCTCTCCCAAGCGCCTGCAGCGCATGCTGGAAGCTGTCGAGGCGGACGCTTGATGCCCTGAGCAAGGCTGCGCAATGCAGCGCAGGCCCGGTTCGCCGCTGCAGCCGCCGCAAGAGACGGCTGCAGCGATCGCGTTTACTTGACGCGTTTCACACGCAGGTTGCAGCTGCAGCCGTCCACCGTCATCAGCCAGCTGCCCATCAGCATCGGCTTGATTTTCACCGACGGCTGATCGAGCCCGACATCCGTGAAAAGGCCGGATTCCGACTGCTGCCAGACCTGGCCGTTCTCCAGCGCGAACTTGGTTTTGCCCATCCAGCCGCTGAAATGGCCGACCATGCGGCTCTCCACGGGCGTGCGATCATCCTCGTCGGGATAGAATTCGGGATTCTTGCCGTGTCGACCGGCCGCGACCGGAGCGTCGGGCGTCAGGCCGTGAACGCGCAGCCATTCGTTCAGTGACTTGAGCTCCTCGGCGCTGAGCTTGTCCAGCCCGGCGGCGTGGTACTCGGGCTGGCTCATGCGTTCCTCAAGCGAGGAAAACTCCGTCGCCTGAACGGAAAACGCGCCGATCAGGCCGGCGGCCAGTACGATTGCCCACAGTTTTTGCATGGTTGACCTCGATTGCATCGCGAACAGGTGCTGCGCCACCCGGCCGCGTTCGGCGGCGGGTGTACACGGGGAACGGGATTGTATACGTTCGGGCCTCCTCGCGGTTCGCTTCGTAGACCCTTCGTAGCGCCCCTTAATCGGCAAAATTGCCCCGAGTAACCGTGATTTAACAAAGCTTCTTGCGTAACGCCTTATACTGTGCCTGCGGATCGCGGGTTTGGGATGTGGGGAAAGGAAGCACTGCTGGATTCGTCCGGCCCTATGTCGCTGAAACTTGATTGGCCCTTCACGTGAGGCCATCGGGTTTTTTTGTGCGGATATCCAGATTTCGCGTTTGCCACTCAGCCTCCAGGTGTTGTGAAACGATGATGACTAAGTGTAATTCTCCCCGATTTGCCGCGGTGCTGGCCTTCGTAGTTGCGGCCGGTGCCACCCAGACTGCGTTTGCGCTTCCGTTGCGCGTCAACGATGAAGGCTCGATTGGTTTTACGGGCTTCACTTTCAACAGCGGCACGGCGAAGTTCGATGCTTCTGCCGGTTACCTCATATGCGCGAATACGGAATGGCTGACTGCGTCCCCGGCGCACAAGTCCACAAAGCTTACCGTGCAAAATGGCACCGCAGGCAGTTTCAAATTTGGCGTCGTCAACGTGGTTGGGGCGCCGACGGTGTCTCCACCGATCATAGCGGGAACGGCGACTGTCATCGATGATGTGCGAAGCATGCGCGTGAGCGTCGGTGGATCTGGTTTGGTATTCAGCGGCTTCACCCTTGGGGGAGCGCCGGGTACATTGGGTTGCTACTCCCTCGATGCGTCGGCAAATCGTGTCCTCTGGTACAACGGGCTGTTTGTCGATGCGTTCGAGAACGCGCCGGCCAAAACCTGCCCCAGCAGCAATCCTGCAGATCCTTGCATTTCGTTGCGGGTTGCTTCGATTGCGACGGATTCGACCAATTCCAGTCGATTGGTATACAAGTACTTTATCGACTACTACCTGCCTGCTGCGGACGCCAGTTATGTCCTGCGCGACGGATATGATTCGACCTACCTCAATGGTGCCGTCAGTCTTTGGTGCAATACCAATCAGAACCTGACGGATTGCCCTGGATTTCCTGCCGGATTTGGCTGGTCTACGGTGGACCAGTTTCTCGTCGGTCACGTTGGTGCTGCGACGCAAGGTCGTATCATTGTCAATCGTGTGACGAATGTGGGTGTGACCAACGTGAGCAGCGTTGGAACGCCGATGGTTATCGCGGGCCTGTTTCCCGAATACTCTGAGGTTTCAGTCGAACATCAGCTCAACAACAATGTAGCGTCGGGTGGCGGCAGCCTCAGCAATTTCGCCCCGATCATCAATACGGCGTCGACGGAACTGAAGGGGATCGTCGAGGGTGGTTCGCCCGTCACGGTTCTTTACCAGATATCCGACGACTCGCCCGAGGCCGCCGGCAATCTTCTGCGTAGCACGGTCAGTGTCAATTTCAACGGGAATGTCGTCACACCGGCGGTGAATTGTGGAAGTGCAACGCCACAGCCTGGTCCCGGCGCGAGCCGCAATTGCAGTTTCAATATCGTTGTGCCGACTGCCAACTTCGCGACGGATTCGTCGGCGGGTACTTTTGCGCCGGGCGTTTTCGCGAGCGTGACCATCAGCGCCACCGATTCGCAAGGTGTCACGGTATCCAGCGGCGCCCTGCCGATGCATGTCAGTTCGTCGGATAACGACGCGCCGAGCTTCAGTTTGTCCATTGACGGTACCCATACCGATCCGATGCCGACGATCACCTGCTCGCTCGCGGCGCTGAGTACGAGTTGCGGTGGTTCGCTGCGTCCGGACATGCTGAACTCGATCGTCAACGAATCGGAAGGCGTGAAAACGCTGACGGGATTTGTCACGGCCGTGACGGGTCCGGTCGATGCAGTCGACGAGCGCGCGGCACAGAATGCGAATTTCCAGTCGGATACCTCAACCGGGCATGGTGGCAACATCAAGTGCACGCTGGACTCGGGTTCCCTGGAGATTTTCCAGCCGGCTTCGGGCTATCCGAAGTTGACTGCCGTTCCCGGCGGCTCTGCCAATCTCTCGTTTGGTCTGAATCAAATCAACGTCGGCAGTGCGACCTGCGAAGTCAAAGTGGTTGATGCCGGTCAGCCGGGCAGCCAGTCGCCGCAGGTGTCGCCGGTGCAGCAGTTCCGCGTCACCGTCACGCCGTAACCGGCTGCGGAGTTCTTTTGTATAAAACCCCGCTGCCGGTCAGGCAGCGGGGTTTTTCTTTTTATGCCCCTGACGGGTTCGCCCGCCTCCAGTAGAATCGAGCGGTGAAACACGCGCCCGCTACGGAAACCATCCTCGACTGGCTGACTCTGCGTCCCTTCGCCAAGGCTGATCTGGGCGACGCCATTGCGCGCCTGCGTGAGCACGCAAGCGCGCCGTCACAGCCTCGGGAATTGATCCAGACCCTGACGCTGCTCGACGAACTGGGCCTCGACGAAGACACGCTGGCCGCCACCTTGTGGCATGACTGGGCGCGCGGCGAGGAATCCCTGGTCAAACCGCCGGAACGTCTGCGCCCGTTGCTGGAAGGTCAGCAGGCTGCGGAGAAAGTCTGGACGCTGTACGCCCAACGCGGCGAAACCCACGGCGCCGAAGGGCTGCGTCGCCTGCTGCTCGCTATCGTGCGGGACCTGCGCGTTGTCTTCATCCTGCTCGCCCGCCAACTGGTTCGGCTGCGATCTGCGGGTGAGCTACCACTGGCGAGACAGCAGGAGCTTGCCCAGCTGACTGCGGACATCCATGCGCCGCTCGCCAATCGGCTGGGGATCTGGCAGCTGAAATGGGAGCTCGAGGACCTTGCGTTCCGTTTTTCGCAGCCGGATACCTACAAGCGTATTGCGCGTCTGCTCGACGAACGGCGCAGCGATCGCGAAACGTATATCCGCACGACGATCACCGCGTTGCGTGACGCGCTGCATGAAGCCGGCATCGACGCCGAAGTGGCGGGTCGACCCAAGCATATCTATTCGATCTGGAAAAAAATGCAGCGCAAGAGCGGCGACTTCAGCGCGCTCTACGATATCCGCGCGCTGCGCCTGCTGGTCAAGGATCTGCCATCCTGCTATGCCGCGCTGGGTATCGTGCATGGTCTCTGGCCATACATTCCCGGTGAATTCGACGACTACATCGCACGTCCCAAAGGCAACAATTACCAATCGCTGCATACCGCCGTCGTCGGGCCGGATGGCAGGACGCTGGAAGTGCAGATTCGCAGCCACGACATGCATGCGCACGCCGAACTCGGCGTCGCTGCGCACTGGCGCTACAAAGAAGGCGGCGGCGGCGACGCGAGCTTCGAACGCAAAGTTGCCTGGATGCGTCAGTTGCTCGAAAGCAAGGAAGATCATGACGACGATGCGGCACTGCTGGCCGGTCTGCGCACGGACCTGCATGAGGATCGCGTTTATCTGCTGACTCCCCGCGGCGAAGTGATGGATCTACCGCTGGGTGCGACCGTGCTCGATTTTGCGTATCACGTGCATACCGACGTCGGTCATCGCTGCCGCGGCGCAAAGGTCAACGGACGGATTGTGCAACTGGGTTTCGCGCCCAGCAGTGGCGATCGCGTGGAGATCCTGACCGCGAAAGAAACCGCGCCACGACGTGACTGGCTCAGCACGCAGCACGGTTTTCTGACCACGCACCGGGCACGCGAAAAAGTGCGCGCCTGGTTCAAGCGCATCGACCACACGGCGAATCTATCGGCGGGCCGCGCGATCCTCGATCGCGAACTCAAGCGCCTCGCACTGGGCGGCATCGATCTGGATACGCTGCCGGCGCGTTTTCATCTGCAGACACAGGAAGAATTGCTGGTCGCGCTCGCGCTTGGCGATGTCGGTGCCGCACAGGTGTCGCGCGCGCTGCATGAGTTGGTCGCACCGCCCAAGCCCGCTGCACCGGCACCCTTGCGACCGCCGAAAGCCGGCAACAAGGATGCACTGACGATCGAGGGCGTCGGCAACCTGCTGACCCAGCTCGCGCGGTGTTGCCAGCCGCTGCCCGGCGATGCGGTCGCAGGGTTCATCACGCGTGGCCGCGGTGTCAGCGTGCACCGCGCCGATTGCGCCAGCCTCGCGCGTCTGCGCACCCGCGATCCGAGTCGCGTGATCGAAGTCGAGTGGGGCAACCGGCGCGAACAGGCCTACGAAGTCGACGTGCTGGTCAAGGGCTACGACCGAAAGTGGTTGCACAAGGACATCACCAACGCGATCGCCGCTTCGAACGTGCATCTGCTTGCGGTCAACACCCGCGTCGATCCGACCCAGGGACTCGCGACGATGAATTTCGCCCTGCGCGTCACCGACTATGGCCAGCTATCGAGCCTGCTCGGCCGCTTGAGTGCGGTGCCCAATGTCATCGAGGCAAGGCGCCTCGCGTAACGCCGGATCGGCCGTGAAACAGGCCCATGCTATGCTTGCATAGCGTCGCCGCGGCCCTGCGGCAGCTTCGAGGCCCGGCACAGCGCATGATCGAGATTCCCGGTTACCGCATCCTGCGTCCACTCGGACGTGGCGGCATGGCGACGGTGTACCTGGCCCTGCAGGAGTCGGTGGATCGTGAAGTAGCGCTCAAGCTCATGTCTCCGGCTCTGCTCGCCGATCCGACTTATGGCGAACGGTTCCTGCGTGAAGCGCGCATCGCCGCGAAGCTGCATCATCCACATGTGGTCGGTATCCACGATGTCGGACGCCAGGGCGATACTTTCTACATCGCCATGGAGTATCTCGCGGGCGGTGCCGTACTTGAAGACGACGGACGTGCCCGTGATGTTTCATTCGCGTTGCGCATCGTCCGGGAAATAGGTCGCGCGCTGCACTATGCCAATTCCAAGAGTTTCGTGCATCGTGACGTCAAGCCGGACAATATCCTGTTGCGCGAGGACGGCAGTTCCGCGCTGACCGACTTCGGGATTGCGCGCGCCAACGATTCCTCGACTCGCATGACGCGCACCGGCGCGGTCGTCGGTACACCGCACTATATGAGCCCCGAACAGGCGCGCGGGCGCTCGCTCGATGGCCGTTCGGATTTGTACAGTCTGGGAATTGTGCTTTATGAGCTGATGGTCGGACGCGTGCCCTACCACGCCGAGGATTCCCTCGCGGTCGGCATCATGCACATCACCCAGCCGATTCCCCAGTTGCCGAATGAACTGAAATCGTTGCAGCCGCTGCTCGACCGATTGCTCGCCAAAGAGCCGGAAGACCGCTTCCAGGACGGCGCCGCGGTGGCGACGGCCATCGAGGCCCTCGAAAAACGCATCGAGCGCGGAGAGCTCAAGGATCTGCGCCGGATGCGCGATTCGCCCGCGGGCGGTGCGGCAGTGACCAGTATCCTCCCGTCGCCACGTCCCGCCAGTGAACCGCGTCAGCGCGCCGAACCCAGCCTGGGTCGCATGGACGACATCACGGCCGCGATGAATCGCCCATCGCAGCATGACGCGCGCCGCGCCAACCGGCAGCGTCGCGAAGGGGCTTCCCGTGGACGCTGGATTTTCCTGGCCGCATTCGCGATGCTCCTGCTGACCGCTGCGGGGCTCGCGTGGCGCAACCAGGATCGCTTGCGCGCCCTGCTGCCACGCACCGAACTCAACGATCTGCTCGCCCGCGGCGATCAGGCACTCAAGCAGGGCAAGCTCAGCGGCAGCACCGGCGATAGCGCGCTGGAACTGTTCGAAGCGGCGCGCGCACTCGATGCGGACAATGAGATTGCCAGGGCCGGGCTGCGCAAAGTCGGTGACGGTCTGGTTGCGCAAGCCCAGCAGGCAACCCAGCGGCAGGACTATGCCATCGCGCACGCGCGCCTCGCTGATGCTCGTGCGCTGCTGTCTGGGGGTCCCGGCGTCGAGCAAGCCGAGCTGGCCCTGAAGAAAGCCGAATCACAAAATGTGCAAATAGAAGAATTGTTCCATCGTGCGGAAACGGCACTCGCCGACAACCGGCTGCTGGAGCCCGATGGCGCGATCGCGCTGTACCAGCAGGTGCTCGCCGCGGAAAGCGCCAATGCCCTGGCGCAGTCTGGATTGCGCAAGGCCGGCACGGCGCTCGCTGCCCAGGCCCGCGAACTCCTCAATCAGGGCAAAGTTGTCGAGGCTACGGCTCGCATCGAGGACCTGGCTCGCAATCTGCCCAGCGATCCCGCCATTCCGAATCTGCGTGCCGAGTTGTCCAAGTCACGTGAGACTTCCGACGCCTCGCTCGATGCGCAGATCAAGCATGCGCAAGATCTGTTGCGCGCCGGCCGGGCCAGCGGCAATGGCACCGACAACGCGCTCAGCGTATTTCAGGCTGTGCTCGCAAAAGACCCCGCCAACGTCAAGGCTCGCACCGGACTTGGTCAGGTCGCGCAAGCGCTGATCGTCCAGGCGAACGCGGCGATTGCCGACAGCAATTCCAGCAGCGCCGAGCGCCTGTTGCGGCTGGCCGAGCCATTGGCACCGAATTCCGCGGATCTCGCCGCAGCGCGCAGCCAACTGCGTGAACTTCGCGAGCAAGTGGAAATTGCGGCATCACGGCCCACTCTGACCACCGAGCAGTTGCAGCGATTGAACAGCCTCGTGGCTGGTGCTGAACAGGCGGCCAATGCGGGCAAGCTGATGTCGCCGCCCGGTGACTGCGCTTATGATCGCTATCGCGCGGCGCTGGCGCTTGATGGAAACAACGCGCAGGCGATCGCCGGTCTGCAGTCTCTAGCGCAACGGGCGCGGGATTTGTTCAACGTCGCGATCGGTGAACAGAAACCGGAACGCGCCCGTGAAATGGTCGAGACGCTGGCACAGCTGTCGCCGGGTGATGCGGCACTAACCACGTTGCGCGCGCGTCTGGCCGAAGCCTGGCTCGACGAGGCCGAGCGTCGCGTCGGTGAAAAACGTATTCCTGACGCACGTCGCGCATTGGATGCGGCGCGTGCTCTGAGCCCCTACAACCAGCGCCTGACGCCAATTGAGCAGCGATTGCAGGAAGCCGGAACGAGCAGCGACAGCGGTGCAGGCCGTTAACCAGCAAGGGTGTTGCGCTTGCGAAGACCTGTTTTGCTGGCCGAGCCGTGCGGTAATCCGCAAAGTGACGCCTGACACGGCCATCACCATGCTGATGCCAGTCGGAAGTACGCCAACGCTGTTGAATTGCTCCGCAATGTTTTGCGTTGGCGTGCCGACTGTTCGGCATTTGTAGAATTGTTCACCAAGTGGGGTCCGTATGTGCCTGTTGTTGGTCGCGGTGGATGCGGTACCGGACCGACCCCTTGTCATCCTCGGCAATCGCGATGAATTCCACGCGCGCGCAACGGATGCAGCGGCCGCCTGGGCGGAGGACTCCGATATCGTCGGCGGCCGCGATCGGGTTGCAGGTGGAAGCTGGCTCGCGCTGCGTTCGCCGGGGCGCGTCGCAGCGGTGACCAATGTGCGGATGCGTGAGGCCGCGCCGGCTGCACATTCCCGCGGTGAACTGATCGGCGATTTCCTGCGCAGCACTTTGTGTCCGCGCGATTGGCTGGAACAACGCTTGTCGCGCGTTTCTGACTATGCAGCCTTCAACCTCGTTGTTGCCGTCCCCGGCGATGCGTGGTGTCTGCAAAGTCCCAATGCGCACATGGCACCTCTGCGCGCTGGCGTACACGTGATCAGCAACGGCTCGCTCGATGAACATTGGCCGAAGATGCGACGCCTGCATGCATCGTTTGAAGCGGCGATCGCCGAACCGGGCTGGTCCGATGCGAGCTTGCTCGATCTGCTCAGCGATCGCTCGACGCCGCCATTGGACGAATTGCCCGATACCGGAATCGGCTCGACGCTGGAGCAATTCCTTGCGCCGATCTTTATCGTCGGTGATCGCTACGGCACGCGTGCGAGCACATTGGTGAGCATCGGTGTGCGCGGTGAATGCGCATTGCGCGAATGAAGCTATGCCCCCGAAGGCATTTTCAGCGGGGAGCGCGTGCTGAGTATTCCTGCTGTCGCGTAGGAACGGTTCAGCGCGAGCCGGGCGCGATGCCCGCGTGTGAACGGACCGACGGGCGCGAGGGCGCGACCCAGCATCACGAGTTGGCTCGCGTGGGCAGGCGCAGGCTCTAGGCCTTCGGCGAGGTCATCAGGTTGGTCAGATCGCCCTTGCGGCGAGCCTCCACGAGCGGCACGCCGTGGACCAGGAAAAATACATTTTCCGCAATGTTCGTTGCGTGATCGCCAATCCGCTCGATATTCTTCGCCATGAACAGCAAATGTGTGCACGGCGTAATGTTGCGTGGATCTTCCATCATGTAGGTGAGCAGCTCGCGGAACAGCGCCGTATACATCGCGTCGAGTTCTTCATCGCGCTCCCATACCTCGTGTGCGGCGTGGTCGTCGCGATCGCGATAGGCCGCCAGCACGTCACGCAGCATTTCGCCAGCGACCATTGCGAGCCGCGGCAGCGCGGCAGCGGGGCGCATCGGTGCCACCTGATTGAGCGCAATGCCGCGTTTGGCGACATTGGCGGCATAGTCGCCTATGCGTTCAATGTCGGAAGCGATGCGCAGCGCGGCCAGCACTTCTCTCAGATCGCGTGCAATCGGCTGACGCAATGCGAGCAGGCGCAACACATCGTTGCTGACCTCCTGCTCAAGGACGTCGATCGCGCCATCGCGCTCGACGACGCGGGCAGCCAGCTCACTGTTGCGCTCATCAACCGCTTCAGCCGCGCTGGCCAATTGTTCGGCCGCGAGCGCGCCCATGCGCACAATCTCGTCAATCAGGCGCGCAAGTTCGGCGTCATAGCGCTTACTGGTGTGTTCGTTGCCGAGGTGTGTATCGGTCATGTCGGATGCTCGGAATGCGTCGGTGATATGGGCAGGCAGCGAAAGCCGTGACGGCTCAACCGAAACGACCGGTGATGTAGTCTTCGGTCTGCTGCTTGCTCGGCCGGGTAAACATGGTTTCGGTTTCACCGAACTCGATCAGTTCGCCCAAGTACATGAACGCAGTCAGATCCGAACAACGCGCGGCCTGCTGCATGTTGTGGGTCACGATGACGATCGTGAAATCCTTTTTCAACTCTTCCACCAATTGCTCGATCTTGCCGGTGGCGATCGGATCCAGCGCCGACGTGGGTTCGTCAAACAGGATCACTTCCGGTTTCAGGGCAACCGCGCGCGCGATGCACAGACGCTGCTGCTGTCCGCCAGACAACCCCAGCGCGCTGCCCTTGAGTTTGTTCTTGGCTTCTTCCCACAAGGCGGCCTGGCGCAGCGCCTCCTCAACGCGGATATCCATGTCCGCACGACTGAGTTTTTCGTAGTGGCGAATACCGTAAGCCACGTTGTCGTAGATCGACATCGGAAACGGCACTGGCTTCTGGAACACCATGCCAACCTTGCTGCGCAGGCGGTTCAGCGGAAAACGCGGATCGAGAATGTTCTCGCCGTCGATCAGCACCTCGCCGCGCGCTTCAAGCTTGGGATAGATCGAGTAGATGCGGTTGAAGATTCGCAGCAGCGTCGACTTTCCGCACCCGGACGGGCCGATGATGGCCGTCACCTTGCGTTCCGGCACCGCCATGTTGATCGACTTGAGCGCCTGCGAGCCATTGTAGAAAAAGTCCAGATTGCGCGCGACGATCTTGGCCTGCGCGACCGACGTATCGACCGGCGCAGTCACATTGAGTGCGGACACGGCAGCGAGATTGAAATTAGTCATTGGACACCTTGTTGCGGGTAAGCACGGCGCGCGCGATCAGGCTGGTCAGCAACACGAAGACGGTCACCATCAATGCGCCGGCCCAGGCGATGGAATTCCAGGATTCGGACGGGCTCATGGCGTACTGGAAAACCACCATCGGCACGTTGGCCATGGGCTGGGTGAGGTCGGTGCTCCAGAACAGGTTGCTCGACGCGGTGAACATCAGCGGAGCCGTTTCGCCGCTGATCCGGGCCAGCGCCAGCAGCACACCGGTGACTATGCCTGGCAGGGCTGCGCGATACAGAATCTGCGTTGTCACTTTCCATTGTGGAATTCCCAGCGAAAGTGCGGCTTCTCGCATGGCGCTGGGTACTAGCCGCAACATCTCATCGGTGGTGCGTACGATGACCGGCAGGACGATGAAGGCAAGGGCGACGGACCCGGCCAGCGCCGAGAAATGACCCGTTTGCAGCACAATCAACGTGTACACAAACAGACCCAGCACGATCGATGGCGCCGACAACAGGATGTCGTTGATGAAACGGATCGTCTCGCCGAGCTTCTTGTGGTTGGCGTATTCGGCCAGGTAAGTGCCCGCGGCGACACCGATCGGTGTGCCCAGCGCGATGGCCAGCGCACTGATCACCAGGCTGCCGAAAAACGCATTGAGCAGTCCGCCTGCCTGGTCGGGCGGCGGCGTCATTTGACTGAACAGTGCCCAGTTGAGATTCGGCAGACCGCGACTGACCGTGGTCCAGAGAATCCACACCAACCAGAACAGACCGAAGATTGCAGCCATACCCGAGAGCAGCAAGGCCATCTGATTCTTCAACCGGCGTCGGCGATACAGTCGCTCAGATAGCGCGATGGCGGCATTCATCCTAGTTGCCCTCGCGGTGTTTGAGACGTTTGAGCATGAGGCGCGCGATGACCAGCACGACGAAGGTGAGCAGGAACAGCACGAATCCCAGCGCAAGCAGCGCGGACTTGTGCAACGGGTCCAGTGCTTCGGCGAATTCGTTCGCGATGGCGGATGCGATCGATGTACCGGGTTCGAGCAACGAAGCGGAAATGTTGTAGGCGTTGCCGATCACGAATGTCACCGCCATCGTTTCGCCGAGCGCGCGACCGAGCCCCAGAAAAATTCCGCCGACGACGGCGGAGCGTGTGTATGGCAGCACTACGTCCCAGACCACTTCCCAGGTCGTGGATCCCAGCGCATGTGCGGATTCCTTGAGGCGCGTTGGTACGGCGAGAAACACGTCGCGCATCACCGATGAAATAAATGGAATCACCATCACGGCGAGCACGATCCCTGCCGTCAACATGCCTATGCCGAGTGGAGGCCCCTGGAACAATCGACCAATCCCCGGCAGCGGGCCGAGATGATCATTCATCCACGGATATACATGTTCACTCAACACCGGTGCGAGTACGAACAGGCCCCACATGCCGTAGATGATCGAGGGAATGCCCGCGAGCAGCTCGATCGCGGATCCGATCGGTGTGCGCAGCCAGGGCGGCGCGACCTCGGTGAGAAACAGCGCGATGCCGAAGCTTACGGGCACGGCGATCAACAGCGCGATCACCGCGGTGACGATCGTGCCATAGATCTGCACCAGTGCACCGAACTGACGACCGCCGACATTCCAGTTGTCGCTGAAAAAGAAACGCCAGCCGAATGTGGAAATCGCCTCACTACCGCCCCACAGCATGGAGGCAGCAGCACCGACGAGCGCGGCCAGGACGAAAATTCCAGCGGCCGCAACCACGATTTGGAACGATCGATCGGCGATCGCATCGCGGCGCCCGCGACGCTCTTCGCGTGACCGTGACACGCTGAGGTTGTTGCCGGGCAGTGACTGGCTGATCGACATCAGGAAGGGGTCCACAACGGAAAAACCAGCATCAGCGAGAAAGGCGCGCACCAGCGGTGCGCGCCTGATCGGGGGCGAATCAGAACTTCAGATTGGCCGTCCAGTACGCTTCGATCTGCTTGACGAGTTCATCCGGCAGCGGCACGTAGTTGAGCGCTTTCGCCTGCTCTTTGCCGCTGGCATAGACCCAAGTGAAGAAGTCCTTGGTCGCCTTGCCCTTCACAGCGTCTTTTGGCTGCTTGTAGACCAGGATGAAGTTGGTGGCCGCGATCGGCCATGCGGCATCGCCCGAGGCGTCAGTCATCACCAGAAAGAAATCTTTGGAGTGCGCCCAATCGGCGCCCGCTGCGGCGGCCTGGAACGACTCGGCACTCGGCTGTACCCACTTGCCAGCCTTGTTTTGCATCGTTGCGAAAGTCATCTTGTTTTGCACGGCATACGAAAACTCGACATAGCCGATCGAGCCGTTGATCTGCTTCACGTAAGCGGCGACGCCTTCATTACCCTTGCCGCCGACGCCAGCCGGCCATTGGACGGTGGTGCCTTCGCCGACTTTCTCTTTCCATTCGGGACTCATCTTCGCCAGGTAGTTGACGAAGTTGAAGGTCGTGCCCGAACCGTCCGAACGATGCACTACGGTGATGCGCGTATCGGGCAGCTTGGCATCGGCGTTCAGCGCGGCGATCGCCGGATCATTCCACTTCTGGATTTTGCCGAGAAAGATGTCCGCGAGCAGCGGGCCGGTGAAACGGATGGCGCCAGGAGCGATGCCTTCCACTTTGACCACGGGCACCACACCGCCGATCGCCGAGGGAAACTGGCCCAGGCCGGACTTGGCCAGGTCTTCGGGATCCAGCGGCGCGTCGGAGGAGCCGAAATCGACCGTGCCAGCCTTGATCTGCGCAATGCCGCCGCCCGATCCGATCGACTGGTAGTTGACCTTGTTGCTGGTCGCCGTGTTGTAGTCCGCCGACCACTTCGACATGACCGGGAAAATGAACGAAGCGCCGGCGCCGGTGATGTCCGTGGCCTGCGCGATTCCGCAGGTCAGGGCAGCAAGGCCGAAGGCCGTAATGCGTGCTTTGCTAATAATGGACATGTTCTCTCCTGGAGAGGATGGGAGCTCGGAATGGGTTGCTCGGTGCGCCATTGAAACGGCGTGCGGTTGCCAGTAGATGTCACTTCCGTTACATGAAGATGACAGTGGCTTCGGATTGTCATGAGCCTGCGGTGGCGGGAATCGCGATCCCGCAAAGAAAACGGGGCATGGCCATCCCGGCCACGCCCCGCGCCCCGATCTTTTTTGGTGGAGTGTCAGGCTTACCAGTAGAACTGGGCGCGCGCTTCGACAATGTTCGGGTTGTCGTCGACATTGGTACGCAAGGCAGAACTGAACTTGGTGCTGCTGACCTTGACGTAGTTCAGCGCGAGCTTGAAGTTGGAACGCAGGTACCAGTTCACGCCCACGGTCAGGTTGTGCTCTTCGCCGCCGTTCACCGGCAGATCGTTGAGATCGGTCTTGTCGTAGCGAAGGCCGAGCTGCCACATGCCCGATTCGGGTTCGTTCGGGAACGGGGTGGTGGGAACACCCGATTTGTAGCCCCAGGTCTCGCCCGAGAGATTCCACACGCCGGACACGTACCAGCTGTCGCCGGTGAAATCCGGGTGCGCATAACGCGTCACACGCGAGCGCATGTATTCGCTCTGCACCTTGAACGGGCCGGTGACCCACAAGGCTTCGGCGCCGAAGGTGCGCTGGCGGTCGGCGTCGGTCAGGCTGCCTGTGTCACTGAGACGGAACGTCGCGAGATCCGCGTCAGGACGCACGCGCGGCCGGGACGTATCTTTATGCGTATCGTAGTCGACGGCAGAAATACCAAAGTGCAGGATGTCGCCTGTGCCGTACAGCGGAGCCCAGTAGGCGCGTCCGCCGAAACCAGCGCCTTCGCCGAGGTTGCGGGTCAGTTCGCGACCGAACCAGTTGAGCGTGTAGCCCCAGTTCGCATGATCGTCGCCGTACGCGACGCCGGTGCGGCGCGCAATGCCAAACAAATTCGTGACCATCGCCTTGGCGATGAAATCGTTGTGGCGCGTGCTGGACAGCTCTTCCATGCTGTTCGGCTGTTTGAATTGGCCGGCGATCACGTAATTCGTGCCGAGCTTCCACTTCAGATTATTGTCCAGCCATTTGTTGGCCTTGCCGTCGAATCCGACGGTCCAGTCAAAGCGCGTGCCCTTGCCCTTGAGGATGACCTCGGAGCGACGCATGTCGAACTCGGTGTCCTTGCCGTCGAGCACGCCGGCACCGTTGAGGTCGGCTACGTCGTTGTGAAACCAGTCACCTTCGGCCTGCATCAAGCCTTCGAGGCTGACTTCGTAACCACCGATCACGTCAATCGCGATTTCGGCATGGGCGGGTATCGCGAACGCGGCCGCCACGGCCACGCACAGAACACGCAGTTGGATCTTCATTATGGGAACCCCTGGGGCAGTAGAAAGCCGCAGCAGGGTATTTCACGGTTCTTGCGGATTTATGACAGTCGCAACGAACTCGCGCTCCGTCATCGCTTCTGCATACGCCTCGACGAGGTCAACCGATGGGCCGGGCAGGCGGTTTAGTCGCCGCTGATGAAATCAGGGCCTTTGCCCGCGGTTTTTTCGTAGACGCCGCCACCGGCCCGCCGGTATTGCGTGAAACCATGCTTGGAAGCATGACTCTCCGTCGTCAAATGGCTGCCGCTGATGGCCATGTTTGGCGCCGAGATGACCCGCTTCACGGGTTTGCCGCAGTGTGGACACTGTGACAATTCCGCTTCGCTGATTTTCTGCATCAGCTCAAATCGCTGCGCGCATTCGTCGCAGGATTCATCGACGGCAATGTATTCGTAGATCGGCATGTGTTCAGATCGCGGCGTATTCGGGGTCCGGGATGGGGGCGGATTGCGCTGCCTCAAGCGGTAGGCCGGCCTGGCGGCGAAACGCGTCATCCATCATTTTCCAGCGATTGACGATAGTGCAGAACAGCCGCGCCGTCTGTTCGGTGTCGTACACCGCCGAATGCGCTTCGTTGCTGTCCCAGGCAAAGCCCGCCGCAGCGACGGATTTGCTGAGGACCGTCTGGCCATAGGCGAGACCGGCCAGCGTGGCGGTGTCAAAGCAGCTGAACAGATGAAACGGGCTGCGCTTGTACCCGGTACGCTGAATCGCCGCATTCATGAATCCCAGATCGAAGGCCGCGTTGTGACCGACCAGCACGGCTCGCTGGCAGTTGTTGTCCCGCAATGCCTTGCGGATCGGCCGAAATATATGATCCAGCGCGTCCTTTTCGTCCAACGCGGCGCGGAACGGATGGGTTGGATCGATGCCGGTGATTTCCAGCGCGCGCGGGTCGATATTCGAACCGGGAAACGGCACCACGTGAGTCGATATGGCGGGTTCTGCGTGCACGACGCCCGCCGGATCCATTCGGATCACGACGGCGGCAATTTCCAGCAAAGCATCTCGATTGGCATCGAATCCACCGGTTTCCACATCGATGACGACCGGAAGAAAGCCGCGGAAGCGCTGGGCCAGGGTTACTGCGACAGGGTCAGGATGAAACATGGCGCGCAGCATACCGGATGGACTGCCGCGGTCCAAATAAAGGGATCTTCAGGATCGGGACGGGTCCCCAGCGCCCTGCAGTGCCCTTTCGGGCACGCTTCTGGCGCTGCTTTGCGGTCGCGCCAGTCGCGGAGGCTCGTGTATCGACCAATTGATGGTGAGGTGTGGAAAAAGCAGCCAAAATAATTGGGTCACAAATCGCGAATGGCGGTGCAAAAGTCGGCAAAGGTGGGCCGAAGCCCACCGCTATTCCCGGAAACACCGACCCTGCCGCCATCGGTGTCTAGCGAAATTTGCCGATCAGTCCCAGCACCGCTCCGACACCGACCAAGCCCAGCCCAAATGCAGGCATCAGCATCGTGAAAGGCAGTCCGATCACGAAGCACGCCAGTCCCCAGGCATAGAAATCGTCGATCGGGGCGGGAAACGCGTCGATCTTGCCAATCCGCGCGATCAGGTAATCCAGCGAAAGTTTGCCCGCCCCCTGGAAAATCAGCGGCAGCAGCATGACCGCAAACAATAGTGGAAGTTTGAAATTCCCGTGACCCATGTCCTTGATCGCATAGCCCTTGGCGAGATCGCTCCACATGCTCCACATGTCCGGCCAGTGCACTGCGGCGGTTGCGACAAAGGTGAGGAAAAGCAGGCTGAACGCAAAGAATCGTGTACCGAGGCCGAGCCAGAGCATGACGCCACCGATGATTTCGAACCAGGTCGCAACGCCCCACGAGAGGTCGGCCGGTATCACGCTGAACGGCCACGGAAATTTGCCCTGGATGTCGGCAAACCAATTTTCGCCGTGCAACTTTTCCAGTCCGGATTCCCAGAATTCCCAGCCCATGACCAAGCGCATCACGAACAGCGGAATCACCTGTCCCGTGGCACGCAATCGTGCCGTCAAGGATTCCCAGATACCGCGCAAATTTGCCATACCACTCCCCATGAAACGTGCTCCCCGTGATGTTGAAAATCAGCCTTGGGTACCGAGCACCGCACTGCGTTTGCGCAAGTCGCGCAGCAGGTCCAGTCCCGATGCCAGCAGTGTTGCGGCCTGATCCGGAGCGATATCCGCGAGCAGCGCCTGCACGATCTCAAGACCCGACATGTGCGAGTTTGCTTGCAGTCGTTCGATCAGCAGGTGGGTGAGTGGATTGATTTCCAGGAAGCTGACCTGGTCGGCACGGTCGCGTATCAGCAACAGCAGGGTGGGGTTCTCGGGCAGTTCCTCCGGCTGAAAATCCGGCCGGATGCGCTGCACCGGAAAACGATAGGCCAGCGGCCAGGCCAGTGGCGACAGCACCGGCACGCCGTTGATCACGTCGCCTTCGGGATCGTGGGGAATCGCCTCGATCTCCGCTTCGTCCAGCGACAGGGCGAGCTCGGCCCATTCATAGTGCGCCAGTTCCAGCAGGAACGGCGGGTCATTCGTGGATTGACCTTGTCGCTGTTCGAGAAACTGAAGAAATTCCCGACCCAGTTCGGGAAACAGCGGCGTATGGCATCGATGGTCGCGCAGGAAAGCACGGATCAGCTCATGCCAATCCTGTTCTCCACGCAAGGAGTGGATTACCGGAAAATTCGCGCTCAGCAAACTTTCCACGTTGTTGAAAAACAGGTCACGGTAGATGCGCATGCGGCGCGGTTCAATACCGGTGGGTGCCGCAACGTGATCGGGATCGCGAATATGCGCAGCAAAGTGGCGCTGCAGAGTCAGCGTCGCGGTGGAATCAGGCACGACGCACATCGCGCACGTCAGCTGTGGCATAGCGCTGCTGCAATTGGCGCACGTGATCGAGTTCGCCGACCAATTCGGACAGGGGTGGGAAATTGAAATCGCGTTCCAACAACGTCGGTCGCGTGCCGAAGCGCGCGTACACATGGTCAAGCAATTGCCAGACCGGATCGATGACGTCTGCACCGTGCGTATCGACTTTAAGGTCGTCGGCTTCGTCGTAGTGGCCGGCGACATGTAGGTAGGCGATCCGCTCCCCGGGCATTGCATCGATATACGTGCGCGGATCGTAGCCATGGTTGATGCTGTTGACGTAGACGTTGTTGACGTCCAACAGAAGATCGCAGTCCGCGGCGTCAATGACGGCTCGGACGAAATCGATTTCCCCCAGCTCGCGGCCCGGTGCGGCGTAGTAGGAGACGTTTTCGATCGCGATTCGTCGGCCGAGGATGTCCTGGGTACGGCGTACTCGCTCGGCAACCCAGTCAACCGCTTCGGCGGTGAACGGGATCGGCATCAAGTCGTACAGATGTCCATCATCGGAACAATAGGACAAATGTTCACTGTAAAGAACTACGCCGTGCGTATCGAGCAGGCGACGAATCTTGTGCAGCAGGGTTTCGTCCAGCGGTGAGGGGCCGCCGAGAGACAGGGACAGCCCGTGGCAGACGAAGGCGTGGCGCTCGGTCAACGCGCGCAGCTGGCGACCGAAGCTGCCACCGACGTTGATCCAGTTTTCCGGGGCAATCTCGAAAAAATCGATCCCCGCTGCGGCGCTGTCCTGAAGCGGGCCCAAAAGGGCCCGCCGCAGGCCAAGTCCTGCGCCATGCAACATCTTGCGTGGACTTGTGGTCAGCATTGACAGGCAACCCGGAGGTCGACTGGTCCTTACTTCTTGTCCGCGCCGCAGGAACCTTCCGCAGCCTTCTTCTTGTCCGCGCCACAGGAACCTTCCGCGGCCTTCTTCTTGTCCGCGCCGCAGGAACCTTCCGCCGCTTTCTTCTTGTCGGCGCCACACGAACCTTCCGCACCCTTCTTGTGGCCGGCTGCCATTTCGGCTTCGCTCAGCGAGCCGTTCTTGTCGGCATCCATTGCATCGAATTTCTTGCCGCCAATGGCTTCGTATTCAGCTTTCGAGACGGAGCCGTTCTTGTCGGTATCGGCCTTGGCAACACCGCACTTGCCTTCGCCGCACTTGCCCTCGCCGAAGCCGGTGGTCATGTAACCGGCTGCGAGCTGGTTCAGACCGAAAGCTGGATTGGCCTGAGCCATCTGGTGCATCGACAGCGAGCCAATGAAGGCGGCGCCGATGGCGAGGCTGAGCGGTTTCGCGATCTTTGTGGACATTGCAAGTTCTCCATGGATTGAACGGGGGCTACCCGTGGTGCACATCGCTGCGGATCCGCAGCAGGAACGCCGTCGATACCAGTGGAGAACCTGCGCGCTTTCGCGTTGCAGACCCGCCCTCCGCCCATATCGGAGCGATTACAGTAAGCCGTACGAAGCGCACACCACAAGCGGATGCGATGCTGCGCTGCAGCGACCAACGCCGTACCAGACCGGCGATAGTGGCGGAAGCTTTCATACGCGGGGAGAGGTTAAGCAAACGAAAAGGGAAAGGCCGCACAATCTGCAACATGCGGCGATCATTGCAGTCTGCGGTTATCCAAAGGGTAGTCGGGTTCACCCCAGAACCGGTGCTTCCCGTTTCTGTCGGAAGCGTAGGCACATCCCTCTGCAAGTTGTGCGAAAAATTCAGCTTGTACAAATGAATGTCGCGAAAATGCTGAGACGGCTCGGCGAGCATGGCAATCTCTCCGGTTCAGGCAAGTGCCGCCATGCTCAACGAATCGGGTTTGCCGCAAGACACGACATCGCAGCGTGTAGCTGCCCGGCATTGACGAGAAATTTCCTACGATCCTCGTCGCGGTGAACTGTCAAGTTGCGGTGGTGCGCAGATTTCCAACGCCGACAAATGCAGAGCGGCGATACCGCCAGTGGCAGTATCGCCGCCAGAAACCCGAATCGGATCCTTAACTCAGGTTTCGAAACCGTTCACGAAAATCGAATCCGGCAAATTCACCGTGCCTTCCAGCGTATAGGGCATCGTTTGCGGGAAAGTACTGCCTGCATCCGTGATGGGGACCCATAGTGATGTCGCCGGGTTGAACTGGATCGCGTTGCCCGTTGCGTTCTGGCCAACCACGGTTACGAAAGGTGCGAACGGACCGCTCGCCGTCGAACCGGCAAGCTGCCAATCCAGCCAGTAGGTGCCTGCCGGCAGAACCACCGAAAGCGCGCCTGAGGTGTTACCAATGATCGCCCGCTGTCCATTCGTCGGCGCGGTCGACGAGGCGCGATAGATGCCGGAGAACGTCGAGGCGGTCAGGCGGTTCGTGGTGGTATCCCCGAACAACACTGTTGATGTGGGCAGGCTGGGATCGCCATCCCAGATACGCAAATTCATTCCCGTGAAGGTGGACACCGTCGATGGCGTTGCCAGGGTCTGATACGCATAGACCGTAACGGCGGAGAGTGTCCAGCCTGGCGCGGGAACCACAAAGTCTTCGGCGATTCGAAACGCGGTTGTGCCTCCGACTGTCGCACCAAACGACGTGGACGTTCCCTGCAGCACACTGGCATCCGCACCCCCGAAACCACCGCCGGGGTTAGTTATCATTTGCGCCCTGGAGTCGAACAAGATCGCCAGGGTCGCATCGGGTGCCCAGCCCGCATTCGCTTCAATCGTCGACGGATTCGCCGCGACATTCGTATTTCCGACGGACACCAGATCGGCCTGGCCGAATGCTGATGCGGCAAAAAACAAGGAAGTAATCAGTACACAAAGGCTACGCTGAATCATCGAGCTTCTCCCATAAGGCATAAAAACGATCACTGCCACACGAATCCCACCCCTTGATCCTTGCTCATCATGCCTCAGGAGGGTGAAAAAGTCGCTGTATGGACTCAAGTCGACTGTTGCGCAAATTCAGCCAGATTGCTGTCGGCCCGTGCGTTGCAGATGAATCGCAGACAACGCTGAAAGTGGCGTGCAGCGGGGTCTGTACAGTAGTGCCTTCCGATGGCGTGTCGCGCATGCATGTGGCGCATGCGCGACGACGATAACCTGCCGGCACTGGTTTCCAGACGATGCGTCAGGAAATTCGCCTGACGTTGGCAGCCGTCCAACTGGCATCAGAAATAGACTTGAGCGCGCAAATCGACGATGGTCGGATCCAGCGCCAGGGCACCCTTGTCGCTGAACGCGCGGATATAGTTCGCCTGCAGTTTGAGGTGCTGGCCGACATACCAGTTCACGCCTAGCGTCCAGTCGTGTTCCTTGCCACCGTGCACCGTGCCGTCATTCAGATCGAGGGTCGAATAGCGCAGTGCCACTTCCACCGCGCCGTAATCGTGAGCGGGTTTCACATTGCCAAACGCGCCGCTTTTATACGCGCGGCTTTCGCCGGTCAATACCCAACTTCCATAGACATAGAACCCGTCGGCACGATAGTCCGCGAGACCGTCGCGGCGTGCGTCCAGGGTCAGGTATTCGCTCTGCACGGACCAGGGGCCGGATTTCCACGCGCCCTCAAGGCCGACTCGATCGATCCGGTCGGTATGGCTCAGGTTTCCGCTGTCGATCAGCCGGATCGGCGTCAGGTTGGCTTCCGGTCGCACCCGCACGCGGGCGATTTCGTCGTCGCGCTGCTCGGCCGAAGCGGCGACACCCAGGTGCACGACCTCGCTTTCGGATTTGACCGGATTGAATACCGCGCGAGCGACGGTGGTGTGCCCGTCATTGTCCCCGTTCAGGTCGCCGCGTAGCAGCCCTGCATACAGCAGCCAGCCCGGGATTTTTTCGTAGCTCCAGTCCACGCCGATACGCCGCCCCTGATTGACGGCCTGTACCGGCAACGCGCGCTCGATGAAGGTTGTTGCCCCCGAGCCCGTCGCCCCCTCGTCGAAACCGACGGCGGACTTTGCCTGGCCAAAACGGAAGTCGCCGGCGTTCTTTGTGTACAACTTGAAATAATTATCTACCCACAGCCGCGCCTGGAAATCGTAGCCGCTCGCCACTTCCCAGACGCCGTTCTTTTTTGCGTAAAGATAGAATTCCTTGCGGCGCCAGGTTTGCAGGTCCTCGAAGCGGTCGTTGCCATTCGATAGCTTGTCATCGGAAAAGCGATTGCTTTCGACCTGGTAATTGCCTCGCACGCCGAACTCCAGGCCACTGGCGGTCTTGAATTTGGTCGGCCAGTCATTGAGCAGGTCGTAGGCGCTCGCGGATGTGGCCAATGAGACCAGCAGCGCGGCCGAAAGCAGGGTTCTGGTCAACATGGGATTGCCTCTTGGGAAAAAAGTACTGCGGTGTTTCAACAGTGGTTTCAGAACGGTTGCCGGCACAAACGCCGCTTGGTATTTCCCGCGGCAAACCGTGAACTGGCGAGTTCCCGCGACAGACTGCGCGATCTGCGTTGGGGCATTGCACCAGCACTGGTCGTCGTCTGTCACATGATCCTGCGTTGGATAGATATGACTGCGCCGGACATCACGCCATCGGCGCCTGGTATCTCGAACAATGGCCAGGCAGGGCAAAAGACCGGTCGGGCCAGTCGAGAGGAATTCCACGACGAGTCGGAAGACCGACGGAATTTCAGTCCGCGGCGCCGGACTGCACAGGATGATTGAAGCGCTCGCCCGCCGAGCCCAAGGCGGGGCGATCGGCGTCTCAGTGCGAGCTATCGGGCGGTGTATAAAATCGACTTGTCCGATCGCGCGGTCGTGCCGGAGTTCTGGAACCGGATTCAAGCGTCACGCATACGTCGCTATTGAAATCCATCGACAAAAATGGAATCCCCCGGTGTTGTGATTGGCGCTCCCGCATCTTCAATGCACCAGCCGCGAATGGTGGCGGGGAATCCCACCGGCGCCGCGGTGGACAACAACAGCCATCCATAGTTGGTGACGGCCGTGGCTTCGTTGCGAAATCGCATGCCGAGATAAGCTGAGGCGCCCGCTTGCCATGCACTGGTGTCGCCGGAAAATGCTGCGCGCGAAAAAACAGAACCGGGGCCGATGGTTTGACCGATGCCCAGCACGGCGTAGGCGTCCCCGGCCGTTACGACGCCGGCCCCGCCGGTACTCGCCGAACCCCAATAAAACTTGAGTTGACCGGGAGGACTGGCATTGGCAGGCGTGTAGATGTCGATATCAAATCCCGGCACGCTGCCCTCGGTTGGCCCTGAAAGACCATTGAGGAGATTGAGATACAGGCCTTCGCTGGTCGCGGGAATATCGAGATTCGCTCCCTGCGTGCAGATCGTCGCCGCATGCAAGGCGCCGCTGAGCGCCAGCGACAAACCAAGAATACGCACCAGTTGACGTTGTGTGTGCAGACGATTCATGAAAACGACGACTCGAACTCGGGAATGGTCGGCACGCTACCAGAATTTGTTGGATCGATTCAGAGGGCGTTCGCCGCGCCGGAAATCCTGAATTTCCAGGTCTGCGATCAAGGCGTCGAGCGAGCTTTCAAATCAGCGAACAGATCGGCCTTGCGCAAGGTGATCAGATCAGCCCGCTACTCCGTCGAATGCGCAGGGCTACGCTCACACCGCGCGCACTGCCACGCGCTTGCATTTGCGTCGTGGCTTGATCGTGGATTTTCGACGTTGAGCAGCGCGTCGGCGGGTGCCGGAGTCGACATGGCGCAAATCCGATTCGACATGGCGCGACAATCGGAACTTCGGCCGGCATCCGCAGATCCAGGGTCGCTTGACTACCGAGGAGTTTCGCCATGCCACTGCTGCGCCTGATTTCGTTGTCGACCCTTTGTCTGTTGACTGCTTGCGCAAGCACTGCGCGCCCACGACCCGCGCTGACAAGGACCGTCGTAATTCCTCCGGGCTGGGATTCTGCCTATGACACGTATCACTATGCTCCCGCCGTGCGCGTCGGCGACACGGTCGTCGTATCAGGGATTCCCGCCAGCGGTGGCGACACCTACGAGGCCAAGATTCGCGGCATGTTCGAGCGGCTGAAATCCGTCCTTGATGCGTCCGGCGCCAGTCTGGCCGATGTTGTGGAAATCACCACCTTTCATGCCCAGGTTCACGGCACCGAAGAATTTCAGGGCGAATTTTCCCAGTTTCTGAAAATACACAAAGAATATTTTACCAGTACCTATCCGGCATGGACTGCCGTCGGGACGACTGCACTGCTGGCCAAGGATGCGCCAGTGGAGATGCGTGCTGTGGCGATCGTCGGTTCGGGTGTGCATGCTCAGCTCGAACGCAAAGCTCACCGCAGTCCCTAGTGTCCGGGATGCGATTGGCGATCACGTCAGCGCGTCAACGCGGAGATGCGATAGCCCAGGTTGCCGTCTCCGCGGCGCGGCCTGACCTCTTGTATGGGGCGCAACACAGGCGCAGGCCTTCGCCTTGTGAGTGTCGCGCGGAGCTTCTAGACTTCGTCGGAAACCGGCCACCGCCGCAAGACGTCGCAGCGCATGATGATTCACCCCGAAATGGTTTCGCGTCTCGAGTCATTCGACAGTTCATCGATGGAAGCGAGCGTCGCCATTTCGTCAGCTGCGTTGTTTCGCTGCACCTTGGCGGACGTTCGCTCGAAAGTCGGATATTTGCAGGGGGCAACGGACTCGCTGCTGCGCGCGCTCCGTGAGTTGTCTGGTGCAGTGTTCAGCGGCAACCGTGAATCCAAAACCATCCTGCCGGCCGGGTTTGTCGCGACATTCTCATCGGCCGTCGTATTCCTGATGCCGCGCCGATCCGCTCTGGTCGGAACATCGTGATCAATACCTGGCCCGATTCACAATGGTCCGCGGCAGAGCTTCCGGAGGATTTGCCCGCCCTCGACGCATGGCTGCAGACACGCGAGTCCGCGGAGCACGAATTGAAACCGGACAACCAGGCACGCCTCGTCTTTCACGATCCCGCAAAGCCCGTGCGAACCGAAATTTCATTTGTCTACATACACGGTTTTTCCGCAAGCCCCGGTGAGGCCGGTACGCAGCCGCAGCGCCTCGGACGACAATTTGCCGGCAATGTGTATGTGGCCCGTCTTCCCGGTCATGGTACCGATCGCGCCGATGCGATGGCCGGACTGACGGCTGATCGCCTGTATGCGACAGCCGATCAGGCCCTCGCAATGGGCCGCAGGATCGGCGAACGCGTTGTGATGATCGGAACTTCGCTCGGCGCTGCGCTGAGTATCGATCTGGCCGCGCGCGATCCCTCGGGCATCGCCGCCGTGATTGCCTGGTCGCCGGCCATTCGTCCGTCTGACGCGGCGATGATGCAATACCTCTGCACGCCGGGCGATGCCGTCGAGTTTTCGATTCAGGATCGCAACGCCGGACATCGGCAGTACTGGTCGTCCGTCGTGCACCGCGATGCCTATCGCAGCCTGGCGGGCGTGCTCGGTTCGCGCATGTGCGAGGCAACGTTTCGCCGTGTCTTCGTGCCGTTCCTGCTGGCCTATTTCTATCGCGACGAAACTACGCAGGACCGCACCGCTTCGGTCGAGGCGATGCTGGAGATGTATGAGGGACTCGGTACGGATGACGCACACAAGCGGAAGATCGCTTTTTCAAATGGTGCACATGCCTTGGCTTCGCCCAGTCGCTCCCCGGATGCCGAAGCTGTGTTCGAGGCAACGCGACGCTTCCTGATCGAAATCGCAGGTATCCCGGCGGTCGGTTAGGCGGGAAATTCCTGCGTGGCGACAACAGCGCACGATCGAAGAGTTTCCGCAACCATCCGATTGGCGGTAGCGACCCCGCGTGCGAGTTACGTACGCGTCCCGTGAAGGGGTGATGAAATATCTGCAGAGTGCTCATTGGCAAGATGAATGCCATAACGCAGATCTCACATTTTCGTAACAATTTCCTAAAGCGCAGTTTCCACATGGTGATTTACTGCGCATTACTCATTGTGAATTCGTGCTTTCATCCGTGCAGCCGAGGATCAATTCCGGATCAATCCGGGCGGAGGTGGAAATTCCAAGAAAGTAACAAGGTAAATAAACCATTGTTCGTTTTGATCATGCAAAAGCGTTCAATGTCATCGGAAACTGCTGCGGCTACCCTGTCAGCGCTTTCCGACATGCAGCGACGGGGGGCGTCGTGCCTGTGAGTCCGTAGTTATCGTTGAACCTTTACGGAGGCCACCATGCAACCCCTGAAAAGAAATGCACTTTTTTGCACGTTGTCCATCGCCTTGGCTGCACCTTTGATGCTGTTGCCCGCACCATCGGCCACTGCACAGAGCTTCGAAGCCTACTATGGCGAAAATCCAGCCCGGGATGCGGGCCAGGACGTCAAGTCCGTCAATGTCTGTCCCAAGACCGGTTCCATCGTCGTCGGTAGCCGACGCGTTGCAACCGGTACGGAAGCGCTGGTCACGCGCGTTGACGACAGCGGCGTGACATTGTGGCAACACGCGTATCGCGTCGGTGGCGGGAGCGCGACCAGCGCGAACGCGGTCGTTGAACTGCGCGACGGCAGCGGATTCGCCGTGACCGGTTCGATGGTGCGCACGGATACTTTCATCTACGTGATGCGCCTCAACTGCGATGGCAAGGTCTTGTGGACGCGCGTGCTTGGCAACCAGGTGAGCGGCAATCGTGCGGTCGGCTATGACATCCTCGAAGCGCGCAACGTCGTGGCACCCGCACCGACCAGCGACCTCGTCGTGGTCGGCGACGAGAATCTGCTCCAGCCGGCGGGTTCGGTGCACGGCCGCATCGCGCGTCTCAATGCGGCCGGCGCGGTGCTGTTCAATTTTGCCTACAACCAGCCAGTGCAGTCACCGGGACTGCGCTTCCGCGCGGTCACCGAGAGCAAGTCGGCGGCGGGCGGTGCGGATGATCTCGTGGTCGCCGGATCTGCAGCCTATTCCACAACGTGGGCCACCGATCGGCGCGGCCTGATGTTTCGCGTACGTGCCAATGGTGCGCCGCTCTGCGACGCAGTGATGGGCAACGCGGATGGTGTGAACGAGGACTTCTTCGGACTCACCGGCCTGAGCGTCGGAAATTTTGCGAATGAAACCGTGCTGGTCGGCGCAAGCGTGCCGCCAACGGCAGCCAGTGCGCAGCAGGTCTACATGGTGCGCTTCCGAGCTGGCAGTTGTGCGCCGATGGTGCAAGCGATGTGGCGCGACCCGCAGGACGGCGCCACGGCATTCGATGCGGTGGAGACTTCGACGATCAACGCCGGCGTGCCCGGTTCCGTCATCGCGGCCGGAACCATTCGCGGTACGGTAACGGCAGGCGACGGGTTTTCCTTATCCGCCAATCCCGCCACGCTGGGTCCGAACGCGACATCCATGCGTTACAGCACGCAGAGCGCAAAGCAGGAAAATCTCGTCGCGATCGACAACAAACGCGATCGCTTCGTGATGAGCGGAAGCACGTTCACCGATTGGGATGGCAGCGGTGACGGTCAGGATTTCTACCTCGTGCAGACCGATCCGAATCGCAAAACAAATTGCGTCGCGCCCTGGGATTTTTCCTGGACACCCGTGGATTTGAGAGACGAGCGATTCACGCCGCCAGTGCGCGTGATTCAGACCAGCACGACGGTCGACGTCGAAGCGATTGACGCCAAGGACGAAGGGTACTGCTGCAAGCTCGACCCGAATTGAGCGGCGTCCGCGACCGTTGATGGTCGGATAGTGACTGGAATGGGATCAACGTAGGAGAAAGCCCGGGCAGGATCGATTCCCGCCCGGGTTTTTCCGACATTGTGGGACGTACACATCTAGAGTGTCATGTGGGCCGAAGCCGCGAAAGCCTTCTGTGTCGGTTTTTGTGCCAACGCCACGCTGAGCACGCTGGCGCAATTTGCTCGTCGTCGCGATTCGCAATATCGGCGTAATCAAAACTACATGCGCGCGCACTATCGTCCCGCCGATCAGCCACCGCCGCTCTGCCCCGCAGACGACGATCGTGGTTGCTCGGGAGTGGCGCGTGTATCGAAACCGGAAGCATCGCTGGCTGGTGTCCCGTTGCTCAATGCTGTTTCTGGCGGCGCTGGCGCTGGGGTCGCCACTCAGCGGAGCAGCATCGAATGACATTCTTGCGGTGCATGGCGCGTTGCCACCACCGCCGCGTGGCGTGAGCGATCTGAAGTTTCGCGACATGTATACCCTGCCAGTTGGTCCGCGCGGCTTGGTGCCCACGCCACGCTTGCGCGAGCTCGACGGTCGTCGAGTGCGCCTGATCGGTTACATGGTGCAACAGGAAACGGCGACCGCTGGCACGTTTCTTCTGGCTCCAATGCCGCTGAAGCTCGGTGACGAAGACGAATCGCTCGCCGATGATTTGCCACCCAGCGTCGTGCTGGTGCGCGTCAGCGGCGCCGCGGCGCGCGTGATCCCGGCGCGCAACGGTCTGATCCAGCTGATTGGTGTGCTGAGCACGGTGCAGGACACCGGTTCTGTCGTCGACGGTCGCTTCTTCAGCGTACGCCTCGTGCCCGACGCAGCGATCGGTCGCGCCTTGCTCCAGGTGCCGCGGGACGTCGCCCACGCCGGGCTTCCAGATGGATCACCCCACCATCACCCGTGATCCGCCGTATTCGGTTCGATGCTGCCTTTCCTCACTGTGGAGTAATATTATGTTTCCTTCTGTCGCAATCCGTCGCGGGCTCCTGTTCGCCGCGCTTGCCGCCGCGATTGCACCGCTGGCGCAAGCTGCCACGGTGTCGCGCCTCACGCCGCCGAGCGAGCTGTTCGCCAGCGGAAACCCGGCACCAGTCGTTGCTCGATTCCTGCCCGGCCAGCGTTTCGACCTGCAGGCGACGATTCGACCCGATGCCGGAACGACCATCGCCAGTTTCCAATTCCTTGTCGATGGCAAGCCGGCGATTCATCCGTTGTTTGCGGGGCTCACGGTTTCCTACGATCCGACTCCGTACATCACGAGTGTGGTCGGCGAGAGTGGCCCCGCAGAGCTGTGCCTCGATGCTGCCACCGGCAAGACGACCGGCAAGGCTGGTTGCCGACTCGTTGCCGGTCTCACCTCGAATGCCGTGGTGGTTTCGCAGCGCGCCTATTCCAACGGCGTGCCGGGACTGCACACATTTCAGGTCATTGCGCAGCAGAGCAACGGTGTCGCCGTCAGTGCGACCGGCAACTTTGAGGTGGTCGGTGTGAACGGCCAGGGACAATTGGCAAAAAACATCATCATTCTTCTTGGTGATGGCATGGGCGCCGCGCATCGCACCGCAGCACGCATCATGTCCAAGGGCTACGCGCAGGGTAAGGCCAAAGGCCGCCTCGCCATGGATACCTTTCCCTTCACCGGCATGGTGATGACCGCGTCGCTGAATTCGATCGTTACCGATTCGGCGCCGGGCATGCAGAATTATGTCAATGGCAACAAGGCAAACAACAACGAAGAAGGGGTGTTTCCCGACGACACGCTGGACGCATTTGACAATCCGCGCATCGAATATCTTTCTGAATATCTGCATATGCTGCAGGGCAAGTCGCTCGGCGTAGTCACCACCGCCGATGTATTCGATGCGACGCCCGCCGCGAATGCTGTGCATACGGCGCTGCGCGGCAATGGCACCGGCATCGTCGACCAGTTCCTTGATGATCGGCATCTCACCGGTCTGTCGGTGTTGATGGGTGGTGGGCGAAAATGGTTTTTACCGAATCCCGGCGACAGTGTGACGCCGCAGCCATCGAACGGTTCGCAGCGCCGTGCAGCGAATGACTACCTGCTGCCGGACGACATTGCCAACGCCTGGGGCGCGAGCAAAGGCAAGCTCGACGCACAGCGTGATCTGATCGGTGATTTTCAGTCGGCCGGCTTCGCGTACGCGCCGGACAAACAGGCGCTGGACTCGCTGGGCGTTCCGGACAAATTGCTCGGTCTGTTTGCCTATTCGAACATGAATGTGTCGTTCGACAAGATCGCCGGACGTCGTGGCGACAAGAGCGTGGTCGACGCATTCGGTTTTCCCGATCAGCCCATGCTCGATGAGATGACTGAAAAAGCGCTGCAGGTGCTGGCGAAGAATCCGAACGGATTCGTCGCAACGATTGAAGGTGCGTCGATCGACAAGCAGGCGCACCTGATGGATGCGGATCGCTGGATCCTGGAGGTCATCGAGTTCGACCGCGCCGTGGCGGTCGCCAAGAAATTTGCCGACGAGCATCCGGACACTTTGGTCATTGTCACCGCCGATCACGAATGTTCCGGCGCGGCCATCATCGGCGCGGCGACGGTGACGGCCTCGCAACTGCAGGCAAAGCTGGACTCCGGCCAGAGCGTGGTCGGCACCTACGATGCGGCGAAATTCCCGAAATATACAATGTCCATTGATGGATACCCGCAGACCACGAATATCGATAACAAGCTGCTGATCGGCTACGGCGCGAATGCAGACCGCTACGAAACCTGGCTGCCCAGCGCATTCCCGACCAAGGACACACAGCAGCCATTTCCGCCAGCGCAGTCGCCGGCCAACCCGAACGTGCGCAACCAGGGCACGGGCTTTTTGATCACCGGCCAGGTGCCCGGCGACCAGGCAGTGCACACGGCGACCGATGTGCCGCTTTCCGCTTATGGCCGTGGTGCGGCCGCGTTCAGCGGGGTGTTCGACAATACCGACGTGTTCTTCAAGCTGGGGCAGGCAGCAGTCGGCGGAACCAACTGATCAGTGCGATCGGCGTCGCGGCCGGTGCGCTGCCTGTAGAAGGTCACCGGCATCCCGGTTGGCTCGCGCCAGCCGGGATGTCGCGCCGACGGATGTGCCGACGCGCGGGATTGTCGGCAGATGCCGAATTCGCTCGCAGTAAAGAATATTGAATTAAAAAAAGGACTTTGTTCCGCGAATGCCGAGTCGCCGATTCACTCAAACGCGTTGCGGAACAACCAGTCGGTGGTGACGGTCGCCGTCGGCACATTGGTGGCGCTGACAAAACGGAGTTCGATATCGTCCGCCGGGTTGTCGACGTCGAACGAAACGCTCGCGCCATCGGCGATGCCACCCAGACCGTAGTTCTCGATCCACGCTTCGCCGATCGCGATCTTGAACTGGTAGGACCCGGTATCCAGTCCAGTCACGCGCCGCTCGAAGACGCCGTCTGCGTCCACATCTTCCAGCAACGTGCGCAGGCAGTCAGGTTGCCAGTCTCCCGTGCAACCGAGCGCATGTTGAAAGTCGCCCGCGGCGGTCACGATGCGCGTGCCCAAGCTGTCGACGATCCAGTGGGTCGCGTGGTCGTAGTAGAACTTCACCACGCGCGGGCTCGCGATGTTCAATGGCACTTCATAGCCTGGCGTCATGAGATGACCCAGCAGACCGTACGGCTCGGACCAGTCCAGGTGCAAGGCCACTCCGTACAAATAATTGCCCGTGGGCACCGTCCAGCTGCCTTGCCAGATGCCGTCGTTGGCGTCAAATTGCAGGCCCGTCACGGTGCAACTGGGGTTCCAATCCTGGGTGCAGCCGAGCTCGGATTGCAGATTGCCGACCATGATCGCGAAGTCCGGTTCCGTTGCCGCGGACGGCGTCGCAATCCCGAGCACGCCAATGGCGACGCGTGACAGGAACATGCATGGTGCAAACAGGGGGCGGAAAATCTTCATCCCCCATCAAACGCGAAGCCGCCGCGTTTGCTATCAGTGCCTGCGCAGGTCGGCCGGTCGAGCGTGAAAATCCGCGGCGGGCTTCGCAGCGAGTATCTCCCGGTTGTGCCATCAGGAATGCACGAATCCCGGCTGCAGGTTTGCGCGCTGCAGCTGTCCCTGGTAGTGGGCGAGCACACGCTCATTCATCAGTCCGAACCACAGGCGCGGAATGTATACGAGTGGAATCAGTGCCGCGTATCCGGCCGGCAATTGTGGGCTGTCGTCGAAGTGGCGCAGCGTCTGATAGGAGCGGCGCGGATTCGCGTGATGGTCCGAATGGCGTTGCAGCTGATACAGCATCAGGTTGCTGACGACCCGGTTGCTGTTCCAGGAATGCTGCGGCGAGCAGCGCTCGAATCGACCGGATGCATCGCGTTGGCGCAGCAGGCCGTAGTGCTCGATGTAATTGACTGCTTCCAGCAAGCTGAATCCGTACACGGCCTGTGCGAGCAGGAAAGGCAGTGCAAGCCAGCCGAACACGGCGGTCATCGCCGCGAATAGCGCAGCGGTGAGGCACCATCCTTGTAAATTATCATTGTGGATGTTCCACACGGAGCGGCCCTCCGTCGCCAGTCGATCTCGTTCGAGTCGCCATGCGGAGCGCAGACTGCCGCCGACGCTGCGGATCAGAAAGGCCGGATACGTTTCGCCAAGGCGCGCGCTCGCAGGATCGCCGGGGGTTGCGACATTCTTGTGATGTCCGCGATTGTGCTCGACGAAAAAATGTCCGTAGGCGGCAGGAGCAAGACTGAGTTTTGCCAGCCAATGGGCATATTTCTCGCGCTTGTGCCCCCACTCATGCGCGGTGTTGATGCCCGCACCATTGACGATGCCGACCGTCGCGGCAAGACCTGTCCAGGCCAGCGGACCCAGATTCGCATGCGTCGCGATGTAGACGCCGAATACCGTGCCGAACCACTGCAACGGTAGCGCGAATAGCAGGACGCGGGCGTAGTAGGGGTCCTGTTCCAGGATGGGCATCGCTTGCGCCGGGGGATTGTGCCGATCGGCGCCCACCCATCCGTCCAGCAACGGAACCAGTCCGTAGACCACGATCGGACCCGTCCACCAGAACAAGTCACTGCCGGTCAGGGATACCAGCGCGAAGGCAATCGCCACGAGCGAAGGAACGACGAGACTTGCCAGCCAGGCGTAGCGTCGATGGTCGGTCCATGCCATGGGTAGCGTCTGGTCGTTCATGCATAGTCCACAAAGCAAGTTGATGATCTGGCGCCGTTCCTCACGCGACGCGGGGTATGACCTCGTCGCGTGATGCAATTCGTCGGCTGGATAGTCGATGTTGATCGGCGCTCGGACGGCATCTGCCCCGTGGCCGCATGATCGATCCGCAGGGCTGGCAATGCTGGTCATTTTGCGCCAGAGTCTTGTCATTTTCAGACAGAGGGTGGGCCGATGCGAACCGTTGCGCCGAGCACCGAATTGCGTTTGCCGGCCCGCTATTACGCATTGCTGCTGGATTTGCTGCGTGCCTCCGGGGTGCGGGTCGACCCGATCCTGCGTCGGGCCGGATTGAGTCGGCCTGCGCTGGAGCTGCCCGATGCGAGCATCGGCGTCGCACAGGTCGACGTGCTGATTGAATCGGTGATACGCGCCGCCGGGCGTTCCGATCTGGGTTTTCATCTCGGCCGCAGTATCAAGCCGAGCAGTCATGAAGTACTGGGACATGCGTTGATGAGCTGCGCGACGCTGGACGAAGCACTGCGTCTGGCCGCGCGTTACTGGGCTCTGATTACGCCGGCGTTCGCGATGCGCCATCGACACGATGCGACCGGCGTGCACATCGAGTTTGATCCAGTCACCCCGTTCCGACCGAACACGCTGAGGTTTCATCTCGAGGCGATTGCAACGGCTTTTCATGCGGAAATCGGCTTTCTTCTGTCGGGCCGAACGCCCGTCTATGACCTGTATTTGCCCGATGACTTGTCGGATGCGAAAGCGCGCTACCGGCAGCTCGCGCCGGCCCGCGTGCATTTTGTCGCGTTGCCGTTTCCCGCCTTGCGCATCGTGCTCAGTGCGCCTCTGGCATCTCGCACGCTGGAACTGGCGGACCGCCACGCCTTGGCGCAGGCGCGCCGTCTCTGCGAAGAAGCTCTTTCGCGAATGACCCATGCCGGATCGCTCAGCGGCTGGGTGACGCGGCTTCACTCCGACGCACGCGATCGACAACCACGCCAGGCCGATATCGCCAAACTTCTTTACATATCTACACGTACCATGAATCGGCGCCTGGCGGCAGAGGGTGCCGGATACCGCGAGCTGGGCAAGCAGCATCGACATGCCCGCGCGCGCCACATGCTCGACGATGGCAGCGCGAGCATCACTGAAATTGCCCTGCTGCTCGGCTATCGCGACGTCGCGAATTTCAGCCGTGCGTTTCGCCGTGACGCGGGCATGTCTCCAAGCGAATATCGCCGTAGACCGTTGCTGTAGAAAGGAACAAAGGGAGTTTGCCGGCCGGTCATCGGCTCGCGGGATCGGAGGACTGCTCTCCAACAGGCTGCGCTTGAACGCGACACCTGTCCTCCCGCATTCCGGATACCTGCCTTGATCATCGTTCGGCTGTTCGGTACGTTCGCGCCGAATCGCTCGTCTTGTGAAGCGATCGGTGTCGCGAGCGGACGTGCGTCACAACCCGCTAGGACATTCGGTCGGAAACTTCACCTCACCGTTTTCTGGGGAATCATCATGCATGTTTGGACTCGACGGATCGCTCTTCTGGCGGCCGCACTTTGCAGTGGCGCGGCATTCGCTCAGGCGCTGCCCTATCCAATCATGTTCGTCACGCAGTTCCCCATTTCGGGCGACTTCGGCTCGATCGGATCGGTGTTCGCCAATCATCGCGGCAATACCGACCTGACCGGGCGCGGCGGGGACCTGTATATCCGATACACCGATGGCAGCCTGCGCAATATCACCGCGGAAGCGGGATTCGGCAACGCCGGTCAGCAGGCCGCGAATTCCATCTCGGTGCGCGATCCGGCGATTTCATGGGATGGCACCAAAGCCATTTTCAGCATGGTCATCGGCGCACCGCCGCAGCAATTCCAGTACGTCAACACGTATTTCCAGATGTACGAGGTCACTGGATTCGGGCAAGGCCAGACGTTGAACATCGTCAAGGTGCCGAACCAGCCGAACAATCGCAACAATGTGATGCCGGTCTATCTCAGCGACAACAGCATCCTGTTTGTCAGCGACCAGACGCGAAACTTCGCGCCGCAGCTGTATCCACAATTGGATGAATACGAAGAAGCTGCCACGCCGACCGGCCTGTGGCGGCTGCAGCCGGCAACGGGGCAGATGGACCTGCTGCAATATTCGGTATCCGGTTCGTTCAATCCGACTGTCGACAGTTTCGGTCGCGTCGTTTTCACCCGTTGGGATCACCTGCAACGCGATCAGCAGAACGACAATGCGGGAAATCCTTACGGCATCTTCAACTACTCCGGCGAAGGGCCCGCCTCCGTGCCCACCGCCGACCGCACCGAAGTATTTCCAGAGCCGCGAATCGAGGTTTCCGGCAGTGGCGTCTTTGGCCATACGATCAACCACTTCTTTCCGTGGATGATCAGTCAGGACGGCAGTGGCGAGGAGACCTTGAACCACGTGGGTCGCCACGAGCTTCACAGCTATTTCAACCGCAGCTTTGCCGACAACGCGCTGAGCGAGTTTGTCCCGCCACCGGCGCGCAAGAACATATTGAACATGTTGCAATTGCGCGAAGACCCGACCACGCCGGGTCGCTATGTCGGCGTCGATGCCCCGGAGTTCTATACGCATGCGGCAGGCCAGATCATCCGCATGGACGCAGGCCCCTCGGTCAATCCCGACACGATGACGATCACCTACCTCAATTCGCGCAGCAACCAATTAACCTTTGACGCCGGCAGTCCGCCCACGGATTTCACCGGTCACTACCGCAATCCGCTGCCACTGTCGGATGGGCGCATGATTGCCGCGCACGCGGCCGATCCGCGCAGTGCGGGCAACGATGGCACGCGCGCCAATCCGCTTCCGCGCTATGCGTTTCGCATCAAGCGCTTGGCCGTCGGCGCCGGCGGCTTTCTGGAGCCGGTGGAAAACCTGACGCCAGGAATCAGCAAGACGATCTCGTACTGGGATCCGGATGTGCTGGTGAGCTATAGCGGTCCGCTGTGGGAATTGTCACCAGTTGAGGTGCGCTCGCGCAGCGTGCCGCCGTCGACAGTGATGCAGCTGGCGGTACCGGAGCAGCAGGCGTTCACCCTGGAAAATGTCGATCTGAACACTTTCCGCACCTACCTACGCGCAAATGGTCTGGCCTTGATCGTGATGCGCAACGTGACCACGCGCGACCGCGCCGACAAGCAGCAACCTTTCAATCTTCGCGTGCCGGGTGGTGTACAGACCACCGCAACCGGCGGTGGCACATTGTACGATATTGCACACATGCAGTTTTTCCAGGGTGACCAGGTGCGTGGGACAGGCGGTGTTGCGGCCCCTTCAGCAGGGCGCCGAGTGCTGGCGCAGACGCTGCACGACAATCCGACCGTGATCGCGAATCTGCCGAATCCGGGAGGTCCGGTCGGTAGCGTGCCGATCGCCAGCGACGGTTCGGTTGCGCTGTTCGTACCTGCGCGACGCGCGTTGGCTTGGCACTCGACCAGTCCGACCGGCACGCCAGTGGTGCGCGAACGCTACTGGATCAGTTTCCAGCCCGGCGAAATCCGCGCGTGTGACGGCTGCCATGGCGTCAACCAGCAAAATCAAGCGACCCCACCGCAAAGCGCGGCGCAGAATACGTCGCTCGCATTGCGCAGCCTGCTCGCGCGCTGGCGCGACAAGCAAGTCGATCTGATCTTCGTGAACAGTATCGAGCCGCGCTGATTTCCGTGCTACGCCTGCGGCTGGCCAAAGCCGGCCGCAATTTCAGGCGGGCACGGGTGCCGAAGCGCGATGAATACGATGCAAGCTTGCATCATCATCATTCGAAGCCGTTGTTGAAAATTGCGTCGGAGCCGGCCAGGGGTTTGACACCCCAGACCGGGTCATCGTTCCAGCCGAGAACGATGGCATTCCAGTTGGACGCGCCCGTCAGGCGCGCATAGGCCTCGCGCGCCCCGGGGACTCCACGACCAACCGCGTAGGCGATGGCCGGTTGGAGATTGCCCCAGTAACTCGTCGGTTCCGGGTAGTAGGCGCCGCGCAGGGAAGTATCCGGCGAGGGCGAATTCGCGCTGCCCAAGGTCGCCATGTATATCTGTCCCCAATTGGCATACCAGGGGCCGATGCCGGAATTCCATTCGGCACTGTCCGATGGCGCGACAGCCAGGTTGTATTGCGCAGCGTCGCGGAAGTTGTACGCCGTTGCGACACCCTGTACGCCCAGCCGTCCGATGATGCTGCGGCATTTCCACACAAAAAACGCATCGAGCTGAGCGCGCGCGTCCAGCGGCAGCGCGAAATCCAGATCGGCGATATAGCCCCATGCAGCGGTGAGAAAGTCCTCCATCCAGGCCGCGTGCATGTAGATGCCATCGCCAGACGTGTAGTCGCTGTAAGGCGCGCAGATTCCCTGCGGATGACTGGCCTGCGCAATGTATCTTGCATGGTAGGCTCGGATATTGGATTCGACGCAAGCGAGCAGCTCGCTGTGCAACGGCTCGGAATCCGGCGTGACGCAGGTGGCCTGTGCCAGGGTTCGCAGCGACCAGGCGGCACCGCGCGTGGTGTTTGCGCCAACGTCGGTGTGCAGCACGCCTTGCGAGAGGCCGCGCACGACGTCGGTCTGCTTGAGAAATCCCAGGCACGCGGCGAACTGAATTTCTTCCATAAAGTAGCGACGTCCGCTCACCAGGTACGCGAGATAGCCTACCGATGGATGGTGCGAGGTCGCCCAGTTTTCCGGACTGACGCCGCTTGCCGCCGGCGTGTAGTCGTTCGTGCTGCTGGCGCCGACGCTGCCAACCCCGCCGTTGCTGTCATCGATGACCAGATGTGGATAGTGGGAAAATGCAATCGGCGCGTTGCTGCTTTCATCGCGGTAGTGGATGCCGTAGCGACCCGCACTCAGCGCGTTCACCTGCACCGCTGCCGCTGCGCGAGGATCTGCGAGGCTTGTCAGATATGCGGCATCCCATTCCGGCAGCAGACCGATAGAAGGGTGATAACCGGGCGTTCCCATCGCCGGTGAATGGTCGGCTTGTGCCAGCGGTGTGTAACTGGTGGTGAGCCGGGTGAACACGCTGCTGTTGGCTGCCGTATTGCCGTGATAAGCCGGCACCAGTCGGGTGGCTTGCAGATAGCCGGTATCGTGATGCACACCTACCGGTGACTGTGCGGTCAGCCAGTGCGCAACCGCGGCCCCGCTGCCAAGCACCGCGCGGCAGTGATTGGCGAGCGTCAGCGTGGACTGGAATCGTTGTTGTCCGCCGAGGCTGAACGTTGCGCTGCCGCTGCGCGAACCGGGCGACGCAACGCGCACGTATCCGTTCTCGATCCAGGCGAGCACCTCCACGGCTCCTCCGCGCCAGAGCCGCACCTCGAACCATGCCGACAGGTGTGCATCGGTGCCGATCGGCGCGTAGTACAACCAGCTCGCGCATTCGCTGCCGCTGATCCACTGCAGCACACGGCCGGCGCTCCAGCGTGCATTGCCGGCACTGTAGACGCTTGCAACCCCGATCAGCGGCGTCAGGGCTACGCAGCCATAAGGAGAATAAGCCACTGTTGCACTTATTCCGGTCGCGAGCAGATCCGCCTCGGTCAGTGGTGTGCCGGAACTGCTGGTTCCGGCGCGCAAACCGAGATTCAATGGCGTGTTCGCTACCAGATTCGCGCGACCCGCTAGGATGGCGAACTTGGTGCTGCCATCGGGCCAGCGATTCTTCACCGCACATTGGAAGTCTGGTACATCGGTAACGACCTCGGTTCCGCTCGGAATCGCGCCACGCGCAAACGCATGACCGACGCAGAATGGCGCAAGGGTTTGCGCCACTGTTGAGCTCAGGGTCAATATCGGGGGCGACGTGCTCGGCGTCGAGGTAGTTCCGGGCGGTGATCCGCTGGACGTATAGACGGCTGTTCCGGGCAGAGCCGTGTCTGCCATCGGGAACCGGGCCATCGAACCCAGTGCGAGCGCGCCGAGAAACGACCGACGCGTCAACCCCATTGAAGCAGGAGCGTGCTGTGGCAATTTTCTCATTCGAGTTTCCCGGGCGCTGCACGATTCCGCCATGAAACGGCATAAGCGGGCAGCGAATCTGTGACGGCACACTCAGGCACTGCACGCGTTCCGTCCTAGCCTGACGAACGATGCAACCGGCACGGCAGTCCGGCTATCCAGGAGCATCACATGAGCCCGCGCCAGCCATCTGCATCACGCACTGCCATGCTCACCGCGATGCTGCTTGGCGGCGCGTCCAGTCAGGCGGCCAGCTTGCCGGTCGGACTGGGATGGCACGAGCTGCCGAATACGCGACTGCGCGCATACTGCCCCAGCGAATCCGTGTATCCGGATATTGGCGGCGGTTCGCATTGCGCGGCGGTCACCGGCGCGTGGAGCGGCGCGGTCTTCGATGCCGCCGGCAATCGCCTGTTGATCCATGGCGGGGGGCATTCGGACTGGGGCGGCAATGAAATCTATGAACTCGACCTGGACACGGTCGCGATGCGCCGGATCAATGAACCCAGCTATCCGGTGCGCGATGGCTGCGCGTTTGGTGGCACGAATCCGGACGGTCGCCCGGTCGCCCGGCACACGTACAATAATATAGAATATCTGCCGGTGCAGAATTTGATGTTCCTGTATGGCGGGTCGCGTTGGTCCTGCGGCTATTTCGGCGACGACACCTGGACGTTCAATCCCGCGACCGACACCTGGACTGCCCGCAGCAACGTGAACGCGCCACGCGGCGAGTTCAGTCTCTCGATCGTCCGCGATCCGGTCAGTGGCTTGCTGTACGCACGCGATACCAACAATCTGTATTCGTTCAATCCAGCGAACTTCAGCTGGAGCAAACGCTCCGCCGACAACGATCTGTCAGTCAATTCCTACAAGGCCGGCGTCATCGATCCACTGCGTCGCCGCTATTTCTTCTACGTAGCCGGCACGCGCAGCCTGAACAGCTACGATATTTCCAATCCGACCGTGCAATTGACGATGACGACCACAGCCGTGCCCACCTGCAGCTTCATGGATCAGGACGCCGCCGGTTGGGAATACGATCCGACTCTGGACCGCCTCGTCGCCTGGAATGGAGGGAATGCGCTGCACCTGCTTGATGTGGATCATTCCACCTGTACGGAATTAAACATCGCCGGTGGACCGACCCGCGTCGACACGGGGACGTTCGGACGATTTCGCTATGCACCACACAGCGGCGCGTACGTCAGTTGCAACAGCATCGATGACAACTGCTACATCTTGCGCCTGAGCGATGTCATCTTTTCGAATGGCTTTCAGTGAGATCCGCAGGACTGGAAAGATCCTACGGCGAGCACAGCGAAATCGCTTCGATGTCATCCACGTAGGTGTGTGCCGTGATGCTTGCTGGATTCAGCAGCACGCTCCAGGAATCGATGGCGAGGCCCCCAGAAATGTTCTGCAGCACTGCGGTCGTGTCGTCGACGCTGGCCTGCCACAATGTGGGCTCGACATCGATTGCGCGCCACAGGCTGGCCCGCACGCGAGTGGTCCCTGCGTTGACCTGCACAACCTGGAATCGCACACGGTAGTCGACTCCATTCGCCATGGCGGGCGAGGGTGCAGGCGCGTGCAGCAGTTGAATCTCGTCGCCGTTTTCCTCCTTCCAAACGCTGATTCCCGGCTGACCTCGAAAGTTGGTTTCGACGAAAGCGGCGTATCCCTGGCCATGCGTCGGCGTCTGGGTCAGATAGCCGGCATTTTGCCGCACGTAAAAACCGACCCCTTGGGTCGCGATATCGTCCATGCGCAGGCGGTAGCGCAGTTCCACATTGCGGTTTGCCACTGCGGCATGCATCCGTGCCAGTGAGTAGTTTGTTGAACCTGGTCGCAGCCGCGCCGTGCCTAGTTGAATATCGGATAAAGCCACATTTCCAATCGGTACCCACGGCGATGGCCATGCGCTGCCGTCAGCGCCCGAGAACGGCTCGCTGTAGATCAGGTTGCCACACGCAGTTTCGTAGCCATCGAGGAAAAGCTCATCCACGAACGCGGCGTGGACCGGACCGGTTGCGCATGCGAGGGACAGCGCCGCACTGGTGATGGCGGAGCGAAGATTGAGCTTTCTGCGCGTGCGTGGCATCGGATGCTCCCTTGCCCGAGCCCGAATCGGCGCGCGCGTTGCATGGATCCTAGCGCCGCGATCGGGTCAGCGCCATTGGGTGCGGATTTGTCCGAAACGAGGAATGGCTAGCACGCTCGGCGGGCCAGTCGATGACTTTGGTGTTTAACGTTGTCATCCCTGTGACCCGGATCACGTGATTCCGTTCGTGTCTGGGCAATACTGCGGTTGACCGCCAAATTCCGCTCGATTCTTCGAGCTCGCGACGGATGGATATCCGCGACTGCACATGTTTCGACCGGGGACAAGCGTGGTAGGCAGTAATTTGTTGACAACGTTGTCATTCTAGCGTATCTGTCGGCTGCGAGTGGGGACTCGTGTCGCGCATCGCGTGAATCCTGGGAGGGGCAGTGCATCAGTCATCGCGGGCTGGCGCGGATTCGCGCGCCGACATTCCTTTGAATGACCGGATTCGCGGGCAGTGCCAATCGCTGCGTGCCTCAGTGCACGCGAGGCGAGGACTTGATCCGGGTGGAATCAACGCGTGCCTGATCGCCATGCGACCGCCGCCGGGATTGCCCGCCTTTTCCGATGGGTCGCGCATCGCTTCGCATCGAATCGACTGAAGCGTCTGGTCTGCACGGGCGTGGCGCGCGTCGACCGCTCAAGTTTTGACTATGGAATTTCCAATGAAGCATTTCGCATTTGCCTACCGTCATTTCAGACCGTGGATGTTGCGCACCGCAGCGATGGTCTGCTTCGCCCTGTGTGGTTGCGATGTCCGCGCGGACGCGCCGACGGCGCCGACGATTGCCTGGATGCCGGATAGCCTGCCGATGAGCGGCGGAAGTGCGGAATTCGACGTGACCTGGGACCTTTGGTGGGGCACCAATGGTGATCACTGGACGCTGCGCCAGAATGGCAGCATCGTATACAACGCAAGTCTGGTACCCAACGCCCAGAACGCACAGCACGGTACGCGCCACGTCAGCGTCACTCAGGCCGGGGGGCAAACCTTTGTCGTCGATCTGTGCGCGGGGACCGGCCCGGCGGAACTCTGCACGCCGAGCGCCCCACGCACAGTCAACGTGGGGGGTGGCGGCAGCACGGGTGGCGGCGATGGCCTCGTCTGGCCGGCACCACTCCTGGAAAACAACCAGGCGTATTCCAATAGCAACAACAACGTTGTCGGCGCGTACTTCGTTGAATGGGGTGTCTATGGCCGGGCGTTCCCGGTGCGCAAGATTCCCTCCAGCAATCTCACCCATCTGATCTATGCGTTCATCGCAATCTGTGGTCCCAACGATTCGTTGCAGCAGGCTAATCCGCAGGGCTACAGCGTACTGGTGCAGGAATGCGCGGATCAGCCGGACTACACGGTGACGATCCATGACCGCAACGCCGCGCTGGAGATGAACTATCCCGGCGATGCGTTTGATACGCCAGTGCGCGGCAATTTTGGTCAGTTGGCGCGTCTCAAGGCGGCTCAGCCGCAGATCAAGATTCTTCCATCGGTCGGCGGCTGGACCTTGTCGGATCCGTATTTCCATCTGGCCGGCAATCCCGCGCGGCGCGCGACATTCATCAATTCCGTCGTCCAATTTCTCCAGACGTATACATTTTTTGACGGCGTGGATCTGGATTGGGAATATCCCGGTGGCGGCGGGGCCAATCCAAGCCTGGGCAGCGCTGCCGACAAGCAGGCGCAAGTCGCGCTGCTCGGCGAGCTGCGCACGGCACTGAATACCCTGGGCGCGCAGACCGGGCGCACCTACCTCATGACGGCGGCGGTTGGCGCCGCACCGGCCAAGATTGCGGCAGTCGACTACGCGGCGGTCGGTCAGAAGCTCGATCTCGTATTCGCCATGACCTATGACTACTACGGCGGCTGGAACGGCGAGCTGGGTCACCACGCTGGGCTGTATTCGTTGCCGAACGAACCCGAGCCGGGCTTCAGCACCGATGCGACGGTCAGCGGACTGATTAACGCGGGCGTGCCCGTTTCAAAACTTGCGGTCGGTGTGGCGATGTACGGGCGTGGTTGGCAAGGCGTGACGGGTGTGCAGGCCAACAATCCATTCAGTGGAACCGGTGGGGCTGCGCTCAGTCCCGGCACCTGGGAGCCCGGCGTGCTCGACTATCGACAGATCGAGACTCAGTTCGCTGGCGGTGCAAATGGTACAGGTGCCAATGGATACTCAACCGGATACGACGCGCTCGCGCAAGCGCCTTGGGCATGGAACGGCGCCGCAGGGAAACTCGTGACCTATGAAAGTCCGCGCTCGGCGAAAGCGAAAGCCCAGTACGCGATGTCGCGCGGACTCGCCGGTGTGTTTGCCTGGGAGATCGACGCCGATAACGGACGCATCCTCAACGCGATGCACGAAGGACTCGGACACGGTGTTGGTGGTGACGTGATCTTCGCAAACGGTTTTCAGTCTTCGCCGTGACGCGTCGACTCATACTCTGCTGTGGACTGTGGATTGCCGCGCCGTTCGTACTCATCGGCGATGCGCGTGCCGTGCAAATCACGGTGGCGCGGACATCCGCCTGGAACGGCGGCTACAACGGTCAGATCCGTATCCGCAATGATACGCCGTCGGTGATCAGCAGCTGGCAACTGGCGTTCTCCACGACGACGGCGCTGACCAGTGTATGGAACGCAGTGACCATTTCCAATGCGAACGGTCACTGGCTGTTGGGCAATGAATCCTGGAACGGCAATATCGCTGTTGGGGCGATCACCACCATCGGCTTCGGCGGGAGCGGTGAGCTGCTGGATGGCAGCCTGAATTCCTGCGCCCTGAATGCCTCCCCGTGTACGTTTACCTATGTGGACGAAGCACCTGGCAGCGGCGGTACCGCCGCAATTTCGCTCGGTGCCGTCAGCCCATCGGCGAACCGCATCGAACTGGCATACACGACCGACACGCAATTTCCGCTCAGCGTGTCAGGCAATCCCGCGGCGACGTTCACGGCGCTGTCCAATAATTCCGACGTGATCGAAGCGACCGTGCTCAACGGCACCAGCCTGCGTTTGCGTGCGCGTCTGCCCGGTCGCGCCGGGGTGCTGCTGCGTTCAAGCGATGGCACCGCCCAGCGACGAATCGGCGTGCGGGTGAGTCAGGCATCCGGCGCGGCCCCCGGGATGCCGACCTACGTCGCAATCGGCTCGGTCAGCGAAGATACGGGCGGCGACCTGGATTTCTGGTGGGACCTGGGCAACGGACGGCGCAACAAGCGTGTGGACGTGCGCTACATCTATCTCAACGGAGGTCCATTCACCGGTTGGGACACCTGGAACAGTGAGTCCGGCGCGCGGGCACGCGGCTTCATCCGCGAAAGCAAGCGCCTGGGATTTATCCCTTATTTCGTGTTTTACAATATTCCTGACGCAGCGGAAGACTACAGCGTCGACCTCGCCCACATGCAAAGCGCGAGCTATATGGCGGCGTATTTCAGCAATCTGCAATTGGCGCTGCGTATTGCCAATGAGGAATCGCCCGACGACCCGGTCGGGTTCATCTTCGAACCGGATTTCATCGGCTACATGGCGCAGCAATCCGGCCAACGCCCCGCCACATTGCCCGCGGCCACGCAGGCTGCGTACAGTTCTGGTGCACTGGTCAGCGGCACCGATCCACTATTTCCAAATACCCTGACGGGACTCGTCAGCGCGATCAACTATCTGGTCGCCAAGTTGTCTCCGCAGGTCGTCCTGGGCTGGCAGATGAACCTGTGGGCATCACCGCCCGGAGGGTTCACCACCGCAGTGCCGGGCAATGGATTGATGCACAAGACCGACAGCGTTGGCGTCGTGGCGGGCCGACCCTTGATACGCGCGGAAGCGGCAGCAATTACCCGCTACTACGTCGAAGCCGGCATCGCAGGCTACGGTGCGGACTTCGTCTCGGTCGACAAATACGGTCTCGATGCGGTGGGTCAATCCGCGGCAGGCGCGAGCGATCCCGCGCAGGCGCCGTGGTTCTGGAACAGCGATCATTGGTTCAACTACCTGGAATTCGTCCGCGCGATGAAAGCGGAGAGTGGCCTGCCGGTTGTGCTCTGGCAGTTGCCAGTGGGACATGTGAACAGTTCACAGCTGGCAAATCCGTATTCCGCGGTTGCCTTGTTCCCCGATCTCGGCAATAGCGTTACGCGCTACGAAGACTCGTCGCCGAGCTTCTTTTTCGGCGACAGTTTTCTGGTCAGCGGCGTGCGTCGCACGTGGTTCTCGCGCAACGAGGGCGGCGCCCCGGGCATCACACTCGCCGGCGATCGGGTGACTTGGCCATCGCGCATGGCGGAGGCGCGCGACGCGGGCATCGTGATGGCCCTGTTCGGCGCCGGTGTCGGCGCGAGTACCGATGGCGTCGGCTCCCCACCCTCTGACGACTATTGGTGGATTACCCGTGTGCAGGACTATTACGCCGCGCCGGTGCCACTGAACTATGACAACGATCGCATGTTCCACAATGGATTCGAATAGGCAGCTACGGCTGATCGAGGGTAAGGCAATGAAGCGGTCCCACAGGATGAATGGCATCACGTTGCTTTGCGCAATCGCCATGCTTGCGGCATGCAGCCTCGAAGCTACGGCGCAGACCAGCGCCAACGACGCGTGCCGGCCCGATGGCATGAAGAAGACCGCGGCGGTCGACACGCCGTATTGTCTGACCTACGACACTGCCGGTCGCGAAACCATGGGCGTCGGTCACTCTCGTCGGGTCATTGGGTACTTCACCGGCTGGCGCACGGGCGTCGACAACACGCCGCGCTACCTGGCCAGCGATATTCCGTGGAACAAGATCACCCATATCAACTACGCGTTTGCGCATATCGATTCGGCCAATCAGGTTTCAGTGGGCAACGAAGCCGATCCGCAGAATGCTGCCACCGGTATGCAATGGCCCGGTGTGGTGGGCGCAGAAATGGACCCCGAGTACAGCTACAAGGGACATTTCAATCTTTTGAACAAATTCAAGAAACAGCATCCCACGGTCAAGACCCTGATCTCGATCGGCGGTTGGGCTGAGACCGGCGGCTATCTGGATGCGAACGGCGACCGCGTCGCCAGCGGCGGGTATTTCAGTCTGACTGTCAGCGCGGCCAACCAGGTCAACCAGGTGGCGATCAATACCTTTGCCGAGTCCGCGGTGGCCTTCGTGCGCCGCTTCGGTTTCAACGGAGTGGACATCGACTACGAATACGCCACGTCAATGAACAATGCCGGCAATCCGCTGGACTGGGGAATTTCCAATCCGCGCCGCGGTGCCCTGATGCAGGGTTATGTCGCGCTGATGAAAACCTTGCGCGAGAAGCTCGACGCGGCCGCTGCACAAGACCACAAATACTACATGTTGACTGTTGCCGCGCCGGCATCCGGTTATCTACTGCGCGGCATGGAATCCTACCAGGTCACCCAGTACCTGGACTACGTCAACATCATGTCCTATGACCTGCACGGCGCCTGGAACGAATTCGTTGGTCCGAACGCTGCGCTCTATGACGATGGCCAGGACGCGGAACTCGCGCACTGGAGCGTTTATACAACCGCGCAATACGCAAACATCGGTTACCTCAACAGCGACTGGGGCTATCACTACTTCCGCGGCTCGATGCCGGCGGGGCGCATCAATATCGGCGTGCCGTACTACACGCGCGGCTGGCGCAACGTCAGCGGTGGGACGAACGGACTGTGGGGCACGGCGCTGCAGTCCAGCGGCTGTTCGGTCGGTCTCGCCACGTGCGGTCAGGGCGGTATCGGCATCGACAATATCTGGCACGACATGGAGAACGGCATGGAAATGCCGGCTGGATCCAATCCAATGTGGCATGCGCGCAACCTGCAGCAGAACCTCATGCCCACCTATCTTGCGGCCTATGGACTCACGCCGGCGACCGATCCGGACGATCAGCTCACCGGGACCTATACGCGCTACTACAGCAGCGCGATGGCGGCGCCGTGGTTGTGGAATGCACAGAAGCACGTGTTTCTCTCCACCGAGGACGAGCAGTCCACCACGACGAAGGCGAACTACATCGCCGACAAAGGTATCGGCGGCGTAATGATCTGGGAACTGGCGGGCGACTACGTCTGGCATCCCGAGCGCCGCGGCGGCCTTGGCGAGTGGTACATCGGTACGACCTTGACCGACATCTATGCTCAGCGTTTCCAGAGCGCAACACCGTACGGCAATCGCCGATATATCCAACCCTCTGGCGTAGTCGGCACGATCGACGCCAGCGTGACGGTCAACGAATTTGACCTCGGCGACAATAACTATCCGATCAGTCCCAAATTGCGCATAACCAATAATTCCACAACGACGATTCCCGCTGGCGCCTTATTCGAGTTCGACACATCGACCACGGCACCGGCGAACTGGATCAACTGGTCCGGCGCGACCCTCACGGTTGCATCGGCCGGGCACGCCGGCAGCAATATCGGTGGCTTGCAGGGCGATTTCCACCGCGCACGCCTGTCATCGAGCTGGAACAGCCTGCCCCCGGGAGGCAACATGGAAATCGAATTCGTCTATTACCTGCCGATGGTCGCGCCGGGAAATTTCACCGTGACCTTTGGCGGAAACACCTATGCACTGAAGGATGAAACGGCCGCAACGGCGCCGACTGACGTAATCTTCCGCAACGGATTTCAGCCTTGAGCGGGGCTCGCGTCTTGTCCGCTCTTCCTCCCGGGCTCGGCGGTGACCAGTGAGTCGATGAATTCCGCCGCGTCGAAATCCGGAACATCGGTAAACATGCCAGACTCTGCGGCCTGCGACCATATGCCGCGCAATGCTCCAGGCTGCCTCTGAGAAATCTCTCTACACTTGTTCATGCCAACAGCGTGACGCGCGACGCGCTGGTTTTTCGTCAGTCGGCGCAACAACAAAGGTGGGAGCATGCGATGCATGTCCTGAACAAGGTCGTGAAAACATTTCCGTCCGCTCAACTTCCTTCGTTGTCAGGCGGGTTGCCGGTCGAAGTCGCGCTGATTGCGCAATTGGGTCACGGTTCCGGCGATCAGCTATTCGAAAGCGTTTCGACGCGACAGCGCGCACACGAGAGTTTCGTCGATGAGCTTGAAGAGCCGTCCGCGCGTCTGGGTGGGGTGGACCTTTCCAGGGGCGATCCGACTTCGCTGTATTCGTTCGTCGTTGGCCCACGGGGGCATCCCTTCCATCGTCACGCGGGTCATCGGGTGTTTACCGCGGTGTCCGGAAGCGGAGGTGCACAATTGCGCTTTTCCAGCGCTTCGTCGGCGCACATCGAACGCGACCCGCAGTCGTTTGTCGACGCTTTGCGCTTTGTGAATATTCCACCGGATTGCCTGTTCACCGTGCGTTTCGGTGGCGAGACTTGGCATCAGTTCATGCCGCTTTTGCCGCGTTCGCGACATCCAGCATTTTTTGCCTTGTCCTGTCACACCAACGAACTCGGTGGCGCGTTGCCGGAGGCCTTGCGCAGCCAAGTGCTGGCAAACGCGGCGACGATTCCAGCTTTGACCGAATTGCTGCCGCCGAAAGCCATTGCGTTATTGGAAGGCGCGCTCTTCAATCCTGCGGAAGTGCCGACCATCGCGCTCGCTCTCGATGCGCCGACCGGATCGCTGCAGGGTGCTCTGTGCAAAACAGTGCGCAGCACCGCCGGCGTGCTGCGAGGACTCATGCAGCGTTGGCGTGACGCCGGTGGCTTTCATACCGCGAGCGATCGACTGCATCGCGTCATCGCACTGAATGCTCCACCTGCAGGCTCATTGCTGTTGCAGCAATTCGCGGCTCAGGCAGTCCACCACGAAGACTGCTTTGGACTGAGTATCGATGCGCGTGAAAGCGCACACAAAACTGCGTCGGCATTGCTCGCCGCTTTGCTGGAGGGATTTTTACAAAATCGCCCCATTGGCGTCACGCGATTGATGAGTTTACGCAACGTCCTTGTGCGCCCGCTGGGCTTGCGCCGCTCACCGCTGGGTTGTCCGGTTTCATCGCTGCTGTCCGGGAGCCAAACGTGCATATTCGCGCAACGTTATCCCGTGATCGCGCAACTCAACAATGCCGGCGATACGCGGGCGGAAGTGATTCTTGGCGCCGATGACAAACATCTGAAATTCCGTTCTTGCGTCTCCGTCGAAATCACCGGCGGCCGCATCAATTTCCACCTGGGAACACGAGTGCAGTGCACGAACGGGTTCGGAAGGTTCTACATGGCTGCCATCGACCGCGTGCATCGCCGCTATGTCGCTCCGACGATGTTGATGCTTGCAGTCGATCACGTGATCCAGGGGGCGCTGGCGAGCGACGCGATGCAGGAAACGTCGTTGCAGGCCGATGCGATGGTTTAGCTGCGGCGAGCCACGAACTAAAATGACTCGCTTACTGCCTGCGCGCGAAACCCTTCACGCGAATTGACCATGTTACGAAAGGGAATCAGCGCGCGGGCGTCTCCAGCGTCTTGTGCTTGTACTCGCACAAATCCCGGATAGCGCAATCCGGGCAAGCAGGCTTGCGCGCCTTGCACACATAGCGTCCGTGCAGGATGAGCCAGTGGTGGGCATCGAGGCGGAATTCGTCGGGGACTACTTTGTCCAGTTTGTCTTCCACGGCGCGAACGGTCTTGCCGGGCGCGAGGCCGGTGCGGTTGGAGACGCGGAAGATGTGCGTATCCACGGCGATGGTCGGAACGCCGAACGCGGTATTCATCACGACGTTCGCGGTCTTGCGTCCGACACCCGGCAGCGCCTCCAGGGATTCGCGCTCGCGGGGTACTTCGCCATCGTGTTGCTCGATCAGGATGCGGCAGGTGGCGATGATGTTTTTAGCTTTCGCATTGTAGAGGCCGATGGTAGCGATGAACTTTTTCAGGCCATCCTCGCCGAGCGCAAGGATGGCCTGCGGCGTGTTCGCGACGGGAAACAAGCGTCGTGTGGCGCGATTGACGCCGACGTCGGTGGCTTGCGCCGACAGGGTCACCGCAACCAGCAACTCGAACGGATTCGTGTAGTCCAACTCTGTCGTCGGTTTCGGATTCAGTTCGCGCAGGCGGCGAAATATTTCGGCGCGTTTGATGGCGTTCATGCCGGCCCGCGTGCCGGTGGGGTTGCCCGCTTCGGGCGGGCCCCGCGCAGCAGCGCGATGAGCAGAGCCAGGAACAGCCAGGCCGTCGGTGCGCGCTGCGCGATCAGCAGTCCGTCGATCGCACGACCCGACCAATGAGTTTCCCAGCTCGATGGCAGCCCTGCGCTATTGGCACCGGCAAACAGGCTGGCGTGCGCGCACAGTTCGCGCAGAGCGCCGATCAGCAGCGGCAAGCCGACAAGCAGCAAGCTTGTGCGCAGAGAATCCAGCCACATCGAGCCAATGTTTGATACTTGTGGCGTGGTGTACCACATCGCATACGCGGCAATGGCGAGCAGTGGGACGTTCGCAGCCAAGCTTGCATGGCCGGCGGGAACGATTCCACGCACTAGCAAATCCACCCACGCAACGGCGCCAGCAGCCGTCATGATGCCGATGGCCCGGCGCGTGGTGTTGTCGTTCAATTTCCGACAGACCCAATGCACCAGGCCCACCGTCAGCAGCACCAGCAGCGTCGCCAATGCGAGGATTGCTCCGTGGGTGGCCGAGTCGCTGGCGACGAGCAGCGGCGTCACGGCGAGCAGCAGGGTCGCCGCATGCCGACCCGACTCGGTGTCAGCACCCTGCGGACTGCTGACGCTCGCGAACGCGGCCGCATTCATCCGAGAGTCGCCAGCCAGTCGTCGTCCGATCCCTCATTGACGCCTTCGAACAGGAATGTGGACAAGTAGCGTTCTCCCGTATCCGGCAGCATGGCGAGGATCACGCTGCCGGGTGCTGCCGTCGTCGCAACTTCCAGCGCAGCAGCGAAGGTGCCGCCTGCGGAAATTCCGCAAAAGATGCCTTCCTGCTGTGCGAGGGCGCGGGCGGTGTCGCGAGCCAGCACTTCATCGACCGGAATATTGCGATGAATCACGTCGCGATTGAGCACCGCAGGTATCAAATTCGGCGTCCAGCCCTGAATCTTGTGCGGCTTCCATTCCGCGCTGGCGAGCATCGCGGCGCCAGCCGGTTCGGTGACCACTATTTCGACCTCGGGACGTGCGAGACGGATCATCTCGCCGACGCCGGTGAGTGTGCCGCCGGTGCCCCAGCCGGTCACGAATGCATCCAGTCGGCGGCCGGCGAAATCCTGCAGGATTTCCGGTCCTGTGGTATTGCGATGCCAAGCCGGATTGGCGGGATTTTCAAATTGTCGCGCATAGAACGCGCCGTGTTTCGCGGCGAATGCTTCGGCGCGCTGAAGCATTCCGGTGGCACGTTCCGCAGCGGGTGACAGCAGCACTTTCGCACCGAGCGCGCGCATCAGTTTGCGCCGTTCGATCGAGAAACTGTCCGCCATGATCGCGACAAACTGATAGCCGCGCGCCGCGCAGACCATGGCCAGTGCGATGCCGGTGTTGCCCGAGGTGGCTTCAACCACCAGCTGACCCGGTTTCAGCAAGCCTTTCGCCTCGGCGTCGAGAATGATCGCGAGGGCAAGCCGGTCCTTCACCGACGACATCGGATTGAACGCCTCGATCTTGACGTACATCTCGATGCCGGCCGGTGCGAGGCGATTGATGCGCACCACGGGTGTGCGACCGATGGTGTCGAGGATGCTGGCGTGAATCATGACGCGGCTCCAGTCGATGGGGTGGGCGCGAGCATAGTCCGTGAGCGTGGCCGCGACCAGCCTCTGACGCCACCTGCCGCGATCGCTGGAGTTACCCGATTGCCGCAGCGATCTGCGTGGTGGCGGACGCTACGCGCGATCAGCCGAGAATGCGCGCCAGTGCCGTCTTGGCTGCAGAGAACGAGAAATGACGCTCGACATTTGCCAGACCATTTTCGGATAGCCGCTGCCACAGCTCCGCATCATTGTATAAATAAATAATGAGTGCTGCCTGCGCCGCCGCATCGTCGGCAACCAGCACATCCTGGCCCGCGACGATATGCATGCCTTCGACCGCACTGGTGGTGGCAACCACCGGCAATCCATAGCTCATCGCCATGTTGACCTTTCCCTTGACGCCAGCGCCATAACGCAGCGGCGCGACCGAAATGCGGCAGCCATCCATGAACGGCTCCAGGTCGGCGACGAAACCGTGCACGATCACTGAATCGCTCGCGATCACGCCAAATTCTTCCGGCACTGGCTGACCGATGATGTTCACTTTGAGCTGTGGCAGCTCGCGCAGCACCAGCGGAAACACCTCGCGCACGAACCACAGTACCGCGTCGATATTCGGTGGGTGTGCAAAGCTGCCGACGAAGACGAGGTCGCGACGTTCGGCAAAGCCGCGCCGTGAGCCGAACACTTCGTGCACATTGGAAAGAATCTCGACCCGCACCTGCGGCAGCTCGCGGGCGAGCAGCTCCTGTTCGATCGGGCTGACGACCAGGGTCAGGTCGCAGCTGCGCATCAGCTTCTGTTCCTGCGCGCGGGTTTTATCGGCCAGGCGGGCCAGTTCGGCGCTACCCTCCAGCACTGCCGCGCGTTGCTCGCGCAGGTAGTGCAGGTCGACCGTATCGAAGATCAGCTTGGCATTCGGCGCATACAAGCGCGCAAGGCCCAGATAGTTGATGGCGATGTAGTGGCGCGACAGCAGGACAGCGTCGAACTCGCCGCCGCGACGGCGGAAAAAGCCGATCGGGTCGGTCAGGTACGGATAGTGCTGCACTTCCACGCCGAGCGATTGCAGGATGGCCGTATAGCCGTCCAGCCAGAGTCGGTTCTCTGCGAAGAACGTTACCTGCCAGCCGAGCGAGCGCAGCAGACGCATCAGGTTGACCATGCGCAGCGAACCCGAGTCCTGGTCCGGCGTCGGCGTGCATGCATCAATAATCAGGATGCGCCTGCGTGCCCGGAAAGTCGCGGCGCGCGGTGCATCGGCGGCATCCTCGATCGGTGCCGGTTGACGAACGAGTACATCCTTCCATTTGTCCAGGAATTTTTCGTGATTGACCAGCTGGAAGCGCTTCATGCCGCTGCCGGTGTCGGTGCCAGCCGTGATGCCTTCGAAGTGGATCACGGTCGAAGCCGGTTCGTAATACACCTTGAGTCCGGCCGCACGCACCGCGAAAGCGAGGTCGGTGTCCTCGTAGTACGCGGGGGCGTAGCGCATGTCGAATCCGCCGAGCTGTTCGAACAGCGCGCGGCGCAGCAGAATCGCCGCGCCGGAGCAGTAGTCGGCTTCCCGACGAAAGTTGTAGCGCGGATCGCCAGGGTCATCGAATCGACCGTAGTTCCATCCCGATGCGTCGCGAAACACGATGCCGCCGGCCTCCTGCAGTCGACCGTCCGGGTACACCAGCTTCGCGCCGACCAGACCTGCATCGGGTTCTTCGGCAAAGCAGCGAAGCAGCGCCGTCAACCAGCCGGGCGCGACCACCGTATCATTGTTCAGAAAGAGAACAAATTCGCCCGTGGCGAGTGCGGCACCCGCATTGCAGGAGCCGACAAAACCGAGATTCTGCGCATTGCGGTGATAACGGACTCCCTCGACGCGCGCGAGAGATTGCGGCGTTTCGTCGCTGGATGCGTCATCGACGACGATGACTTCGATGGCAATGCCGTCGGCGTGGTCGTTGAGCGAGCGCAGGCAGGCAATCGTGTAGTCGATCTTGTTGAAGACCGGAATGACGATCGAAACGCGTGGAGCCACGCTGTATGGAACGGCGAACGCTTCGACGTCTGCACCCGGCGCGCCGGCCAACGGAACAGCCGGCTGGCGTGCACGACGAAACTCGCGCATCGCGCGTTGCGCTGTCCCGTATACACCGCGGCGCGCAAGGCTGCCGCGCGTACGCTGCCAGGCGCTACGCAGGCGGGAAAACGAGTAGGCCACGCGGGCGCGTAACGATCGCCAGCGTCGCATCAGCGCGCGCAGCGGTCGTGTCAGGCGCCACGAGGCGCTGCCGTATGCGTTGTCCAGTTCGGCTTTGAGCGCCAGCGCCCATCGCGTGCGGTCCTCGAATTCTGCATTCAGATGGGTGTGCGCTTCGCGCGCTTGCGCCAATTCGAGCAAAGTGGACTCGTGATCGCCCTGAACGGCCTTGAGCCATTCCGTGCGATCGGCAAATTCCTGCTGCAGGCGCTCGATCGTCGCGATCGAACGCCGCTGGTCGCGGCCCAGATCGCTCGCCCATTCGGCGCGCTTGTCGAGTTCAACCTGCATGTGGCCCAATTCGTCGCGAAGTTGCGTGTTGCGCTGCAGAGCTTCCGCCTGCGTGCCTGCCAGACTGAGCCATTGCAGGGTATCGGGGTTCGCCCGCGTCGGCGTCGGCATCCCGAATGTCCGGTGCGTCGCCGGCAGAATCTCGCGATAGTCGGACAGCATCGCTGCAGTGTCTCGCGTGGGCAGCGCACGAACCTGCTTCCGCACAAAATACAGGATGTCGGGTTGTGCAGAAAGTTTGGCGACCAGCGCGATCAGTTCGGCGGCATTCGGCGCCGTCAGCATGCCGGTCTGACCGTCCACGATGCGTTCCGCAAGCGCGCCGACCCGCGTTGCAATCACCGGCAGGCCGAGGCTCCAGCATTCCGACAAGGTGTAGCTGAAGGTTTCGGCGACCGTCGGCAGGAGCAACGCAGCGTCCGGGCGGAAGCTGGCGATCAGGGCCGGCAGTTGCTCGCGACGATACTCAAGCACGACGTGCACGTTGCGCTCGCCGAAGAATTCGTGGCCTTCCGCACCCGCGCCGAGCAGGAAAATGTCGGCGTACTCGCGCAGGCCGGTCAGCGCGGCATGCAGCAGCTCCGCACCTTTGCCGCGGCGCACGCGACCCGGTACCAGCAGGCGCAGTCGCGAGTTCGTGGAATGGTCCCGATCCTGCGGGGCCGGCGACACTGACGCCCAGCCTGCCAATCCGTGCGGGATGATGGCGCTGCGCAAATCACGGAATCGTGGCGCCAGACGCAGCAGGTTGTCGCGCGCGCTGCGGCTCGGGAAGACCAGCGTTGCGCCAGTTGCCACGACCGCATCGATATACGCGCCGCGCAGGCGCTGCCAATGGTGCGGATTCCGTTCGGCGAACTCGAATCCCGCATCGGTACTGCGAAGATCGGCGATCAGCTGTGCCTCATCGAAGGCCAGCGCCGCATCGCCGAAATCGCGATGCAGCAGCGGCCAGAGCGGGTAGCAGTCGTGACCGATCACGGTCGTCGGAAGACCCGAACGCAAGGCGTCCAGACTGTGTCCGATGAGCGAGGATACGACCACACCGTCGACCGCATAGTCGCGCAGTATCGACTGGAAAAACGCGTTCCAGTCGTGATCCTCCAGGGCCGTGTCGGTGATCGGCGCGGCGAGGTTCAGGCTGCGCAGCGGCGCGCCGGTCGACGCGGCGTCGAACAAATCGAGGCTCTCGCCAAAGCGGCGTCGTGGAAAATTGCCTTTTGCGACAAAAATCAGGTGACTGCGCTCGGTATCTGCGCTGGCGAGGTCGTGCACAAATCGGTCGGCGCCACCGCCCCAACCGTGCAGCACGTGCAGCACGACGGGTCGGCCATCGATCCCGGCGTACGTGTTGCGCGACGCAGGCGAGGCCAGCATTGTGGCGACACGCGTGCGGAGTTCGCCCAGCGGTGACGGCGCTGGGGAATCCTGCCCTGGCACGGCCGGCGCGGGGCCGCGCAGAGCGTGCGCGGGATCGGCGACGTACAGATAGTCCATTAGTACCGTCTTGCCACCGTCGGGGAGTGACGCTGCGTCGTCGCTCGACGACACCCACGCGGCGAGGCGTCCGGCATGCCAGATTGACACCAGCGGCGACACGTCGCGAGCGGCCAGCAGCACGCGGCGCGACGCTGAGTAGCAGGCGGCGTCGATCCGGGCGACATCCGCGTCGCTGCGCGCCCCTGGCAATAGCGGCGAACGTTGCGGATCCCGATTGTCCAGTGGACCTGCGGCCAGTACTCCGTCCACATCGAGAACGCCGCGCAGCCGGATCAGCCAATGCGGCGGCAGCACGCAGCCTGCACGGAGCAGGATGAGGTGCTCGCCGGGCCAGTTCGCGCGTGCGCGCTGCAGCAGCGTCGGCAGCGTTGTCGCGCCGTCATCAACGCGGAGTTCGATGCCCGTCGGGACGTCGGCCACCGCGCAAGCGCCCATGGCCACTGCACGCAGTGAGCCATCCAGGTCGCGCAGCAACGCCTCCCACCACGCGGGTGGAGCCGGGTTTTCGCCATGGACCAGCAAACGCAGTGCGGCGCGGTTCGATTCGGGCACGGAGTCAAAACATCCTGAACGCGCGCCGAGCGGGACGTGCGGGGACGCGGATTATCGCCAATGTGAGGCCCTCGTGTCATGGCGGCATCGGCTACACTTGCGCAGTCCCCTTGCCATGCCACCGATCGCTTTGTCCTTTCTGCTTCGACTCAAGGCCATCTGGGCCTTCCTCTGGCCTTGGCTGCGCGCCCCCTTCTGGTTCGGTCTCGGCTTTGTCGTCGCGTTCGGCGTGCCGTATGTCTTGTACCTGGATGCCCAGGTGCGGGCGCGCTTTGATGACCTGTCCTGGGAGACGCCGACGCGTGTCTACGCGCGTTCGCTGGATCTCGCGGCCGGGATGCCACTAAGCGCCGAATCCCTGCTGCTGGAACTGGGCGCCGCACGCTACGACGAAGTGACCGGCGCGCGCATGCCCGGCAGCTTCATGCGCGACGGCAATCGCTTCGTGATCGCGCGACGCGCGTTTGCCTCGCTCGACGGGTTCGAAAAATCCCTGCGCGTCGAAATCGTGCTCGGCGCCAATCAGGTGACCAGTCTGCGCGATATCGACAGCGGCAAAGCGCTAAACCGCGTGCGCCTGGATCCGGCGCGCATCGCCACGTTGTACGGCGCGGAGCAGGAAGAACGCCGCGTCGCCAAATTGGGACAAATGCCGCCGCTGCTGGTCAGCGGGCTGCAGGCCGTCGAAGACCGCGACTTCAAGCACCATCACGGCATCGCGATGGGTGCAATTCTGCGCGCGAGCTGGGCCAACCTGAAAGCCGGTCACGTCGTGCAGGGCGGGTCCACGCTGACCCAGCAATTGGTAAAAAATCTCTTTCTGGACCGCAGTCAGAATTTCCTGCGCAAGGGCAATGAAGCGTTGCTGTCGCTGATCATCGAGGCGCGCTATGACAAGCAGCGCATCCTGGAAGCCTATATCAACGAAATCTTCCTCGGTCAGCAGGGCGGACAGGCGGTGCACGGCTTTGCCGCGGCGAGCGAATTCTACTTCGGCCGTGAGCTCAATACGCTGCGCGCGCCGGACGTTGCCTTGCTGGTCGGGTTGGTGCAGGGGCCGAGTTACTACGATCCGCGCCGCTATCCGGAGCGGGCGTTGTCGCGGCGCAACCTGGTGCTGCAGCAATTCAACGAAACGGGCTTGATTGACCCGGACGAATACGCGCGCGCACGCGCGACGCCGCTGACCATTTCCGAAACCCCGGGGCTGCCGCGCAACCGGTTCCCCGGGTTTCTCGATCTGGTTCGCGTGCAGCTGACTCGCGACTATGACGACGCCGCGTTGCGCGGCGCGGGCCTGATCGTGCTTACCACGTTGGCGCCGGCGACGCAGATGCTTGCGGAGCGCGCAATGGACGAGGCGATGACGGCGCTGGGCAAGAAGCAAACCGATACGCAGGCGGCGTTGCTGGTTACCGGCGCGCACGATGGTGAAGTCCAGGCCGTGATCGGCGATCGCACGCCGGATGAACCCGGTTTCAATCGGGCGCTGGATGCGCGCAGGCCGATCGGCTCGCTGGTCAAGCCCTTTGTCTATCTCGTTGCGCTGGCGCAACCACAGCGTTATTCACTCGCGAGCATTGTGGAAGATGCGCCGATCAGCGTGCCGCAGCCGAACGGCAAGACCTGGATGCCGCAGAATTCCGACAAGGAAGCGCACGGTCGCGTCACCCTGCTGGATGGCTTGAATCATTCCTATAATCTGGCCACCGTGCGACTCGGACTGCTGCTGGGCGTCGATCGGGTACGTGCGCTGCTGATGTCGTTCGGATTTACGACGCCGATCAACCCGAATCCTTCGTTACTGCTCGGCGCGCAGGAACTCTCGCCGTTCGAGGTGACTCAGCTGTACCAGTATTTCGCGGCCGACGGACACGCGCTGCCGGTCAGTGCCGTCCGCGGCGTACTCGATCTGCAGGGCCGACCGCTGCATCGCTACGGCGTGAAGCCCGGAGCGGGCGATTATGTAGAAGCGGCGCGGCTGGTAAGCTACGCATTGCAGCAGGTGACCACGTCGGGCACGGCGCATGCGGTGGCTGATGGCGGCATGGGCGCACTGCACGCGGCAGGCAAGACGGGCACCAGCGACGATGCGCGCGACAGCTGGTTTGCCGGTTACACGGGCGCCCACCTTGCGGTGGTTTGGGTAGGGCGTGATGACAACAAACCGACCGGGCTGATGGGCGCAACCGGTGCGCTCAAAATCTGGATGGCGCTGTTTCGCAAGCTGCCGACCATGCCGCTGGATGTGCGCCTGGACCAGGGCATCGAAATGGCCTGGGTCGATCCCGAATCGGGGCATCGTACCCAGCCCGAATGCCGAGGTGCGCGGCGGTTGCCGTTTCTGAGCGGTTATGTGCCGCAGGAAGAGGACCATTGCGTGCTGCAGGAAATCAAGAGCTGGTTCGGCGGCAATACCTCCGATGCCACGAAAGAGAACAACGCAACAAGGTGAATCATGCCTGATCGTGACATTGTCCAGAAAGTCATCCTGAGCGCCTGCGTGCTGCTCGCGGCCTGCAGTTCGCCGGCGCCGCCGCAGGAACAGCAGGTTGCCAAGCCCGATCATGATCTGGTCGAGGCGATCCGCGCCGCCGGGGATCACACCGGTTCTGCCGTGGAAGTGCATCCGCTGCGTGATCCCGCCATCGACGGATTCCTGCGTCGCGCCGAGTCGCTGATCCAGCAACGCGCCTACAAGCCCGCTGTCGAGCCGCTGGAACAGGCGTTGAAACTGGCGCCCCAGGCACCGGACGTGATGCAGATCAAGGCCGAACTGCTCGTCGGTCTCAAGCAATTCGCCGAAGCCGAAGCACTGGCGCGCCAGTCGTATGAGTTAGGTCCGCGCCTGGGCAGCTTGTGTGCGCGCAATTGGCAGACCGTGATCGAAGTGCGCCGGCTCGCCAGCGACGACGCCAGTGTCGCCAGTGCCAAGGCGCAACAAGAGAGTTGTCGCATCGCACCTCGGTTGCGGATGTAGATTTTGGCGCGGAATAGCAAAATCCACGAGGCAACGCAGTCGCGACCTTGGTGCGTGGTCTCGTGAAGCACGATCTTGCGTCGATGCTCGGCGTGGACGGCGTATTCGCCCGCGAGGTGGTCGGCTTTGCGCCGCGCGAATCGCAGCAGGCGATGGCTCAGGCAGTGGCCGAGGCGATCGATGAGCGGCATACCTTGATCGTCGAAGCCGGCACCGGTACCGGCAAGACCTTCGCCTATCTGGTACCTGCGCTGTTGTCGGGTCGACGCGTGATCGTTTCGACCGGCACCAAGACCCTGCAGGACCAACTGTTCCATCGCGACCTGCCGCGGGTGCGCAGCGTGACCGGCGCACGCCTCAAGGCGAGCCTGCTCAAGGGGCGCGCGAACTATCTGTGTCTGTACCGGCTCGATCAGGCGCACAAGGAAGGGCGCTTCACGTCCCGCGAGCAGGCAGGGCAGATCCAGGATCTGCGTGCCTGGGCCGCGCGCACCACGAGCGGTGATCGGGGCGAATTCGCCGATGTGCCGGAAGATTCGCCGCTGTGGCCACGCGTGACCTCCACCACGGACAACTGCCTCGGCGCGGATTGTCCGATGTTCAATGATTGCTTTGTGGTAAAAGCGCGCCGTGCGGCTCAGGAAGCTGACCTGGTTGTCGTCAATCACCATCTGCTGTTTGCCGATCTGGCGATCAAGCAGGAAGGGTTCGGCGAGATCCTGCCCGGCGCGCATGCGTTCATCCTTGACGAGGCGCACCAGATTCCCGAGCTGGCCGGCCAGTTCTTTTCCGTGAGCCTGTCGTCGCGTCAGCTGCAGGAACTGGTCGCCGACACCCAGGCGGAATGCGGCGAAGCCAGTGGCGCCTACGCGGCACTGCGCGAATCCCTGGAGGCCATCGCACCGGCCTTGCGTCGGGTGCGCCTCGCGCTCGACAAGCTGCCATCGCGCGGTGCATTCCACGCGATCGAGAACGACCGCTTCGCCGAATCCGAATTGCGCGAATTGCAGCAATTGGTGCAAAAGTTTACCGAGGCGCTGGCCGCCCAGGCGGATCGATCCCGCGGTCTGACCAATGCGCACGAGCGCGCCGAAGCGTTGGTCGGACGACTCGATCAGGTGCTCGACGGTGCGTCACATGCGTTTGTGCACTGGTACGAATTGACCCCGCAGGGCTTTTCACTGCACGCAACGCCACTGGATCTCGCACCCTCGCTGCGCGCACTGCGCGAGCAGAGTCAGGCGGCCTGGATATTTACTTCGGCGACCTTGTCGGTGGCGGGACAATTCCAGCATTTCGCGCGCCAGCTCGGCCTCGACGATCCGGTCACACTGGGTCTCGCGAGTCCGTTCGACTACCCGCGCCAGGCGCTCACGTACCTGCCCAAAGGCTTACCCGATCCGAATGCCCTGGACTACACCGAGCGCGTGATTGACGCCGCCCGTCCGGTGCTTGCCGCTTCACGTGGACGCGCCTTCCTGCTGTTTACCTCGCACCGCGCCCTGCGCCGTGCGGCTGATCTGCTCACCGGGACGGTCGCATTTCCGCTGTTTGTGCAGGGCACTGCACCGCGACACCAACTGCTGACCGAGTTCCGTGCCTCCGGCAACGGCGTGCTGCTCGGTGCCGCGAGTTTCTGGGAAGGCGTCGACGTGGCCGGCGAAGCGTTGAGTTGTGTAATCATTGACAAATTGCCATTTGCCGCGCCAGACGATCCGGTCCTTGAAGCACGCCTTGCCGCGCTCCGCGAGGCCGGCGGTAACCCCTTTGTCGAGTGGCAGATTCCGAGTGCCGTGATCGCCCTCAAGCAAGGCGCCGGGCGCCTGATTCGCGACGTGCATGACCGCGGTGTGCTGATGCTGTGCGATCCGCGCCTCACCTCGCGCCCGTACGGCAAGCTGTTCCTCAAGAGTCTGCCGCCGATGCGCATGAGCCGCGAGCTCAGCGATGTGCAGCGGTTCTTCGGACAGCCCGTCGCACCCATCATCGACGATCCATTGCCCGCAACCCCATAGCGCAGCGAGCGAAGGCCTCCCGTGCCATCGCGCGGTGCGCCGAGACGAGCCGGAAACCCGCCAGCGATCGGCACAGGCGGTCCCGCGTCGATCAAAGGCAGTCACACCGCGTCGCGCCAAGCTGCCTGGCGATCGCCTTGCGGCATGTCGGGACCTCGGAGGGCGAATAGCAGCAAGACCCACCGGACGAAGTGCGGCGTCGGGCGCAGGGTTCGGGTGCCCGATCTCGCCTCACCCCCAAAGAGACACCTACACCTTGAACTCTTCTTCCTTTTATAGCTTACTGTACGGATCGGCGCCGGGGGGAGGCGAAGGTGAATCAAGGCACGACCAGCCGTTACATCCAGCGCACGACGCCTACGCATCGCGGCGATGCGTATCTGGCGTTGCTTGTTTGCGCCGCGATCGGATTTGCCGCTCGACAGTTCGGCTTCACGGCGCCAGGTTCGCAACAAGATCTTGAGCAGGCGGGCCTGGGAATCAACGAAGTCGCTAGTTCCGTGGAGGCGTCCGCTGCGTCCATCGCGACCTCTAACCGACCCGCAATCGAGAGTCTGCCGGGCGCCGGTGCGTTCAGCACGGACCTGCTGCGTGCGCTGCGGATGCTGCAGCCGGCTCGGCCGATCGATCCCGACACCGCCATCGCCGCAGTGCGGCCGTTGCGCGGCGTGCGCACGGTGAGCTGGGTTGCCGCGAGCACCTTGCAGGTCAGCATGGAATACGAAGGCGAGCGAATTCGCGACGCGGTGGTGATCGAGCAGGTCTGTCAGGCCCTTCAGCGTCTCGGCGACGTGCGCGAACTGCAGATCCGGGTTGGCTCAACGGAATCGCGTGTCGGCGCCCCGTTGGCTGGCAGCGCATGGCACTGCCAGTCCCTCGAAGCCAGCAAGATCGTCGCTCGAAGCGCGCCCTAGCGCTCGGTCAAATCCCGGGCCAGGTTCGCCAGAAATGGCCGACGTTCCCAACCCTGGCAAGGCTCGTCAGCCCCGTGACGCAAGCCATAGCCCGCGTCGGCATCCCGTAGCGAGCGGGAGTCGGTGCTCCCGCTCGCTACATGGTTACGGGCAGATCAATCCGCTGAGTGTCGTGAGCCGGATCAAGTTCATCGTGCCGCTCAGCGTGAATGCCGGATCGGTGCTGGTCCAGTCCACTTTTCCATGTGTGCAGTCGGCAAAGGTGAACCTCAGGGGGCCACTGGCGCGACGCTCGATCGCGGCCGGATTGAGTCCGGCGGGAATCGGCCTTTCAAAACGCGAGCGCTGTTCATCACGATGCGGTTGCCATCAATGGTGCCGGCACCGTTGATCCAGACCTGATCTCCGGCGTTGTCGAACGTGAACCAGAACGCGGTCGTGATTCCGCCCGAAAGCACTTCGAACAGGAAGCCGTGACCGTCCTGCGCCGGATCAAACCTGTTGCCGGCGAGACTGGACTTGATCAATAGGTGGACGAAGATTCCGAACGAGTGGCGGATGCCGTGTGCGGCGATATGCAGGGATCGAAGAACCGTGTGATGAGAGATCCGCAACTAGGGAGGGATATCCGCGATACGGGAGCGTCGATACGCGGCTGTTGGCGGATCGACGCGAGGGCAGGGCGCACCCTTGCAGTCGATGGCCGGATCGCTATCGCGCAGCTTGGGACAAACTCTGCACATGTCGCGACATCAAGATTGATGCCTGCTCGATGAGTTGCGCGTCGCCGCACCTTAGCCACACCCCTCACGACCGTGGCTGAACGGGGCGCGACCTTTCGGGTGACCGCGAATCCACACCGTCACATCAGGCGAGCGTCGCCGCGGGCATCGGACCCTCTGCTGGCAAGGTAACAAGCATCGACCGCGCTCTTGCGACCTCCGTCGGGGTTGTCCTGCCGGCGCACCAGCATGCATTCGTGGATCACCGCGGTGTACGCATCGTCGCCGGCGTTCAAGCGACGCACGCCGCAACGACGGTCGTTGATGACGAGACGGCTCACCCGATGGAGATTGCCAACTCAGCCTCTCGCCATCGGTGGGCTCGATGAACAAGTCTGACCGCAGGATGCAAAGCGGCCTTCGACTGCGAGCGGCGCCATCGCGGAGCGCAGTGGCACCGGTCGGTCTTTTCGCGGGTTGCTGACCGAAGGTAGTGAGTCGAAAACGGCGACGCGGGACCCTCGCGCTGGTTTGTTACGCGGTACCAGTTGCGTCTTGAAAATGAACTGACATCCTCCTGAAGGATGAGTTTTTCGCCGACTGACTCCGTTCGCTCCTTTTCACTGCGAACATCCGCTCGCTGCTGTTTCGCGCAATCCGGATTTTTCCTACGACTGCTGCACTGCCGCATGTGATTCCGCGGCAAATACTCTATAAATAGCGGCTGAACAGGCGGTTCTTCCTAAAAAATTTGCGCGCTGCCGTACAAGGGTTTGGACGGCGACGTGTT
>JBDTLV010000012.1:0-70439 GCA_039934615.1 Tahibacter sp.
TGGCATTCGCCTTGAGCCTGTTCGTGCTGACCATGCCGCTCACCCATGCAGCGGCGCAGGGTAACGAAATTTGGCAGGAGAAAGCCTATCTGCCGGGAATGTCCGCGATCGCGCTTGGCATCCTCGCAGCGATGCTCGTACGGCGTTTTCCACGTGTAAAGAAGTGGCAGTCACTGGCACTGGTGCTTGCGGGCGTTGCGGGAATCGGCCTGATATTTTTTGCCGGCTCCGCCGTCTGGCACCTGATCGGTGAGGGCTATCTGCTGATGCTGACGCTCTCAGCTGCCATCCTGCTGCTGGGTCTGCACTGGCGCGAGCAGGGACCGACGTCGCGACGCTGGCGCGCATTCGCCTGGCTGGAATCGTGCGGGCGCTGGAGTTACGAAATCTATCTGACTCACATGTTCTGCGTGTTCGCCGTGGTCGGGTTGGCGAAACTGTGGGGTACGAGTGCTGAATGGTCGTTCGCGTGGTACGTGCCGGCGATCGGTTCCGCATGGCTGCTGGGATACGCCGTGGCGCGTTGGTTCTCGGACCCCTGCGAAAAATTCCTGCGGCGTCGCTTTCGAGCGCCACGCACAATGACTGACGACGTGCTGGTGGCGAGCGATCTTGCGTGCTCCACCGACCCGATGAATCCGCTGCGCGGATTGCGGCGGGGATTGCCCATTCGTGACAACGATCGCTGATCGAGCCGTCTGATTGGTCGCCAGGAATCCAGCCTGAACGATACTTCAGCCTCAGATCCAGGAGTCATCATGCTGGTTTCGCCGATTCGTCATACGCGTCACGACGGCAGCGATGACCTGCTCAGTGCAGGTCTCGGACTCTCGGGATTGCAGTCGATGCAGGCACCCGCATTTGCCGACGTGGAATCACCGAGCTGCGCCGAAGTCCGGCGCCGCCAGATCTGGAGCAACTGGCGCGGCATTGCTGATCTTTCACCCGGCGGTGGCTATGGCGATGTATACGGCGCCGTGCCGCATGTCGCGGGTGACGAATTCCAGGCCTTGCTGCAACTGCCACACGCGCGCCAGCCACATCGTGTACTTGTACAAATTCCCGATGGCTACGACAAGCACGCGCGCTGCGTATTGGTGACCGCGGTTTCGGGGTCGCGGGGTATCTATGGCGCAGTCGCGCTCGCGAGCGCCTGGGGATTGCCGCGAGGATGCGTCGTCGCGAGCACCGACAAAGGTGCGGGAACCGGACATTTCGATGTCGATTCCGACAGTGGTGTTGCCCTGGAAGGACTGCGCGCCACGCGCGGCAGCGGTCTCGAATTCGAACCGGACTCAGACCGTTCGCCCGAACACACGATTGCCGTAAAGCATGCACACTCCGGCGACAACCCCGAAGCCGATTGGGGTCGTCACGTGCTGCAGGCGGCGCAATTCGCATTGGAAATGCTCGCCGAGGCGCGACCACAAGAAGCGCCTTTTACGTTTTCCAATACGCGAATTATCGGTGTCGGCTTGTCCAACGGCGGTGGGGCCGTGTTGCGCGCGGCGGAACTGGACCGTGATGGCTGCTTCGACGGCGTGGTTGCCGTCGCTCCGAACGTCTATGCGAAGTCCGAAGGCGGCCGGCCGCTATATGACTATGCGACAGAGGCTGCACTTTGGCATCCCTGCGCCTTGCTGCATCCACAGTTCGATGCGCTGGCGCTAGTACGTCCTGGCGGCTCGCCACTTCCCGCGGGTGTGGTCCGCGCAACAGCTTTGCACGAATTCGGATGGATCGAAGCGTCGACGCCTGCCGCGCAGGCGAATGAAGCCGTGCAGCGTCTTCATGCAGTGGGATGGACTGCCAAAGCCCTGGCAGCGGGCGCCACCAGTGTCGCGTTCGATTTGTGGCGCGCCGTGGCGATCTGCTATGCGAGTGCTTACCAACGCAGCACGGCCGGGGCGATGCCGGGCGGCTACCGATATGCGGCACTCGACGCGCAGGCTCGCCCACGCGCGACCTCGTCGCAGGAGCGAATGCTCTGGAGTACCGACGGTGGAATTCCACCGGGCGCGGCGGCGGGCATTGTGGACGGACTGGCAACGGGGCACGACCCGGCATTGCCCGGCTTGCGCGCCTTGCGCGATGGCTGGGCCGTCCAGTCCAGCCAGACCGAAATTCTGCGCGCGTCGATCCTGGCGACACGTTGCGGTCTGCCCCGAGCCGGCGTTCCGTTGCTCGTCGTGCACGGCATCGACGATGGGCTCGTGCCTGAAGCGTTCAGCAGCATCCCGTACGTCAACAGCCTCGTCCAAAACGGACTCCCGCACGCGCATTGGCGCGTGGCGAACGCGCAGCACTTCGATGCACTGCTCGGACTGCCGATGCTGTCAAATTCGTTTGTACCTTTGTTGCCATATGCGTATGCGGCGCTGGATGCGATGTGGGTTCACCTTGCTGGCGAACAGGCCCTGCCGCGCAGCGCAAATATCGCCACGACACCGCGGTCCGCAGGAAAGAGCCTACGGACGTCGGATCTGGGCATGCTGCCACCCCCGTGAACGCGGAATGAGGATCGGTTGGTCAAGCTCACGATCCGACCGGCGGCACAACGACGCTACAATCGGCAGCACATCTGCAACCGAGGAAACCGGCATGCTTGCCAGAAACGATCCGGGTATGACGTTCCCGACGCGGCGAATCTGGCTGGCGCGCGCAGTCGGCTGCATAGCGAGCGTGCTGCTGGCCTGCACGCACGTCGCCAGTGCAAAGGAAGCAGATCCGATCGTATTCGCGGCCGCCAGCCTCAAGAATGCCCTGGATGAAGCGCTCGACGTCTGGCAACACAGCACCGGCAAACATGCAGTTGTATCCTACGCAGCCAGTTCCGCTTTGGCCAAACAGATCCAGAACGGCGCCCCGGCAGATTTGTATATTTCGGCCGACCTGGACTGGATGGATGACTTGCAGCAGCGCGATCTGCTCAAGGTCGAAACCCGGGTCAACTTGCTTGGCAACGCGCTGGTGCTGATTGCCGCGAAAGACAACGCGGTGAAGCTGCGCATCGCACCGAAATTCGCGTTGGCAGCGGCACTCGGCGAAGGGCGTCTCGCCGTAGCTGACACAACGGCGGTGCCGGCCGGAAGGTACGCGAAATCCGCACTCGAAGCGCTCGAAGTCTGGCCCGACATCGAAGCGCATCTCGCACCCGCGGAAAACGTGCGCGCGGCACTGGTGCTGGTCGCACGCGGCGAATCCCCGCTCGGAGTCGTGTATGCGAGCGATGCCTTCGACGAACCGAAAGTGCGCGTCGTCGGCACTTTTCCCGCCGGTACGCACGCCCCGATCGTCTACCCGATTGCACAATTGTCAAAATCACAAAATCCGGATAGCGAGGCATTGCGTGCCTGGTTGATCGGCAAGGACGCACGCGAGATCTTCCTGCGGCATGGATTTGCCGCGCCATGACAAAGCGCCTCGTATGACCGGATTTGTGCCAATGGCGGGGCGTCGCTGATGTTCGGTCTGAGTCCGGATGAAATCGCTGCAGTCCGACTGAGCCTTCGCGTCGCCTTTTGGGCCAGTGTGGCGAGCTTGCCATTGGCGCTCGCGGTGTCGTTGTGGCTCGCGCGCAGTCGTGCGCGCGGCAAGGCGCTGATCAGTGCGCTCGTGCATCTGCCGCTGGTGCTGCCTCCGGTCGTTACCGGATATTTGTTGCTTTTGCTGTTTGGCAACAACGGCGTGGTAGGTCGCTGGCTGGCAGATTCGTTGGGAATCGTGCTTGCATTCCGCTGGACAGGTGCCGCACTGGCCAGTGCAGTGATGGGCTTTCCATTGATGGTGCGCGCAATGCGCCTCTCGATTGAAGCTGTCGACACGCGTCTTGAGCAAGCTGCCAGTACGCTCGGGGCAGCGCCGCTGTGGGTGTTCGTGACGATCACCTTGCCGTTGATCCTGCCTGGCATTCTTGCCGGCAGTGCATTGATGTTCGCCAAGGCGATGGGAGAATTCGGTGCGACGATCACTTTCGTGTCGAATATTCCCGGCCTGACCCAGACTCTGCCTTCGGCGATCTATACCTTCACGCAAGTGCCCGGCGGCGACGCGGCGGCGCTGCGATTGACGGCGATCTCGGTCGCGGTATCGATGGGCGCGCTGCTGATCTCCGAAGTGCTCGCGCAGCGCGTCGCGCGCCGGTTGCGCAGCACATGACGTTGTCGGTCGACATCGAGCACCGCGCCGGTGAGTTTCTGCTGCAGGCGGAATTTGCCGCGCCGGGCGGCGTGACCGCGCTGTTTGGTCGTTCCGGGTCTGGCAAGACGACGCTGGTCAACCTCATCGCGGGTCTGCTGCGGCCGAAGCGGGCGCGCATCGTGTTGGACGGCGAGATTCTTGTGGATACGTCGCAGGGCATCGAACTGCCGGCGCACCGGCGCCGGATCGGCTACGTGTTCCAGGACGCCAGACTTTTTCCACATCTGAGCGTACGTGGCAATCTGCTCTACGGCCGCCGCTTCCGACCAGCGACGCGGCACGGTGTCTCGGTTGACGACATCGTGGCGTTGCTTGGACTGGGTGACTTGCTGCAGCGTCAGCCGCAGACTTTATCCGGTGGCGAACAGCAACGTGTCGCGATTGGCCGGGCGTTGCTCGCAAGTCCGCGCCTGCTGCTGCTGGACGAACCGCTGGCGTCGCTGGACGCTCCGCGCCGCGCGGAAATCCTGCCATATATCGAGCGTTTACGTGATCAACTTCAGTTGTCGATGATCTATGTCAGTCACTCCGTTGCCGAAGTCGCGCGCCTTTCCAATCACCTCATCGTGCTGGAAAAGGGCAGGATCATCGCCGACGGCGCAACCGCGCCGGTGCTTGCCCGCAGCGATCTCGCGATCGAAGCAGACGACGCAGGCGCGGTGTTGCGAGCGACAGTGGTCGAGCACGACGCCGCATTTGCGCTGACGCGACTGCGCGCTGCGGGTGGGTATCTGTATGTTCCTCTGTGCACCCTGGCGCCTGGCTCGCGCGCGCATCTGCATGTGCGCGCCCGCGACGTCATGCTCGCGACGCGCGCGCTGAACGATGTGAGTGCACAAAATATACTGGATGGCACCGTGTCCGCGATGCGCGAGCGTGGCGCGCATGCGGTTGAGGTACGCGTTACTTGCGGCGACGACACCATCCTCGCGAGCATCACGCGCCGCGCGGCGGACCGACTCGGACTGACCGAGGGCATGCGCGTGTACGCGATCATCAAGAGCGTTGCCATCGACAGTGCCGGCCTTGGGCCCGAGGCGACCAACCGCCAAGGCGTTCAGGAATCCTGACGGCTCGCGTTGTCGCCACGACCGAACGGGTCGTGGCTCGCATTTCTGTGCACATCGTGCGTCGCTATTCCGACCGCGCGATCGGGCAACGCAAAGTAAGCCGGATGCGCCAGCGTGCGCAGCATGTCGTTTTCACCGGCTTTCCAGTGCTCGGTCATGCTCAGCGAGCCGAAGGCATAGTCCTTGTACTGCTCTTCGTAAGCCTTCGCCTGATAGATCAGATGCACGATATTCACGACCTTGTCGCTGAGCCACGGCTGCAGCTGAGCCTGCAGATCGGCAGGTACGTCCTGCGCCGGAATCAGTTTGAGCAATTCAGTGAGCGCCACTCGCAGCTTCTGCTGACGCGCCGCGTTGTCGGTCGCGACGCGCGTACGGCTGGAATACTGGATGTCCTTGAGACGTTCCAGTACATCGTCAATGGATCTGGGCAGCCGGCCCCGCGCACTCCACAGGTCGACTTGCAAGGCGAGCAAATCGCAGCGTTTTTCCGATTGCAACAAATACTCCAAAGGCGTATTCGAAACGATGCCGCCATCCCAGTAAGCCCGCCCGTCGATTTCCACGGCCGCGAAGGCCGGCGGCAATGCACCTGAGGCGAGAATGTGTTCCGCGCGCAGCGGCGCAAGTCCCGAATCGAAGTACCGGTAGTTGCCATTGCGCACGTCGGTAGTGCCGACGGTAAGACGCACCTGACCATGATTGATTCGCTCGAAGTCGACCAGTCGATTCAGCGTCGCGAGGAGTGGGGCGGTGTCATAAAAACTCGTCGCCGAGGCGCTGCCGTCGCGGTAGGCGAGCGGAGAAACGGGCCGCGGCGCGAAGAATCCGCGTTGTCCATGCATCAGCGCGCCCATGGCGCCAAGCGCATTTGCCCAGGTGGAGACGGCCGCGTTCTGTGGCAGCCAGGCGAGACTTTCGCGAATCATCTGCGCCGTCGCACTCGCGAGTGTTCCCGCGGGCTCGCAGATCGTGGTCCAGAAATCGCGCAGCGCCGCGATGCGATCCTCAGGTGCATTGCCCGCCATGATCGCGGCATTGATCGCGCCGATCGACGTGCCGGCAAACCACGTCGGTTGCACTTGCGCATCATGCAGTGCCGCGTACACGCCGCACTGATAGGCGCCGAGTGCGCCACCGCCTTGCAGCACCAGCGCGACCGTTTCGTAGCGCCGCGATAGTTCGGCCGGCGTATGCGCCGTTGCGGCCGACGTCACTGGATGTGCCAGCCGTGGCTGACCACGATGCTCTGGCCGGTCAGCGCGTTGGTCTCGAATGCAGCAAGGAACAATGCAACGTTTGCCACATCGTCCACCGTCGTGAATTCGCCGTCCACCGTTTCCTTGAGCATGATCTTCTTGATCACGTCATCTTCGGAAATATTCAATTCCTTGGCCTGTTCCGGAATCTGCTTTTCCACCAGCGGCGTGCGCACGAAGCCGGGGCAGATCACATTCGAACGAACGCCATGTTCAGCGCCTTCCTTCGCGACGACGCGCGCCAGCCCGAGCAAACCATGCTTGGCTGCGACATACGGTGCCTTGAGTTTGGAAGCCTCGTGCGAATGTACCGAACCCATGTAGATGATCGCGCCGCCCTTGCCGCGGGCGTACATCGCTTTCAGGCATTCCCGCGTGACCAGAAATCCGCCATCGAGGTGGATCGCCATCATCTTGCGCCAGTCTTCAAGAGGAAATTCGTGGACCGGCTTGACGATCTGGATTCCGGCGTTGGAAATCGCGATGTCGACCTGTCCGAATTTCTGCAGCGTTGCCGCGACGCCGGCGATCACCTCGATCTCGCTGGTCACGTCCATCTTGATCGCCAACGCGCGATTGCCGTCCGCATCGATCGCGCGTGCCACCTCGGTGGCTTTCGCCAGGTCCAGGTCGGCGATGACCACGCGTCCTCCCGCGGCGGCATAGACCTCCGCGATACGTTTGCCAATGCCGCTGGCGGCGCCGGTGATCAGGGCTACTTTGTCGTTGAGTTGCATGGGGGTTCCTGCGGAGGGAAAGCACAATTGTAGACGTTGATCGCGATTGGTGTATGCGATGCTGCGCCATAGCCGTCGGAAGGGCCGACCGACCCGGACCGGTTTCACGGAGTTCCGCCGCCGGGCGATGCGACGCGCGGCGATGTTCGGGAAGTCCTCGGACAGAAAGGAAGACGTCCCGACGGCTGCACGCGCGGTCCAATGCCGCGCCGGGTTGTGCGCGAGCATTATCGGCCGATGGCGCGGGCGCGGGCAGGATAGGGCCCGATTCCGCATCAGCGTAGCGGCCCCTGGATGACAAGTCGCTTTATGGCTTTTTTGCAAAATCGAGATTCAGGCGCATAGTCCAATCAGGGCTTCGCCGCACAAGAAGCAGTCGGTGTGACGAGGCCCGTATGGCAAACAAACCGGGCACCGCCAGTGAACCGCCGAACTCGGTGGATCGCGATGCAACTGTGGGGGGGATCTCGCAACGTGCCGACCGCACCCTGCCTGTCAGAGTTGTCATTGGCAGATGACGAGAGCCGCTTGAGGTCTTGCCGATGGGTACGTCCGTCGACGCGACGTGGCGCGACGGGCGCGAGACCATGGTTTTTCGCTTGGCCGGCCGGCGTTGCGTCGATCCTCGCCGTGTGGTCGGTAGCGGGCTTCGCCGGCACGTCGGTCGCCGATCCTGGCAATTTGAAGAAAATGCGTCTTGAAGAGTTGATGGATGTCGAAGTGACATCCGTCTCCCGCCGTCCAGAAAAGCTGTCGGAGGCGGCACCGGCAATTCAGGTGATTACCGCCGAGGATATCCGGCGCTCCGGCGCGACCAGCATACCGGAAGCATTGCGACTTGCCGACAATCTGGATGTCGCACAAAAGAACTCTCACGACCGGGCGATCAGCGCCTGCGGATTCAATACTGACCTTGCCAACAAGCTGCTCGTCCTGATCGATGGGCGCACGGTGTACACGCCGCTGTACTCCGGCGTGTTCTGGAATATCCAGGACTACTTGCTCGAAGATATCGACCATATCGAAGTCATCAGTGGTCCTGGCGGCACACTGTGGGGCGCAAATGCGGTCAATGGCGTGATCAATATTAGTAGCAAAAGCGCGAAAGATACGCAGGGTCTTTACGCGGAGCTTGGCGGTGGAACGCAAGATCGCGACCTTTCGCGCCTGGGCGACGGCGGAGTAGCGGCAGATTCATGGCCCATGAAACAAGGTGGGTTTCGCATCCGGCAAGTTCACACTGAAACCCGAGCAGACGTTTTGCACGAGTGTGGTCGACGAGGTGACGATGGCTTTGCGACCCATCGCCGAGCGAAAAGGGCTCGAACTTGAAGTGCGCATGCCGGCGGAGGAGATCATCATCCGCACTGACCACCGCGCGTTGAGCCAGATCGTCATCAATCTGACCAACAATGCGATCAAATACACCGAAACGGGCAAGGTCATCGTCGAACTCTCGCGACGCCAGGATAGGGAAGGTCGTTTCGTCGAGATCAGCGTCCGCGACATCGGTAGCGGGATACGTGCCGAGGACCAGGCCAAGCTGTTCCACGCCTTCAGTCAACTGGATTCATCGTCGACCCGTCAGTTCGAAGGAACCGGTCTTGGGCTGCATCTTTCACAAAAACTGGCCGAATTGCTCGGCGCGCACATCAGCTTCCACAGCGAATTCGGCAAAGGCAGCACGTTTACTTTATCAATTGTGGATGTTGCAGTGGATTGACGCTACTCGGCGGTTGAGAGCCCAGCCCGCTGGCTGGCAGTTGGACAGCATTGTATATCTATCCAAAATCCACATGCGCGGTACTGCCGGGCGCATTTGACGCCGATGGTGTGGGCCGATAGCGGCGAAACGCATCGCGGACCTGTTCCCGCAGCAAACGATCGTCCCAGGGCTTGGTCAGAAACTTGAAGACGGCGCCACGGTTGACGGCCTGGGTGACGACGTCGATATCGGTGTAGCCGGACAGGATGATGCGCACCGTGTCCGGATACATCTGCTTGACCGAGCCCAGAAAGTCGGTGCCGCTCATCCCCGGCATGCGCTGATCCGAAATAATCACATGGACGGTGTTCACGGCCAGAGTCTCCAGACCTTCTTCGCCGCTGGCCGCAGTCAGTACCCGATAACCTTCGCGGCGCAATACACGGTGCAGCGCGGCCCGCACACCATGCTCGTCGTCGACGATGAGCACCGTTTGCTGCTCGGCGGCTGCGATTTCCCTTGGCAGGCGTTGACCTGATCGCAGCAGTGCCCTGAATGCATCTGCCGGAACCGCTGGGCTGAAATAGTTGCCTTGCATCTCATCGCAGCCCTGGCTGCGCAGATAGCGCAGTTGTCCTTCGGTTTCGATGCCTTCGGCGACGACTTTCAGACCCATGCTGTGCGCCATCGCAATCACGGCCGTACAAATTGCGGCGTCTTCCGGGCTCTGCGTGATGCCGGCGACAAAGCTGCGATCAATCTTCACCTCGTGGAACGGGAATCGCTTCAGATGCGCCAGCGACGAGAAGCCCGTGCCGAAGTCATCGAGTGCCAGACCGACGCCGCGACGGCGCAGTTCGCGCAGCGTGTGCGCGGATGCTTCCGGGTCGTACATCGTCGCGCTTTCTGTCAATTCGAGTTCAATGTACTTCGCATCGAGTCTACTCGCCTGCAATGCGGCATCAATGACCGCAAGGATGTCACCTTTTTGTACTTGTACCGCGGACAGGTTTACTGCGACCGGAACGATCTCGATCTGCGCGGCTTGCCAGGTCGCCTGTTGTTCGCAGACGGTTTTCAGTACCCAGGCGCCGATCGGAACGATCAGGCCGGTCTCTTCGGCGACACCGATGAATTCGGCCGGGCCGATGAGCCCGTGATCGGGCCTCTGCCAGCGGATCAACGCTTCGGCGCCGACGATTTCACCGTTGACCAGGTCAACTCTTGGCTGGTAGTGAAGTACGAATTCTTCGTTGGCAAGCGCGCTTCTCAACCTCGCTTCCAGATTTGCCCGCGCAGCAATTCGCGTGTTTATTCCGGCAGAGTAGTAAAGATAGGGTTCGCCAGATCGTTTCGCGTGATGCAGGGCAACTTCTGCATTTTTGAATAGCGTCGACGCGTTGTCGCCGTCGCCCGGATAGAGGGCGATGCCGGCTTGTGCGGTGATGTGAGTTTCCAGTCCATCCAGTACAAAACTGCCATCCAGGGCGGCGAAGGTCCGGCTGCGCACGCCGGTCAGCGCGTCCATCGATTCACCGGCGCCGGTGATCGCGAACGTGTCCGCGCTGATGCGTGCGACGCTGAAAGCGTCGCCGAGCGCGGTGGTCAGTCGCGCTGCGACGAGCTTCAGCAGGCGATCGCCTGCGATGCGTCCCAATGTATCGTTGACATGAGTGAAGCGGACCAGATCGATCAAGATCACGCCAAGCTCACCGCCCTCTGGTATGCCGGTGCGAATGAACTGGCTCAGGCGGTCGTGAAACAGGCTGCTGTTCGGCAATCCGGTCAGGGAGTCGTAATACGCCAGGTAGTCGAGGCGTTCGGCCTTGTCCAGATAGTCGAGGGCGTAGGACAGATCGGCTGCCAACCAGTTCAGTAGCGAAATTTCCTCCTGGTCGAAAAATCCGATTTCCGCCGAGAAAAAAGTGATCACCCCGACGACCCGTTCCTCAATGATCAGCGGCAATGAAGCCACCGAGCGCAGACCAAGCTTCGCCAGCGCATCTCCCATTGCAAACAGGCTGGGATCGGCTTCGATATCGTTGCAGATCGAGGCGGTACCGTCGTGCACCGCGCGCGAAGCGGGTGACATGCTCTCGACAGTGCCGATGCGTTGTGTAAAGCGCATCGTCGTGCAATATTCCGAATGTTCGCCGGACCACCCGACGACGCGACCATCGGGAGATGTCGCGTCGACTACACCCGCCCAGGCCATCGGAAAAACTCCTTCGGTCGTGGCGATCTGACAGACTTCCTGCAGGATCTCGCTGTGATTGTGCAACCGCAGGATGGCGGAGCTGATGGCGCTCTGTACCGCGCGGATCCGGCTCAGGCGGGCGATCTTCGCCTCCTGCTCCTTGCGTTCGGTGATGTCGTCTGCAACACCGGCGATGCGGTAGATGTGACCGTGCGTATCGCGGATGGGAAAGCCGCGAACATGCACCCAGCGCACGCTGCCGTCGGGTCGCTGGATGCGATATTGGTTGTCGAATCCACCGGAATCGTGGTCGCGCTGGCGTTGTTCGCGCAGCCATTCACGATCGTCGGGGTGGACCGAGTCGACCCACGTGGCCTGATCCGCATACAGGGCTTCGCAAGGCCTGCCCCAGACGTCGGTATAACTTGGGCTGACGTAGAGGGTGCGGGTTTGCTGCGCGTCGAACAGAAAAAATACTTCGCGGATATTTTCGGCGAGCTCGCGGAAACGCAATTCGCTTTCGCGCAATTCGCCGGCAGCGCGCCGCCGCTCCTCTACCTCGATGCGCAAGGCGGCCGCGTTGCGCTCGCTCTCGTCGCGGAGCATCAGGTTGCCATACGCCAAGCCGAGCTGCGCAGACATCGTCACTGCAAATTGTTCGTCTTCTTCGCCAAACGGCGCTCCGGTGATTTTGTCCGCCACATAGAACCAGCCGCTGATCGTGCTCGCCGAGCGCACCGGCACGACCAGCAAATTCGTGACGGGTGGATGCTCATCGCATAAACCGATGGCTGCCAGCTCGCCGTGCAGGTCATTGAGGCGGATCGCAGAATTTTCTTCGATCACACGTTCAAAAATTCCCGTGCGCGGATTTCCGCGGCCCAATTGCGCGTCGATTACGTCGGTGAGTCCACGGCTGGCCCACGCCTTCAACGCGTTTCCGTCAGCGTCGAGTATGCCCAACGCCGCATAGCGGGTATTCATGATGCTCTGCGCCGCACGACAGAACATATCCAACAGGACGCGCGGTTCGCGTTCCGCGCTCAGGACCATGCCCATTTCCAGCAATGCCGCAAGTCGCAGACTCAGCGATTGGACATTGCTCAACGACAGCATCAGGTGATCCGACACAGCGCGGACGGCGCCGCGCTCGACCACCATTTCCATGCCCTGGTCGATTGCATCCTGCAGACGCTGCTGCAACTCGCCCAGCTCCTGCAGGTACGCCGGTTGGCTGCTGTCGGTCGTGCGTGAACCCACGGATGGTTGGCTCGGCATTGCCATCGGCTCGATGCCGAGGGCTTCCGCGACCGCCTGCAGAATGACGTATGGCTCGGACGGCTTTGGCAACACACGGGCAACGCCGCAACTCTCCGCCAGACCACGAATGTCGCTTACGCGATAAGTAGCCGTATAAAAAATGATAGGAATATGCGCAATGAGAGGGTCGAGGCGCAGGCACTGAGCAAATTCGACACCATCCATGGTGGGCATGAAGATATCGCTGATGACGAGGTCGGGAAGCATCGTCCGGGAGACCTGCAGGGCTTCCGCGCCGTCCTTGGATTCCAGCACCGAATGTCCCGCATAGGTCAGCAGGACCGAAAGGAATTCACGGTTGACCGAATGGTCGTCGACAACCAGGATCTTCGCCATTCAAGCGGCCCCCGTGAGGTGGAGGCAGCCCGCGACGTGTGCCTGCAGCGCACGCGGCTCGATAGGTCGCAGCAGAAAGCGCGTAACCCCATAACGGGCGGCCTGGGCGTGGTCTTGTTCGCCCCAGGCGGATGAGCTGATGAAAACGAACGGAACTCGAAGGAGTGCAGAATCCTCCCTGATCTGGCGCAACAAAGCGAAACCATCGTTGCTCGGCATGTGCAGATCAGACAGGATCAGATCCGGTGGCTGCTTGCGTGCGATCGCGAGCGCGGCATCAACCGAGTTGGCCAGCTGCACGTCGTAGCCGCACGGGGTCAGGATGTCGCGAACCAGTTCGCGATTCACCGGCGAATCGTCGACGACCAGTATCCTGGCGCGGAAGTGCAGCGGCGTGTCGCTGGGTTCGCTGACTGCATTCGCGGTGTCGGCCGCGGAGAAGGGCGTTGGCCCGCAACCATGCAGTTCGGGCCGCAACCAGCGTTCGATCGACGCCACGAAATTGGGGGGATCTATAGGTTTGGATATGTAGCCATCGAATCCAGCCGCAAGACCCTTGTCGGAGTCGCCTGCCATCGCCATGGCAGTCACGGCGATCAGAGGCACGCTTTTGAGCGTCGCGTCGTCCTTCAGCGCGCGAGCCACAGCGTAGCCGTCCAGACCGGGCAAATGGATGTCGCAGACGATAAGGTCTGGCGCTCCGGTTCGGGCCGCCTCGATCCCGCGTTCGCTGGTGGTAGCGACAACCGGGACGTGACCGAAGGCGCTGAGTAGATAAGACATCAACTCAAGATTGCCAACGTTATCCTCGATAATCAGAATCTTCCCCCCTCTCAACCTCCCGGCATTGTCGGGGGTGAAATCGCCGCTCCTGGCGCACTCGCTGCGAAGTGGCGCGCCATAGCGGACTTACGCTCCCGGGCAACGCTTGGAGCCGATCTGCGGACTCGATGCGAGATTAGCAAGAAATTCACCGCCATGCTGGCATCCATGCATCTCTAGCGTATCCCAGACTTTGGCAAACGGTCGAAAAGGGGCATCTTTGCCGCTGAAAAGGATTGATTTCTGCAACGAAAAACTCGGTGATTTCATCCCGGTCTTTGATGCCAGCGGTTGTCGCTGGTTCAGTATTCGCGCTGTCGCGCTGATGCCGGGATCGATCGCGAATCGCGTGGCAATCGATGCGGCCTCGGTGCTCAGTGACGCTGCCGCCTCGATGCCATCCTTTGCGGATTGCCTACAGCAGTCCCGCCTGTCGCGGCAACGCACCTTCGTGTTCCAGGAGAAACTGTTTGGTCGGCAACCCACCGCCGAAGCCGACCAGTCGGCCGTCGGCACCGATCACGCGGTGACAGGGCAATACGATGGGCAGTGGATTGCGGCCATTTGCGGCACCGACCGCGCGGACGGCGGTGGGCATTGCGATACGCAGGGCCACATCGCGATAACTCCAGGTTTCGCCAAAAGGAATTTGTGCAAGCATGTCCCAGACGGTCACCTGGAATGGCGTTCCGACCGGATTCAAGAGCAGATCGAACTCGCGACGATCGCCGGCGAAATACGCCAGTAGCTGCTCGCGCGCTTCGCGCACCGGTATGGGGTCGCGCCGCCACGCGTCGCGCCCCGGCACGTCGTATCGGTTTTCGTCGAACAGGATATGCCGGATACCGGCATCGTCGGCCGCCACGACGAGTTTGCCCACAGGTGAAGAGAACGCATCGAACCACATCAGTCTTGCTCCGTCTCGGGTTCATTGGACAAATGCCACAAATGTAGAACCGCGTAGGCGCGCCAGGGACGCCAGGCTTGCGAGCGTGCTTCGGTCGCCCGTTCGGTCAGACGCTGCGCGCCACCGAGCACCTGTTGCAGGATCAGATCGCCGGCGGGAAAGGCGTCGGGATGATGTAGCGCCCGCATCGCCACGTAGTGCGCGGTCCAGGGGCCGATGCCCGGCAGCGCGACGAACGCGCGCACAAACGTTTCCAGACTTTGCCCCGCGGCGAAGTCGATGTCGCCGGCCAGCACTGCCGCGGCAAGCGTGCGCAGGGTCGACGCGCGCGACTTTGGCAATCCGACAAGTTCCAGCGGCGCATCAATGAGGGCTTGCGGTTCGGGGAATGCCCGGTCGAGCCCTGATCGAGGCCGTTCGCGGGACGCGCCGTAGCGCTCGACCAGGCGACGCGCCAGGGTTGTCGCACCGGCTACGCTGACCTGCTGGCCCAACACCGCACGTACCGCAATTTCAAATCCGTCCCAGCCGCCCGGTACGCGCAGGCCGGGCCGTCGTGCAATACCTTTCGCAAGAAGTGGCTCGGTAGCCATTGCCGCGTGCACCGGCGCCAGATCGGCATCCAGATCGAACAAGCGCCGTACGCGTCGCACGATGCCCGGAATCCCGCGCGGATCGGTCGGTGAGATGCGCAGCAGCAATTCCGGTCGCTTCGGATCGGCGCGGACCTCGATCCAGGTTGATGCATCGCATGGACCAATCACCCGTTCATAGCGATCGGCTGCGACATGTTCGATACCGGGGATCGCGCGCTTGGCCAGAAACGAGAGCAGCAACGGAAAATCCAGCGGTGGTCGGTAGGCGAGACGCAACTGGAGCGTGTCGTCGATCATCGCGCCACGCTGCCGGCGGATGGCGGTTGGCGGCATGCCGCAGCCCTGCGCGAAGGCCGCATTGAAACGACGCAGGCTGTTGAAACCGGCCGCGAGCGCAACGTGCGTGACCGGCAACGCGGTTTCAGTGAGCAATTGTTTGGCAAGCAGCAGTCGGCGCGTGGCATGCACGGCCATCGGCGTTGCGCCCATATGAACCAGGAATGCGCGGCGCAGCTGCCGATCGCTGATGCCCACACGCAGCGCCAACGCTGCAATCGAGCTGTCCTGCAACGCGCCGTCCGCGATCAACGTCAGTGCGCGATCCACCAACGCGGAACCACCCTGTGCAACGGCCTCTGGCGAGAGTTCCGGTCGGCAGCGCAGGCACGGACGATAGCCGGCTGCTGTGGCAGCTGCAGCCGTTGCGTAATAGACAATGTTGGAGCGCTTCGGCGTCGGTGCGGGGCACACCGGCCGGCAGTAGATCCGGGTGCTGCGCACCGCCGTAAAGAACAGCCCGTCGAAGCGCGCGTCTTTCGCGGCTCGGGCACGATCGCAGATTTCGACAGTCGGGAGACATGGCGTGGACATGGCGCCATTCTACGACTCAGGCGGCTACTCGACTCGCCGTTTTCGGACATCAATGCCAACCTTCGTTGAAGGCCCGGAAAACACACACCGTGCGACTATCGCGCGCGGTATTTTTCCGCGCGCCGGAACCCCGACGCGGCCCCATTGCCGCTGGCGCGCTGCGCGCGATTCGTTTAGCGTTCGCGGGCTGCCCGTTGAGGATGCGTATTGTGAAAGACCTTACCCAGGGCCCGATATCGGGTCATCTGTTCCGCATGGCCGCGCCGATCGCCGCCGGGATGTTTTTCCAGACCATGTATTTTTTGGTTGATTTATACTTTGTTGCGCGTCTCGGCGACACGTCGATCGCCGGCGTCGGTGCCGCTGGCAACGTGAGTTTCATCATCATGGCGCTCACGCAGGTGCTTGGCGTGGGCACGGTGACGCTGATTGCCCAGGCGGTCGGGCGCAAGGACTACGCCGACGCGAACCTTGCATTCAATCAAAGCCTCTCTCTCGCCGGGTTGTGCATGGTCTTCACGATCGTGGCCGGATACGGCCTGTCGCGTCTGTACATGGAACGCCTCGGAGCGGATGCGGCGACCATTGCCGCCGGCATCGAATATCTCTACTGGTATCTGCCGGGACTCGCGCTGCAGTTCGGCATGGTCGCGATGGCTTCTGCCTTGCGCGGCACCGGTATCGCGATGCCGGGCATGTTTGTGCAAATGTTGACCGTGCTGCTGAATGCCGTGCTCGCGCCGATTCTGATTGCCGGCTGGTTGACTGGCCATCCGCTCGGCGTCGCAGGGGCCGGCTTGGCCAGCACGATTTCGATCGCTGTCGGCGTCGTCGCATTGATCGGCTATTTCATCCGTCTGGAAAAAACCGTCGCGTTTGACGCGGCGCTTGTTCGGCCGCAACTCGCCGCTTGGAAACGCATCCTCAGCATTGGCCTGCCAGCCGGCGGCGAGTTCGCACTGATGTTCGTCTATCTCGGCGTGGTGTATTGGGTGATCCGCTCGTTCGGCTCCACGGCCCAGGCCGGTTTTGGTATCGGCATGCGCGTGATGCAGGCAATCTTCCTGCCGGCAATGGCCATCTCATTCGCCACGGCGCCGATTGCGGGACAGAACGTCGGTGCGGGACTGCACGCACGCGTGCGCGAAACGTTTCGCGTCGCGCTGTTGTTCGGCAGCGTGTTGATGCTGGCCCTGACCCTGATGTGCCAGTGGCAGCCCGAATGGTTCGTGCACGGATTCACTTCCGACCCCGCGGTGCTCGCCGTCGCTGCGCAGTACCTGCACATCATCTCCTGGAACTTCGTCGCTTCCGGCATCGTATTCAGCTGCTCCGGAATTTTTCAGGCACTCGGAAACACGTTGCCGGCGCTGTTCAGCAGCGCGACGCGTCTGCTCACGTTCGCGATTCCCGCGGCCATACTCGCTGCGCACGGTGGGTTCGAGTTGCGCCAGTTGTGGCTGTTGTCGGTTGCGTCCGTCACCGTCCAGGCCTTGACAAGTCTGGTTTTGCTAAAAATACAGTTTGCGAGAAAATTCGGTCCGCTGCCAGCGCGGGCCTGAGTCGCTTCATGGCGCGGCGGCGCGCGATGATATCTCTTGCGTCGGATGCCGCCATCCGCCTCGTGCTGCCCGGGAGTCAACCATGCGCGCTCTGTTTTGCCTGTTGCTGATCCTGCCAGGTATCGCCGCCGCAACGCCCTGCGATGGCCTGGATCGGAGCAAGAGTCTCGGCGGCAACACGCAGGTGGCCGAATTGATTGCAAAGCAGCGACAGCTCGACAAACTCGAGATACTCGGCTCGATCAGCAGCGGCGGATGGACCGTGATTCACGCGCAGCCGGCGCATGCGGAGGCGCTTTACCTGTTTTACGCCGGCGATATCGCGAGCAGCAGCGCGGTGGCCGAATGGAGCGGCGCGGCAGCGCCCGATGAGGCACAGCAGATTCGCGCCTGGACCTTGCAGAAGGTACCCGGCATTCCACCCTTGCTGGCCGACTGCTTTGCCGCGCGAGTGAGTGAAAGGAATGCCTTGTGAATGCGGCACCGAGCGCACGACCCGACGGAGCGCTGGATCGCTACTTTGGGATCAGCACGCAGGGCAGCAGCGTGCGTACCGAGGTTGTCGCCGGACTGACGACGTTCCTGACGATGGCCTACATCGCTTTCGTCAATCCTCAAATTCTCGCCGCGGCTGGCATGTCGCCAACCGCCGTGTTCGTAGCGACTTGCCTCGCTGCGGCGCTGGGCTCCGCGATCATGGGTCTGTACGCAAACTATCCAATTGCGATGGCCCCCGGTATGGGCTTGAATGCGTACTTCGCATTCGTCGTGGTCGGCACGCTGCACTATCCCTGGCAGGCGGCACTCGGTGCCGTATTCATTTCCGGTTGTCTGTTTGTCATCGTCAGCGTGCTGCGCGTGCGCGAATGGATCGTCAATGCGATCCCGCGCTCGCTGAAGCTGGCGATTTCTGCCGGCATCGGGCTGTTCCTCGCCCTGATCGGGATCAAGAATGCAGGCTGGATTGCTGGCGATCCAGCGACTTTTGTCACGCTGGGAAATATGCACTCGACCTCTGCGCTGCTCGCGGCGCTGGGATTCGTGATCATTGTTGCGCTGCAGGCGCGCCGCATCGCCGGCGGCATCCTGATCGGCATCTTGCTGATCAGCGCGTTGTCGCTGGCTTTCGGGGCAACGCCATTCAACGGCATATTTTCCCTGCCGCCTTCGCTCGCCCCGACGTTTCTGCAACTGGATATCGCCGGCGCGTTGCACAGTGGCTTTCTATCGGTTGTGCTGACCTTTTTCCTGGTCGAATTGTTTGACGCGACCGGCACGCTGATTGGCGTGAGCCATCGCGCTGGTCTGCTCGACAAGGATGGCAAGCTGCCGCGCCTGAATCGAGCGCTGCTCGCCGATTCCAGCGCGATTGTCGCCGGCGCGGCGCTGGGCACGTCATCGACGACAGCGTACATCGAAAGTGCTGCCGGTACCGCCGTCGGCGGACGTACCGGTCTGACCGCCGTGGTTGTCGCGTTACTGTTTCTGCTATTGCTTTTCTTCGCGCCACTGGCCGGCACGATCCCCGCGCATGCGACCGCTCCCGCCCTGATCTACGTGGCGGTGGTGCTCGCGCGCGGACTTGCTGAAATCGAATGGGACGACCTGACGGAAGCCGCTCCGGCCCTGATCTGCGCGGTCGCCATGCCGTTCACATTTTCCATTGCGCATGGTATCGCGTTCGGCTTCATCAGCTACGCGGCCATTAAATTGCTCGCCGGTCGCGCGCGCCAAGTGCCGCTTGCGGTGTGGCTGATTGCGCTGGTGTTTGTCGCGCAGATGGCCTGGCTTTAGGCGCTGGCAACGTCAGGAAGACAACCGCGCATGAATGCCCGGCGGCGGACCTCTTTCATCGTCTTCGCAGGGGGACTAGCATGTCGCGGTCCACTCGGACATTGGGAGGCTCGCCATGAAACTACCTGTTGCAATCTGCACAATGCTGCTCGCCTTGTCAGGCGTCACCGCCGTTCATGCGGACGACAAGGGCAAGGCGCCATCGCCAGCGATGAGCGCCGAGCAGAAGGCCATGATGGATGCCTACGCGCGCGTGGGTGAAGTGCGCGCCGAGCAGAAGCAGTTGGCGTACTTCGTTGGCAACTGGAAAACAGAAACGTCGATGTGGATGGATCCGAAGGCAGCGCCGGAAAAGAGCGCAGGCAGCAGCAAAGGCGAGTCGATGTATGAGGGCCGCTACTACCGACTGCAGCATCAGGGCATGGCGATGGGGCAGACGTTCAGTGGCGAGGGCATGCTTGGTTACGACAACCTGAAGGGCAAGTTCTACAATACCTGGATCGACAGCATGTCCACCGGGTTCTGGCTGGCGCTCGGCAGCTACGACGCGGCAACCAAGACCTACACTTTCAATGGCGACATGGACGACGCGATGAAGGCGGGCGCGAAGATTCCGATTCGCGAGGTCGTTAAAATTGTGGACAAGGACCATTATACATTTGAATGGTTCGAGACCCGGGAAGGGAAGGAAGCCAGAACCATGCAGATCAGTTACGTTCGCCAGTAGCAAACCTCGCGCGGCCGCGTCCGGCGCGGCCGCGCAATTCAATCGAATCGGCTTCACGTTTTACACTCTGCTTGATGGAACGACGATCGCTGGCGAAAAATCGAATTGCGGTTCGCCAAGGGCAGCACACTCCAAACGATACCTGCGACGACGTTTCGTTCATCACCGCGGAGACGCGCGTGCGGTCGGCGATTCACAGCAGATTGCCGTACTTCGTCGCGCGGCGGACAACGCCATCGTGGCGAACCTCGATCGATCGGCAGGATCCGGATCCCGCTATTCGTCGCCGAAGATCTCCGTAGCAGCTGTATGTGTGTCGACGGTCACCAGAAATCCGCAGCCTGGTGCCGCGCCCTCTACCTTGCAAGAGTAATGGATCATCCATCGAGCACACGGCGCTTGCCACGAACAGGCCACCATGTCCCGATTGAACTTGCCGACGTCGTAGCCCGCGGCGATAGCTGCCGACTCGGCGTGTTTGATCGCCGCGAGCGATTCGATACCCACGCTCGTGGCGTGCCGCGCACATCCGCCGATCACCAGAACTGCCGCCAACAGGAACGGCAATTGGCGGCTCGAGGACAAGCGGGGCACTACATCCGCCATTGCCACACCGGACCTTCATCCGGATCTTCGCTCGTCGCGTGAAACGCGAAACCGAGGCGGCGCAGGATGATTGTTGACGGGTTTTCATGCGGCAGGGTGTGCGCGATCAGGATGATGCCGGGTTGTGCGTTTCTGGCGATATCCACAAGTGCGCGCGCCGTCCGAGTTGCATGGCCGCGCCTCTCAAGTTCAGGCAGCGAGTAGTAGGCGATTTCGACGATGCCATCGCGGGGAGGGCCGACAAAGGCGCCTCCACCGACAGCGTGACCATCGGCCACGGCGATGTAGCCGATCCACGGTGGCACAAAGCCGCATCGCTCATACAGGGCGGCACCAAGTCGGGCGTTCTCCCGAACCATGTCCGGCAGCGTGGCAACCGCTTCGGTGGGAACTCCGGCGACATCGCAGGGCACCAGGCTGAAGATCATGAATCGGACCGTGCTGGAAAGTGGCGGTCGTCTATCGGGATTGCCCCGCGCGCTGTGTCGCATAGGCGATCGGAACGCCAAAAAGGAACATATGCACGAACAGGCCGGTCGCGAGGACCGGCAAGGTGAAATTTGGCTTGCCCGGAAATGCGGACAACGGCAATACGACCAGATTCATCACCGCGTACACGCCAGCCCCGAACACCGCGCCGCACGGGAGTGGATAGCGCGTGAGCAGCGGCAATCGGCGGCTCGCCAGGTAATAGATCGATGCGATCAGCAGGGCCATCAGAAAATGCAGCAGCAACCCGAGTGTGGCCGTCGCTACGCCGCCTTCGTAGGCCGGCGATCCGAGCAGGCCGCTCGCGACAGATTGCAGGATGCGCATCGGTGCAATCCCACGAAACGCAGAAAAGATGACGGCGTAGCTGATATCGAAGGCACCGGCGATGAAGCCGCCGATCAGGATCGCATAGAGTGCAGGATGGCGGCGCATGGCATCTCCGGTCAGTGGGCGAGGAATCGATGCCATCATTGAAAACGTCAGGCGCAGTTCATGCGCGGGTGGCAAAGTACGACGTGTATACGCGGGCGCCGGTAAGCGGGCAACACCGTTTCGCCATAACGTCGGCTGGGTGCGCAAGGAATGCAACGAGAGGCGTGTGCCGGCTGTCGGTAAATGCCGCGCAGGTCGCAGCCCTTGGAACTTCTCGGGTTGCATCGCGCCGACGCAATGGGAATTGATCCGGGAGTACACCTCATGAGTGATCTGAAAGTCGCGGTATTGGTCGGCAGCCTGCGCCAGGATTCGTTCAATCGCCGCCTTGCGCGCGCTGTGGAAAAACTCGCACCCGCTGGTTTCGCCTTCGAACACGTGCGCATCGATGACCTGCCGCTCTATTCACAGGATTTCGATGCCAGCTATCCGCCCACTGCGACGCGACTCAAGCAGGACATCGAATCTGCCGACGCGCTGCTGTTCGTTACACCGGAGTACAACCGTTCGATCCCGGGCGTGCTGAAAAATGCACTGGATATCGCATCACGCCCGTCGGGCAAAAATTCGTTTGCCGGCAGACCGGGGGCCGTCATGGGCACCTCGATTGGTGCCGCAGGTACGGCACTCGCGCAGCAGCATTTGCGCAATGTGCTGGCCTACCTGGACGTACCGTTGCTCGCACAACCCGAAATCTTCATCCAGTTCAAGGACGACCTGATCGCCGCGGACGGCACGATCGGCAACGACAAGACCGTCAAATTCCTGCAGGATTTCGTGGATCGATACGTCGCGTGGATCCGGGGTTTCAAGGTGTGACGGCCGGATTGGCTGATGGTGCTGCGTCAGACGAAACGTAACGGCAGCGGGCGCCGCGTGTGCCATAGCGGGCACGGGTCCAGGCGGAGCGGACGTCGCACGCCTGGCTTATGGTGCATTGGCAACTTTGTCGCGGAATCCACGAATGCGCGTCGCGAGTTCCGAATCCTTGCCGTCGGCTTCGGCAATTTTCAGTGCGGCGTCGAATTCGGCGAGCGCTTCGTCGCGGCGGCCGAGCGCCGCATAGGCACGCGCGCGCAGATTGCGACTGGCGGCGACATACGCATGGCTGGCACCGAAGGCCGTGGTACGCGTGCTGATCGCAGTCTCGGCGTCCGCGAGGGCCTCGTGCGGACGATCCAGACGCAACAAGACCGCAGCACGCTCGTGACGTGCCAAGGTGAATTGCGGGTGGGTGTCGGCGAGGTGGTGCCGCTGCAAGATGGCCAGGATTCGATCGATGGTCGCCAGCGCCGCCACGGCGTTTCCCGCACCAATCTGGGCTAATTCGAGGGAAAATAACGTCTGGGCGAGAGCGGGAGAATTCTCGCCATAGCGCTGCGTCCGCAGCGCGATGCTGCGTTCGGTGGGCGCGATGGCTTCGGCGCAGCGCCCCGCCCGACATAGCGCCAGACCGCAGCCGCTGAGCGCCATCGCGGTTTGATCGTGGTCCGCGCCGAGCAGACGGGAATTGTCCTCGGCCAACGTGCAGAACTCGGTCGCGGCCTGGGCGAAATCGCCGGACAGGAATCGCGTCCAGGCCAACTGGTGCGCGATCATGCGCGTCGAGACATGGGCAACGCCGAACACACGTTCGAAGCGCGGCTGCAGATCAAGATAGGCTGCTCGTGCGCGTTGCCAGTTGCCCTGGACTTCGTCCAGATCGGCACGCACGCGTTCGGCTTCCAGACGTGTACGATGATCAATCGGTAAATGTTTGCGTGCGATCGCCAGACTGGCTTCTGCATCGCGTTCCGCCGCTTCGTGCTCGCCGAGCCCACCCAGCGCGGCGCTGATCGTACTGAGCACTGCGACCGCGACTTCCGGTTGATCGGCAAGTGACTGTTGCGCACGTTCGTGCGCGAGCTGCAACACGCTGCGCACGGTCGGGGCGCTGCCGTCACCCTGAAACGGATCAGCTTTGGCGAGCAGATCCTCACGGACGAAGCGCAGCACCGCTTCCTGCGCCGCGAGATTGCGTTCCGCGTCGTGGCGAGCGCCGAGTTCGCGCCAGGCCATGATCGAGCTGGCGACGATCCCCGCCAGCAACGTGACCAAGGCAACGAATTGCCAGCGTCGCCGGATACCTGCCCGCTCGACCTGCTGGGCCAGACGCGCACTCCGGGCGGCCGCGGCGCGTTCACGGTCGCGCTCGAGGCGTCGGGCATCCAGACCTCGCAGGCGACGCGCCAGCTCCGCTGCGTCGCCGAGGCGGCGCGATGGATCCTGTTCTGCAGCGGCAGCGATGTCTTCGCGCAGCAACTCGTCATTGATCTGGCGCTCCCATCCGGGAGCGAGCGGACGCCGGAAATCGCCGAGCAGGAACTGGTAGAGCAAGATGCCGAGCGCAAAAATATCGCCGTGGATGGATGCGGCTTGCCCCGCCAGGCGCTCCGGTGCCAGGTAGTACGGGGTACCGCTGGTACTATCACTGTCCGCCACGACCGTGAAGCCGAGGCGGGTGATTCTAAATTGTTCCAATTGGGCATTGTCCAGAACAACGCCACTGCCGAAGTCGGCCAGACGTACGCCGGGTACGCCGCCGTTGTCGCTCAGCACCAGGATATTGGCTGGTTTGAGGTCCTTGTGCAGCACGCCGACCGAATGGGCGGCAGCCAGTGCGTCGGCGATGCGAGCGACCATCTCGATGCGTGCCGCAACCGACAGATCCGTGTTTCGACTGAACCAGTTATCGAGACTGCCACCGTCGGCGTATTCGGTTTCGATGAAATGCGGCGGGTCATCGAGATTCCAGTCGAGCACTCTGACGATGTCGGCCCGCGCGCCCAGCGATTCATGCAGCAGGCGAGAAATCGTGATCTCGCGTTTGAGTGCCGCCAGCTGGGCGCCGTTCGATGCAAATTTGAACACGCGCGGTTCGTGCGTCTTGGCCTGTTCGGCGAGCCAGACCTCGCCAAAGCCGCCACGGCCGAGTCGGCGGATGAAGCGCCAGTTCGGGCGCAGCGGCACGCCGGCACCATTCTGAATTTCTGCAATATGCGGCATCGTAGCCGCATCCGCTTCGAGCGCCGTGACCGGTGCGACCAGACGGTAGCCGTAGCCGTGCACGGTACGTACCAGGGCTTGTTCCGTATCACCGATCGCGACGCGCAGTTTCAGCACCGCTTTCGTGAGGACACCGTCGGTCACGACGCGGCCCGGCCACACCTCGTTGATCAATTCCTCTTTGGTGACCGTCTCGCCGGCGCGCGCAAGCAGCACGAGCAACACCTCGAACGGCTTGGACTCGATCGCGACGGCTTGTCCGCCGACGCGCAGCTCACGCTGACGTTCGTCGATCTCGACCTGGTCGAACGACCAACGTCCCGGCGACTCGGCTGACCTGTCCAAAGACACCTCTCCCGCGTGCCATTCGACGGCGACGCTTCGATTCTAACGCGCGGTGGCGCAACGGAATAAATCCTTCCGGAATTGTTCCCGTCGTGGTCAGTACCTGCCCGCAGCCACGTTGCATGCTGGATTTCGCAGCACCAGCGGCGGAGTCCGGCTGGTTTCCGTGTTCTGTCGGGGGAGAGGCAACGATGAAAATAATTGTGAAGTCCAGTCAATCCGCGTCGAGCGGAAATCGGTGCGGACGATTCGCGACAGGCGTCCATCCGCGCTGCGGGTCTGGCCGACCGTTGCTACGGGCGGCTCTGTGCTTGGCGATTGGCGGTTTGGCCGCGCTGCACGGCACGAGACTGTGCGCAGCCCAGCCACCCGCAGTGCTGGGTTCTTTCAGCGACGGCAATCTGGCGTTCGTGCTGCCGCAACCAGACGTCGGCTTGCCGGCGCCCGCTCAGCTGACCGGCAGCGGCTTTGGCGGCGCGGTGCGACCGCACGGCATTGATTTCCTGCGCGTCGGCGAAGCGCTGGTTGCCGATTTTACAATTCCGCAATTGTCGCGATTGCGCGTCTCTAGCGGCACCGTAATCGGCAGCATCGCACTGAGTACACGCACCAACGCGAGTGGCACGGTCGCCGTTTCGCCGAACGGCAATTTCGTTTTGAGCTTCGGAGAGACTTCCGCGTCCGGCGTTGGCTTTCCGGAGTCCGCGATCGTGAGCGGTTTCGCCACCGGCCATCTGCAGGTCCAGGCGGGGCCCGCAAACATCCAGGTGCGCCGCTTCGTCACCGCCGCCATCGACTTCGCGCCGAACGGCAGGGCGTACGTTTGCCATACCAACGGCGTCGCCGCCTTGGACCCACCGTATACGAGTACCGTTTTCAGCGTGACGCTGCCGCAGGCATTTTCCACCTCGGTGTGTCGCCTGAGCCGCGATGGGCAACGTCTTTTCGTGACCCGAGCCAGCGCCGGCATCGGCGTGGTTGCTGCGCCTTTTTCCGCGAGTAGCGTGCCGGTCTCCATTGCTGCGCCGGCGGGCGTCGGCGGGCTGGGGCCGATTGGTGTTTCACCGGATGGCAACGCCGTATTGATCGGGCAATTGAACGCGGCGGTCGTCGGCCAGACCAAGGCACGTCTGTTTTTGCTGCGCGCACCTTACACGGCTGCGTCCGTGATGCAGGAGCTGACCTTGCCCGCGTCGATCAGCGGCGCGTCCTGCACGGCAACACAGGGTGGCAACACGATCTGCCCCGGCTTCGAAGACATCAGCATCAGTCCAGACGGTCTGCTCGCCCTCGTGACCGGCAACAGCACCCTCGCCGATACCAATTCGACTGGCCGCGCACCACTCCTGGCAATCACCCATCCCTTCGACGACGCGACCCGTGCGTTTCATGCCGTGACCATCGGCACAGCAGGGCAGAACAGCGAGGGTCGTGGCACGGGCGGGGTCCGCATCGAGCCGGCCGACCTGCGCATTTTCGCCGATTCCTTCGAGTGAATTGTTGTGGCCAGCTTTCGGGATAAGTATATGAAAATCCATTGTTCAGAAATGCCAGGAAACCGCAGCGTGACGCGACACCTGCGCGGCTGGTTTGTGTTGCTCGGTTTGGTGACGTCGGGGGCGGCGACATCGCAGGTTGTGCAGCAGGTTGCCGATGTCTTTACCGGACTCGGTGAAGAGGGCTCCAGCTTCGTGCGTAGCGAAAACGGAGTGGTGGGCGGGCTGACCTATTTCACCTTGTTCGATCGCGAGCATGGCCAGGAGCTATGGGTCACCGACGGCACCTCGGTCAATACCCATCTGTTCGCCGACCTGTGTCCCGGCGAATGCAGCAGCAGTCCCGCCGGGTTCTTCGTCAACGGAACGCGCCTGATCTTCACTGCCAACGACGGAAGGCATGGTCGCGAACTGTGGCGCTACCGTAGCGGCGATACGGCACCGACGCTGATCGGTGATCTGAATCCGGGGCGGGCCGACTCTGCGCCTGCGGCGTTGCGACTCTCGACGATCCGTATCGGCAACACGGTTCAGCAGCGCATCTTCTTCTCTGCGATCGACGTGTTGCACGGTCGCGAATTGTGGCGCCTGGCCGACTCGGCAAGCTCGTCGACGGCGACCCTGGAACTGGACATCGAACCGGGTCCGGCTTCGAGCAGTCCGGAAGTCCTGGGTCCCACCGATTCAGGATTCGAACAACTGGTACTCGCCACATCCAGCAGCGTCGGTCGGGAGCCACACCTGCTGGCGTATTCGGCATTCACCTCGCCACCGACCGTGAGTGTGTTGCAGGATCTGGTCACGTCCGGTGGTGTTTTTTCCGGCAACGTGCTGGGCAGCAAGACCTATCTGGTGGTGACGAATTCGAGCGCGGTCTCCGCCCTGCGCACGGAGTTGTGGGTTACCGAAGGAACGTCAGCCACGACGCAAAAGCTGTTTGCCGCCTCGCAGATCACCAGTCTCACGCCGAATATCGCACTGAATCGCGAGTTTTTCTTCGCCAACACGGCTGCTAATGGCAATGAGCCCTACGTGACCGACGGCAGTGTCGCCGGGACCCTGCTCCTCAAGGACATCCGGCCTGGTGGCGACAGCAGCGTGACGTCCGGGCTGCATGCGCGCGCGGGCGCCATGCTGTTCGAAGCCAACAACGGCAGCATTGGCAACGAACTGTGGCGCAGCGACGGTACTCCCGCCGGAACCGTCCTGCTGAAGGAAATCGTGAGCGGCACGGCGGGTATTTCCGGCGTCAACATGATCGCTGCCGCGGACGGAAACATGGTGTATTTTGCAAATAACGATCAATTGTGGAAAAGCGACGGAAGCGCGGCTGGCAGTGTACTGTTCCGCACGTTCGGCAGCGGATTGGCACTGCGCAATCTCGCCGCAACCAGTGGCAGTTCGCTGCTCTTCTCCGCGTTCGTCGCCGGTGAAGAGCCGTACGCCAGCGACGGTACGTCGTCCGGAACCGTGCTGCTCGGCAATTTCGTCGATGGCATCGGCGATGCCAATCCATCATTCCTGTCGACGATTGGCGAGCGCGTGACCTTTGCGGCGAACAGTGACACGCATCCGATCCAGATGTTCTCCAGCAGCGGATCGGGCACCATTCCTTACTTCGACGCAGAGCTCGATCCGATCGGATACATCGGCAGCAAATTGTTGTCGTGGCCGGCAGTGGATGCGACCTTTCAGCTGACCGACGGCACCGTTGCGGGAACCCAGACGGTACCGGGTATGGTCATTCCGGGAGTCTTCGCGGGCGGTCCGCCGTTTCCCTGCAGCGTGGAAATGAACGGGGCCTTGTATTTCTCCGGCGTGCCCGACGCGAGCAGCTTCAACGCACGCGAACTCGTTCGCATGGACGCTACGCTGGCCGCGCCGGTCGCCGTGACGGCGCTGATGAGCGCCGGTGGATCCGGTTTTGTCGATCATTGCATCACGTCGCGCAATATCGCGACGGTCAATGGTCGCATCGTGTTTGCCGGTGCGCTCAACTTCGTCGCGACGGGTGTCGAGTTGATGAGCACGAACGGTGTCGATCCGCCACAGTTGATCGGCGACCTCAACCCTGGCGCGAACCCATCGTTTCCGACGCTGATGACCGTGCTCGGCAACAAGTTGCTGTTTTGCGCGAACTCGGCAGCGACTGGCTTCGAATTGTGGATTACCGATGGGACTGCACAAGGTACACACCTGGTCAAGGATATCGAGCCGGGCGCAGGGTCGTCCTCTCCGTACGGATTGGTTGCTGCGGGTGGCCGCGTGTTCTTCGTCGCGACCACGCTCGCTGAGGGCAGCGAACTGTGGGTCAGCGATGGCAGCACGGTGGGTACGCAACGCGTGGTAGACCTCTTTCCCGGCGCAGGCAGCGCGCTCCCGCAGTCCGGGTATAGCCCGATTGTCGCGCAAGGCGCGCATGTGTATTTCAGTGCCTTCGATGGCAGTGCTGCGCCGTGTGCCCTGTACCGCAGCAACGGAAACGCATCGGGCACGCGCTGCGCACTGAATCAGACGCTCATCGACCCTTTCGACAGGCCGGTGCCGACGGGCGATCCATTGGCGTTGCCGAACGGAGCGGTGGTATTCCCCGCGTGGCGACCGTCCGATGGCAATGAGCCACGCGTGGTACGCAATGAATTACTGCTGCCGCTCGCGGGCGCCAACATTGCGCCAGGCTCGTCAAGCAGCAATCCCCGTGAATTCATCGCGACGCCGCGCGGCGTAGTATATTTTTCCGCCGACGACGGCACGACCGGAAGGGAAATGTGGAAAGCGGATCTCAGTGAATTCATTTTTCAGGATGGTCTTGAGTAGGTCGGTGTGCGGCGCCGCACAGTCCATCAATCTGGCTGGCGATACGCTCGCTGCGACGCGCGTCGCAGCCGCGGGCGGGTCATGACAAGGTTTCGGAAAGAGGAGAGTTCGATGATCGCGCACCGGATCGTTCGCAGCGTCATTGCTGGATGGTTGCTCACGATCGCTTTGCCCGCTGCGGCATTCGATACGGTGTGGCGCAACGGGTTCGACAACCCTGCCAATTTTGGTTCTCCGCTCGGTGCCAACCTCGACGGTGTGGTCGACTATTCGACCAGCTACAACTTCGTCGACGTCATGAAGCAGTCGCGCAGCTGGATCACCCAGAGCACTGCCGGCAGCGGCATTTTCGACACCGACGATGCAGCATGCCTGGACCTGGACGCGAATGGCTACGTGCGTTCACTGGTTCCGCAAACGGGGCAGCCCGGCTGTACCGCACCGAACTACAACGCGGTGGCGACGCTGTTCTTCTTCGGGGATTTTGCCGCTCACTATCCCGGCGGCCGTTACGTGGTCACCTACGACGGGCAGGGCAGCATCAGCTATTTTTTTGCGGCAACGAAAAATGTCGCATTGTCGACGCCAGGCCGTGACGTGCTCGATGTCAACGCCGCGAATGGCGGCTGGATGATGCGTCTGGACGCGATCACGGCGGGCAACCCGATCCGGAATATCCACGTGTGGATGCCGGGTTTTGATGAGAACACCGGCCCGTCGCAACTGTTTCACCCGGATTTTCTGAGCCTGATCCGGCGCAACAAGGCGCTGCGTTTCATGGACTGGATGGGGACCAACAATTCCACCCAGCAGGAATTCGCGAATCGCCCCTTGCTGTCGCACGCTCGCTGGACCGAACGCGGCGTGCCGCTCGAGGCCATGGTCGAATTGGCCAATCGCACTGACGCCAATCCCTGGTTCAACATGCCGCATCGCGCCAGCAACGACTACATCACGCAGTTCGCCTTGCGCGTGAAGCAACTGTTACGCCCGGATCTGGAGCTGTACGTCGAATACTCCAATGAAGTCTGGAACGGCCAGTTCCAGCAGGGGGCCTTCGTCGAGGCGCAAGGTACTGCGGAGTACGGCAATCAGGGTTCGGGATTCGACCGGCGCCTCAACTGGCATGGCGAGCGGACCGCGCAAATGTGCGATTTGTGGAAAGCCGCGTTCGGATCGGAGGCGGCGCGGGTCACCTGCGTGCTTGGCGCGCAGGCGGCAAACGACTATACCCAGACCGAAGCTGCCGACTGCCCGTTCTGGCTCGCCGGCAAGCCCTGCAGCGGACATCAGTTGGGCGCTGTCGCAATTGCGCCGTATTTTGGCGGATATCTGGACGGTCCGGACACGGCGACGACCGTGCAAAGCTGGAATCTCACGACCCTGTTCGCCGAACTCAACAGTGGCGGACAGGTTGCCGGTGGTCCGGCGGGCGGCGCACTCAATGAAGTAAAGACCTGGATTACCTCCCATCACGGCGCAGCTGCCGCGCGCGGATTGCATCTCGTCACCTACGAGGGCGGCCAGCATCTGGTTGGGATCCTCGGCGTGGAGAACAACACCGTGATTGCGGATCTCTTTAACAATGCCAATCGGGATGCGCGGATGGGCACAGCCTATACGCAACACCTGGATTTCTGGCGTACCAATGGCGGGGAGCTCTTTATGAACTTTACAGCATCCAGCCAATATGGAAAATTTGGTAGTTGGGGCGCCGTTGAATATCTCGACCAGCAGAACACACCGAAGCAGAATGCGCTGCTCGGGTTTATCGGTGCGCACAGCTGCTGGTGGACAAATTGTGAATAGCAGATCGCGGCGATGTGCGTAAAGGTGATGGGCGTCGCCCAGTCAACCGGTTGGCTTGAAGGTCAAGGCAACCCCATTCATGCAGTAGCGCAGCCCGGTCGGCGCCGGACCGTCGTCGAACACATGGCCAAGGTGACTACCGCAGCGGCTGCAACGTACGTCCGTGCGCTGCATGCCCAGAGTCATGTCGGAGCGCTCGCGCACGGCGCCTGGCAGCGGTCGCCAGAAGCTGGGCCAACCAGTGCCGCTATCGAATTTCTTGTCCGACGCGAACAGCGGCAGATCGCACCCGGCGCAGGCGAAGATGCCTGCGCGCTTCTCGTGATCCAGCGCACTGCTGAATGCGCGTTCGGTCCCGTCCTGGCGCAGCACCGCGTATTGCTCTTGCGTCAACGAGGATTTCCACTCGGCATCCGTGTGCACAACGGCGAAGGTTTCGCCTTCGCCCGCAATGGCGCGCCGAATTGCGTCCTCGCGCAGACCGAACGCGGCACACCCGGCGATGGCGGCAAGACTCCCACGCAGCAGGCGTCGTCGCGTGATTCGATGGAGGGTCTTGTTCATGTCGGCAATCTCCGCACGAGTCGCGATCGGACTCGCTCGATGTGACCGTGGAACGGACGAAATGCTTTCGCGCTTGCGCTTCGTCGTTGAGGGATCATTCACCGCGCACCGAGACGCCAGGCCCTCAATCCCATTGATTGGCACGCGCAGCGAAGCGCGGTGACTTGGCGCGTACGACGCAGAATCGCTGGCCGGTCGGCGCTTCCATCACCCACCACGTGTGCGTCTGGCTGACACGTTTGGCGCCGAGTGCTTCCAGGCGACGCACCTCAGCCTCGACATCGTCGGTTTCAATGTCGAGGTGCACGCGACTGGGGTGGCTGACTTTCTGCACCTCGATATGCAGATCCTCATTCGGATCCAGCAGTTCGGTGTACTTTTCCCCTTCTTCTTCCGGCAGCAGGTGCTTGGGCATGCCCAGCGCGCCGGCCCAGAAATCGGCCGCAGCGGCCAGATCGTCGGTTTGGCAATCGATGATGAAGCCGGCAAGTTTGCTCTTGTGCATGGGATTCTCGATGCAGGCTGGAGAGAGATGACGCGAGCAAGTTTACAAAATCGTTGCTCCCTTTGCCGCGACGCTCTCAACAAAAAAAGGCGCAGCTTTCGCTGCGCCTCGGATTCAATGGAGACTTGTGTCGATTACCAGATCTTCACCTGCTTGTCCGGCGCGCGCACCATCGTGTCACCGGCCTTGCAGGAGAATGCATCAGCGAAGGCCGCCATGTTGGACGGCGTGGCAATCGCGCGGAATTGTGCCGGCGCATGCGGATCGACATTGAGGCGACGCTTGAGCTCTTCCGCGCGGAATGCACGCCGCCAGACCTGTGCGAAATTGATGAAGAAGCGCTGCTCGGAGTTGAGTCCGTCGATTTTCGTATCGGACTTGGCACCGGCCTTGGCCTGCGCGATCTTGAACGCATCGTGGGCGATGTTCAGCCCACCAAGGTCGGCGATGTTCTCGCCGAGGGTCAGCTTGCCCTTCACGTGCAGATCCTCGATCGCGACATAGTCGTCGAACTGCTGCACGAGTTTCGCGGTACGCGCGTCGAATTTCTCCCGATCTTCCTTTGTCCACCAGCTGTGATAGTTGCCCTTGGCATCGAACTGGCTGCCTTCGTCATCGTAGCCGTGCAACATCTCGTGGCCGATTACGGCGCCGATTCCACCGTAATTCAGTGCGTCGTCGGCCTTGGCGTCAAAGAAGGGCGGCTGCAGGATCGCCGCCGGAAACACGATTTCGTTCTTCAGCGGGTTGTAATAGGCGTTGACGGTCTGCGGGGTCATGCCCCATTCCTTGCGGTCGACCGGCTTGCCGATCTTCGCTGCATTCCAGTCGTGATTGAACTTGGCAGCTGCTGCAACGTTGGCGTAGTAGTTGTCCGACTTGATTGCAAGGCCGGACCAGTCGCGCCATTCGTCCGGATAGCCGATCTTCGGCATGAACGTGCTCCACTTTTCCAGCGCGAGCTTTTTCGTCTCCGGACTCATCCAGTCAAGATTCTCCAGGCGCGTCTTGAGTGCCATGCGCAGATTGTCGACCAGTTCCTGGGCGCGCTGCTTGGCTTCAGGGGTGAAGTTCTTTTCCACGTAAAGCTGGCCGAGCGCCATGCCCATGCTGCCTTCGACCGTGTTCAAGGTGCGCTTCCAGCGCGGCTTCATTTCTTTCTGGCCGCGCAGGGTCTTGCTGTTGAAATTGAAATTCTCTTCCGCTAGGGCGTCAGAGAGGAATGGCGCGGCGTCGTCGATCGTGTGGAAGCGCAGGTACGCCTGCCATTGCTCGGCGGGCACGCCGGCCAGCATGGCGTCCATTTCGGCGAAGAACTTTGGCTGCGAGAGGGAGAACCCGGTCTGGCCGGCAACGCCCTGGCTGGCGAAGAATTTCTGCCACGAAAAATGCGGCGTGACTTTGTCGGCGTCAGCGATGCTCACAAAGTGGTATTGATTGTCCGGCTCGCGCAATTCGACCGGCGCGAGTGAGGCTTTCGCCAACCGCGTCTCGAAATCGAGCACGATCTTGGCCTGCGCCGCAGCGTCGGCGGGCTTAACGCCACCAAGTTCCAGGGTCTTGGCAGCGTGCGCGACAAATTGGTCGCGGATCTTCTTGTAGCTGCCATCCTTGCCGTCTTCGAGGTAGTACGCGCGTTCCGGCAGACTCAAGCCCGCCTGCGTCGCGTAGGCAATGGTCATTGTGGAATTCTTGAAGTCCGCTTCGCCACCGAATCCAAACAGCTGGCTCTGGCCGACCGCCTGCAGATCCATCAGCAACGCGGCAATTTCGTCCGGCGTCTTCAGGCCCGCGATGCGCTTCAGGTCGTCTGCGATAGGTGCGATGCCGGCTTTGTTGATCGCGGCGTCGTTCATGCCGGTGGCGTAGAAGTAGCCGATCTTCTGCAGATTGGATCCCGCTGGCGCATTGGCCGAACTCTTTGCTGCGCTTTCGGCAATCTCGCGGGTTGCCGCGAGCGATGCCTCATCGAGCTGCTCGAAGCTGCCCCAGGTGCTGCGGTCGCCCGGGATCGGATTTGCCTTCAGCCAGTTCGCATTGATGTAGCCGAAGAAATCGCCGCAGGCGGAGAGCTTGCTGTCGAACTGCTTGGTATCGATGCCGCGCGTGAGTTCCACGGCGGACGTTGCGAAGCTGGCACAACCCAGGCCGATGGCCAGGGCGAGAGGTTTGAGCAAGCGCTGATTCATGGTGTTCCTCGAAGTGAATTGTCGCGCGAAAGATAAAGTGGAAAGTGTTGCATTACCAGATGTCGACACGGGTGGCGCTGGCGCGCTGCATCGCATCGCCCGACTTGCAGGAAAAGGCCTGGCTGAACTCCGGCAGGTTGGCCAGCGGTCCCAGCACCCGCCATTTGGCCGGTGCGTGTTCGTTGGATTGCACTTGCAGCCGCAGGGCCTCTGGGCGCTGCGCGGTCCGCCAGGCCTGCGCGAAGGAGACGAAGAAGCGCTGCTCCGGCGTCATTCCGTCGATGCGCTCGGCCGGTTTGCCACGGTTGGCTATCTGGAACGCGTCCCAGGCCACCTGCAAACCACCGAGGTCGGCAATGTTTTCGCCGAGAGTCAGCTTGCCGTTGATATGCAATGCGTCGACCGGCACGAATTCGCCGAATTGGGTGACGAGCTTGCTGGTGCGCTCTTCGAATTGCTTCTTGTCCGCGGCGCTCCACCAATTTGCGAGATTGCCAGTCGCGTCGAATTGGCTGCCGGTGTCGTCGAATCCGTGCAGCATCTCGTGACCGATCACCGAACCGATGCCACCGTAGTTCACCGCATTGTCCATTTTGTCGTCGAAATACGGTGGCAGCAGTTGCGCGGCGGGAAACACGATTTCATTCTGCAGAGGGTTGTAATACGCATTGATCGTCTGCGGCGTCATGCCCCACTCGCCGCGATCCACGGGCTTGCCGATCTTTGCGTACTGGCGCTTTGCCTCGAAGCTGCTAGCAGCGCGCAAGTTGTCGTAGTACGAAGCCCGACCGATATTCAGCGCCGAGTAGTCGCGCCAGCGATCCGGGTAGCCGATTTTCGCGACCAGCGTATCGAGCTTGGCGTATGCCGCTTTGCGCGTGTCAGGACTCATCCAGGGCAGCTTGTCGAGACGAGTGCGGAGTGCAACTTTCAAATTGTCCACGAGTTGCCTGGCGCCAGCTTTGGCCTCGGGCGGGAATGCCTTGCTGACATAGACCTCGCCGACGGCCTCGCCGAGCGCTTCGTTGGTCGCATCGATAGCGCGTTTCCAGCGTGGCTTCAGTTCTTCCGTGCCACGCAAGGTCTTGCTGCGGAACTCGAAGTTGGCCTTTACGAAGTCATCAGACAGCGCAGGAGCGGCGCTGTCGGCGAGATTCCAGCGCAGGTAGGCCTGCCAATGGGGCAGCGGGACTTCTGCCAGTGCTTTGTCCATCGCCACGAAGAAGTCCGGCTGCGCCAGCGAAAAGCTCGCCAGGCCGGGCTGATCAACCGAGGCAAAGTACGCCGCCCAGGAAAAATGCGGCGTTTTCGCATCGGCCTGTGGGCTGGTATAAATGTGATAATAGTTGTTCGGGTCGCGCATCGCGACGCGGTCGAGCGATGCCTTGGCCAGACGCGTTTCGATTTCAAGGATCCAGCCAGCCTGCTCGGCGGCGTTCTTCTGGCCGACCAGGCCAAGCATGCGTGCGACGTAGGCGCGATACTTGGCGAGCAGCTGTTTGGATTTTGCATCGCTGCGCAGATAGTAGTCGCGATCCGGCAGGCCAAGGCCGCCTTGAGTGGCATAGGCGATCACCTGACCGGCATTCTTCATGTCCGATTCGGGACCGAAATCAAACAGTACCTGCTCGCCGTGCGCGTGCCAATCGCGAATCAGAGCGATCAATTCGTCACTCGTCTTGAGCGCGTCAATTCGCGCGAGGTCTGACTTGATCGGGGAGTAACCGGCCTTCGCAATCGCGGCTTCGTCCGTGGCAGTCGCGTAGAAATCGCCGATTTTCTGCGTGTTGCTGCCAGCGGGCGACGGATTCTTGGCGGCGTTCTCGAGGACATCGCGCAGCAGATTCAGATTGCGTTCGCGCAATTCATCGTCGAGGCTCCATTGACTGTACTCGGGCCGGATCGGATTCGACGCCAGCCATGCGCCATTGGCGTACTGGAAGAAGTCGCGGCAGGCGGGTGTAGAAGTATCAAAATTATTTGGATCGAGGCCTCGCTCGTTGGTATGCGCGCCGGCACTCGCGGCGAGCAGGGCAAGAAACAGGGCGCAGCGTGGTGATCGTGGCAAGGTCATGGGGTCGGGATAGTCCGTGCGTGGGCGCGCGCAAGGGTAGGCGCAGTCCGCCATGGCTTACAGTGTCGAAGGTCAGGGGCCATCGCCGGGCCCTCCACAAGCGCCGATCCGCGCCATACCGAGGCTGTCGAGCCAGCCCCCGCGCGGAGCCGCTTTCGTGCTGCCGACCGGCGCATAATCCGCAGCAAGGCCGGAGCGCGTCCTGAGAGAGACCACGAAATGCAGCTGGAGTTCTGTGGTGCAAATGGTGAAGTCACGGGATCCAGTCATCTGGTCACCGTCGGCGAACGTCGCGTACTGCTTGATTGCGGCATGCTGCAGGGCGATGACGAGGCCGAGCGCCGCAACGCCGAGCCTTTTGCGTTTGATCCGCAACGCCTCGACGCGCTGGTCCTGAGTCATGCGCATATTGATCACATCGGCCGCGTGCCGCTCCTCGTGCAGCGTGGATTTCAGGGGCCGATCTTCGCCCAGGCTGCGACGGCGGACCTTGCGCGGATCATGCTCGAGGACTCGGCATCGATCGCCGAGGCAGACATCGTGCGCGACAACCTGCTGCGCGTACGCAACGGCGAAAAACCCCAATTGCCTTTGTATTCGCACAAGGACGTGGCTGGCGCGCTACGCCAGATGCGGGCGATTGCGTATGACGAGGAAACCGAAGTTGCGCCCGGCGTGCGGGTGCGCTTGCGCGATGCAGGACATATCCTCGGTTCGTCCGTGATCGAAGTATGGGGCAAGGAAGCAGACAAGACGCGCAAGCTGGTGTTTTCCGGCGACGTCGGCCCGAAAGGCACGCCGATCCTGCGTGATCCTGCGGCGATCGACAGCGCCGACGCAGTGCTGATGGAGTCGACCTACGGCAATCGCCTGCATCGCTCGCGCAACGACACGATCAAGGAGCTGGGCGATATTTTCGCTGCGGCCAGAAACAGCGGTGGAAATGTGGTAATTCCGGCGTTTGCGGTAGGTCGTACGCAGGAAATCCTCTACTGGCTCGCACTGTTCTACAAGGAATGGCACATCGGTGATTTCAGTGTGTTCCTCGATAGCCCGATGGCCGGCAAGGTGCTTGAGGTCTACGAGCGGCATGAGAATCTGTTCGACGAAGACGCGCAACGCTTATGGAAAACCCGCCCGCACCCGTTGCGCTTGCCGAACCTGCGCTTGACCGAGTCGGTTGCGGATTCCCAGGCAATCAATGCGCACGCCGGCGGGGCGATCATCATCGCCGGATCCGGCATGTGCAACGGTGGCCGCATCCGCCATCACTTGCGCCAGAATCTGGGGCGGCGCAATGCGCACATCGTCTTCGTCGGCTATCAGGCGCACGGTACGCTCGGGCGCATCATCGTCGATGGCGCGCGCAACGTGAAATTGTTCGGTGAATCGATCGACGTGCTCGCGCAGAAGCACACTGTCGGTGGCCTGTCGGCACATGCCGACCAGTCAGGACTGATCGAATGGTACTCGCACATCGCCGGACGCCCGCCCGTTTATCTGGTGCATGGCGAGGATCTCGCTCGGGAGCCATTGGCGGAAAAACTTAGCGAACATTTTCATTGTCGCGTGGAACTGAGCCGGCCGGGGATGCGCGTGCAGGTGTGAGCGCGCACGCGCGTAAAACACAGCACGAAACCTGTCGCCGACCGTCCGCTTGACGCGATCGGCTGGTGAACCGCGGTCCGCATCGGTTGCTCATCGGCAGGCTGAACACGCTACCCCTGCTGGAAGCCAACAAAGCGGCCTCACCCACGCTCTGCGCGGCGCTTGTCCCTTTTGTCCGGTAAACGACGTGGAATGGGACAGGCGCGATTGCGTCGTTGCGGGAGTCTGTCATGCGTGGTCGATTGTGGATGGGTGGATTGCTCGTCCTGCTGGGTGCGAGTGGTGCGGCAGCGCAATCCGGAACCGGGGTGGGTTGGGAAGAGTTCGGTCCGGACCGTTCCCACGGCGTATTCGTCAATATCACGCGCCAGCATCTGATCAGCGAGAACGCGCAAGGCATCGCCGTCGATAGCCAGAAACGTATCCTGGTGCTGAATGAATGGAACGAGGCGGGCAATAGCAACGCCGATTGTGCGGTGACGCGGCATCTGACTCGCGCACGCCTGATTGACATGTCCTACACCGGTCCGGAGGAGCTGGAAGGTACGCGGCGTATTGCGCCCGACCTGGGCGGCACCAATTACGATCTGTGCACTGCCATCGACGTCGACACGTCGGACCGCGCCGTCGTGTCCGGCGCTGCGGATACGGGCAGCGGCTTGACCGGTTTCGTCGCGCGGCAGACCGCGAACGGATTCAATGACGTATCATTTGCCACAGGTGGTAAATTTGCATTGAACTCGGTGCCCGCGTTTTCGTCGGCAGGGTCATTTTTCAATCACGTGCAGGCAGTAGCGAACAGCAAGACGGTCGCCTGCGGTTATGTGCAGCGCGGCAGCGAGCGCAACATGGTCGTGGTGCGTCTGACCGTCAACGGCGATCTTGATCCGAGCTTCAACGGCACGGGCTATCGCGAAATTGATTTCAATGGCGGCGGCAGCGACACGGACATGTGCACGCGCATCGCGGTATTGCCACTGGGTGCGATCCTGCTTGGCGGCACCGCGTCCGATGCCTTCGGCAACGCGGCCTATGCACTGGTGAAACTCGACGTACTCGGCGAATTCGCCGCGGACTTCAGCGGCGATGGTCGACTTTTGATCGACGATGGCAGTCAGGTGGCCGCCACGCCGTCGCTGGCGGATCTGGTCTACGACGGCAGCCAGGCGCGCATCCTGGTCGGCTGCAATCTGAGCTTCAGCGTCGCACTCGACCCGTCCAGTTGCATCATTGCGCTGACCGAAAGCGGTGCCTTCGATACGAGCTTCGATGGCGATGGGCGCATGTCGTTCCGTTTTTCCAACTACGGTCTCGGTGCGCGTGATGCCGGCGGCAGCAAGGTCAAGCGTCTGTTGCCACGCGGCGATGGCAGTTTCTTCGTGCTCGGGACACACACCAACAGCCCCGCGGATGCTGCAGAGTATGGCGCCAGCGATGTCGTCAGTCTGCGTCTGGAACGTGATGGTGGCGTGCGTCTGTTCGGCCCGGCGGTGTATTCCGGCTCGGGTATAGAATTCCATGTGTTTCCGCAAGTGGCGCATTCCGGCGTAAGCGCAGCGACCGACAATGTCGTCGCGGACGTGTTGGTTGATGCAACCCTGTATCGCGGCAATCTGCTCTTGCTCGCGGATCGTCCACGCTATCCGAACAACGTCTTCGACCACGACAACGATGGCAATCTGGACGAACCGGGCCCGATCGCGCCTCTGGTCGCCAGCATCGTCAGTGACAGCCTGTTCGAGTCGGACTTCGATTTCGATGGACTGGATCGACCGACCACCGGCTTGCAGCCAGTGATCTCGATACCGGCCGGTTATGGAAATTATTGCAGTGTGATAAATGCAGCAAATGCCACATCAGGACTGCTTGCGCAGGGCAGCGGCAGCGATCCGTGTCAGGTGTTTCTCAATACCGATCCGAACCTGATTATCGAACGCTCAGGGCTGTATTCGCTGGCTGGCAAGAACTGGGTGATGGGTGCGTGCGGCGGCGGTACCTTCGTGACGATTCGCGTCGGTACCGGCACCGCGCCGTTTGATCAGGTGTTCGCTGATGCGACTGGACGCAGCAATTGCATCTACACGGCAGCGCCTGATGCGATGCCGATACTGGCGCGGCCTTACACCGGCACGCCGGATGGCGATGCGTCGCGATTCAACCACGATCCCTACAATATCCCGATCAATGTGCAGGAGTTTGCCCAAACGGCCGGACCCTACGATGCCTGCTACATCGACAACAAGGGTCGTCAGCACAGCATCGGCAATCCCGACGTTCCGAATCAGTGCGTCGCCACGGACGGCGTGGACGAGCCGGCGAGCGACATACCGGTGGACAATTCCAGTCTTGTCCAGTCGATGGCTTCCGGCCGCGTGATGATGGCCGTGCCGCGCCACGTACCCACGTTTGCGATCCCGGGCAACGATCCCTATCAGCGCGAAATCTTCATCCGCCACCAGGTCGGCAGCGGAACTTACGCGGAAGTCTTCTCGAGCTACTACGCGCACATGCAATACACGGCCGTGCGTCGCGGTGACATCGTCAGCGCAGGCACGGTGCTTGGACGGGTCGGTACGACGGGCAGTTCTTTTGGTGAACATGTGCACGTTTCCGTCTCCCGGCATCGCAACCTGAGCTGGCGCAAGACCTTCGAGTTCAATTTCTCCGGCATGCGCTGGGATCGCAACGGCAACGTGAGCGCCGTCGACCCCTGGGGCTGGCGTGCCACACAGGGTGCGGACCCGTGGGCCTGGCGCTTCCGCGACACGGCAGGAGATACCCGCGACGACGCCGGCTGTTTCAGCACGAACCTGTGGATAAGCGGCCAGGCGCCACCGCAGAACTGAGTCGGAAGGTCAGGGGCGCAGTCGCCGTGCAAGGCGGCGGCTGCGCGACTTGTTCGTTCGCGGCCAGCCCCGACGTTTCCTGCACTGCAATCACTGCAATCACGGGTGGGGCGAGTGATGTTCGTGAATAAATAAACTGTGCAAGAATGCCGCCACAGGGCAGGGAGTAGCACATGGCCAGAACACCGTTGGTGAGAATACTGCAGCGCGCGGCCCGCATCGCGCTGCTTGCACAACGGGACGGAATGCCGTTGGACGAAGCGGAAGACCAGGCACACACACTGCGACATGCGGCGTCGCGTCGCCGTTTCCTCCAGCAGACGGCGACTGCTTCCGCCGGACTGGTTCTGGCGGCGTGCGCGCGCACCTTGCCGCGCAGCACCGCGGGCGCGCCCGTGATCATCGTCGGTGCCGGCATCGCGGGTCTGACAGCAGCTTGGCGCCTGCGCCAGGCTGGCGTTCCAGTAAAGGTATACGAAGCGCAGGAACGTATTGGTGGGCGCATCCTGAGTCTGCGCAATCATTTTGCCGACCAGCAAGTTTGCGAACTCGGTGGCGAGCTGATCGATACCGGGCATCTGCGCATGCACGCCCTGGTCGCCGAACTCGGGCTCAGCCTCGATGACCTCAGTTTGGGTGATCGCTCCGATAAGCTGAACGTCGAGGAAAGCTGGTTTTTCGGCGGGCGTCACTATCGCGAAGCGGACATTCTGCGTGAGTTTGCGCCGGTCGCTGCGGCAGTCGCCCGCGACGTGGCGACCCTCGGCGACGGCGACATCACCTATGCTACGCCGCAGAATGCCGAAGCGCTGGATGCGCTCAGCGTCAGCGACTGGTTCGATCGCAATGGCGTGAGTGGATGGCTGCGTTCGCTGTTGGACGTGGCCTACACGACCGAGATGGGTCTGGAGTGTGCGGAGCAATCCGCGCTGAATTTCCTGACCTTCATTGATTCGTCGCTGGAACGGTTTCATGTTTTCGGCGACAGCGACGAGCGTTTTCACGTGCGTGGCGGCAACGACCAAGTCGTGCATCGATTGGCGACGAAGGTGCACGATGCGATCGAGACCGGGCACGCGCTGGAAGCGATACGTCGCGATGCCGACAACGGTCTGACCTTGAGCTTCCGGCATGGCGCAGCGAGCCGCCAGGTGCGCGCGACACAAGTGATCCTGGCGATTCCATACACGACGCTGCGCAATGTGCAAGGTGACAACATCGCGATGCCGGACGCCAAGCGCCGTGCTATCGACGAGCTGCGTTATGGTACGAATGCAAAATTGATGATTGGCTACAATGAGCGGGTGTGGCGAACGCGCCAGAATTCCAATGGCAGCCTGACTTGTGACCTGCCCTTGCAGACCACCTGGGAAACCAGTCGTGCGCAAGGCGGCAAGGCAGGCATCCTGACCAATTTCGTCGGCGGCAAGCACGGCCTCGACATCGGCAGCGGTACGCCGAAGGCACAGGCGGACGCGGCCACTGCGCAACTGGAAGCCGTGTATCCCGGCATCGGTGCGGCGCGCGAAGGCGCCCGGGAAGCGCGCTTCCACTGGCCGACTCATCCCTGGACGCAAGGCAGCTATGCGTGTTTCACGCCGGGTCAGTGGACACGCATCCGCGGCGCGATCGGCGAGCCGCTCGACAATCTGTACTTCGCCGGCGAACATTGTGCGCTGGACACGCAGGGCTTCATGGAAGGTGGCTGCGAGACGGGCGAAACTGCAGCAGCCGCCGTGCTTTCCGCGCGTGGCGTCGATGCGGTGGCGGGGCTCTGATCCGGGTCTCGCGCACCCGAGGCAGCCAGGGTTTGCGCGGTCAGCTTGGAGCAATTGTCACGGATGTTCGCGCAGTCTGCACGTCGTGAATCGCGATTCGTGCAGCGTGCCGCACGACACGCGGGATCCGGCCGGCAATCCACATTGTGGAATCGCGTCCGCATCGCCATTTTTCGCCATTGCGTCGGCGACGCACCAGGCTGGCATACGCGTTGCTGATTGCTTCCGAGTATGCGACCTGGATTCATGGGTCGTGACCTTACACAGCCAGGAGGCATCATCATGCAAAGCCAAACCACGGTGGTCGCAGGGCGTGACAGCGAGGAACTTGCGGAGCTCGGAAAGCTGATCAAGAACGTCAGAACCGCAATGTTCACAACGCGTACCTCGGACGGACGACTGGTCAGTCGCCCGCTCGCGACGCGGGATGCGCCCTTCGACGGAACGCTGTGGTTCTTCACCGCGCTCGACAGCAACAAGGTCGTACAGCTCAATGCGGAACCGCGTGTCAATTTGTCCTATGCGGGGCCGGGGGACGGCGCTTATGTCTCGATCGACGGGCATGCGGAGGTCGTCAGAGACCGTGCGATGCTCGACGAGTTCTGGAACGAGGCGTTTGACTCGATCTATTTCCCGGCCGGCAAGGACGATCCGAACCTGGTCCTGATCCGCGTCGCAGTCGAGACTGCCGAAGCGTGGACCTCATCGACTACCGCGATCGGACGCGCGTTCGACTTCATCAAGGCCAAGATCTCCGGAGAGATGAGCGATCTCGGCGAGCAGAAACACTATGAGGTCCGCCGTGCCTGAGATCGGCGCGCCGTTCACGGCGCCAGTCGTGCTGCAAGCGCGATCGCTTCACTGCGGTCGTAGTGATACGAAAGCATGATGCCCGAGCTCAATGGCACGCGCGCAATCGGTGCATAGAGAAGGCGACCGTCGATCAGCACGGCGATGCGCACATTGCGCTCGCTGGTGATATCAGCCATGCGCCGAGCGGCCTTTGCATTGAACGTCAAGGTTACCGCATAGTGGACAAGGTCATATTCAATACCAACCTGTACCAGGGTTACGTAGGACTCCGACAGAATCAGCTGACGATCGATGTGCAGCGGTGAACCGTCCCGGTCCGCGATTTCCTGTGCGTCGCCCCGCTCTGCACCGACGACACGGTGAAACTCCAGACGCGCACGCGGCGTCACGGCGGGACGCTGTACTGTCCAGATCAGCGGCTCATGCGCTGCATCCGGCTGGTCCCCGGATGGCGCGGTTGCAGCCGCCGGAGACTGCGGAGCAACCAGACAGGCGAGCAACCCTAAGGCGACGCCGCCGAATGTGCGACATGTGCCGCTGTGGTACGCGGAACGCTCCGACATGGAAGGGCCTGTGGCGCGGGGTGGAGGCTGCCATCCCGGGAATTGTCGCACGCGGCAGCGACTCCCCCGACATATGCAAACGATCCGATATTGCCGAACCTTTGCATCGTTAGTCGGTCACGCCGATGATCGGTCCCAAGTCGGCGTTGTCGTCATTGCGCCTTAGTTCGTCGGAATAGAGGCTCGACACCGTGCCGTCCAGATACAAGGCGTCCGCACAGTTCAGCACATCGCGAAAATAGAGGGCCATTTCAAAAAAGGTCACCGGCGTATCACTGATCGCGAAAATCACCTCGCCGCCGCTGACTCCCACGGCATTGCGAATTTTTCTTGATGTGGAATGTGCATCGAAGCGCGGGTGAATCACGCCGTGCCTCACCAGCAACGGGCCCGACTGCGTGGCGAGGCGCACACCCACGGACAGTGCAGGGTATTCGGACGATTCCACGATGTGCGCGCCGGCATCGTTCACGAAAAACACGCCATTGGGTTTCAAGAAGAAATTGCCTGTGCCCGATGCGAGATTTGGGGCAATCCAGGCTTGGCTGTTGTTGACGTACACACCGACCGGCGTGAAGTCGGCGTGGTACATGCCGGCATTCATCGCGAAGCGCAGGTGCCGCCCGCGTGCGCTCAGCCAGGATGCCAGGCGCGAGTGGCGATGCAGCGGCTTCCCGGCATCGTCGCCCCAGAACAGTTCGAGATGTTCTTTCTGCACATCCACGCGTACCGTCGTATAGCGCGGTGCTGCAGCACAGGCCATCGATGTGATCCAGCCGAGCAGGCATGCCGCGAGAATTTTCATGGGTCTGATCCCGTCGCAGGTTCGTCGGTGTTGTCGCACGGGTGCCACTGTATTTAGATCGGCGGCCGGCGGGCTAGCGCTGTAGGGAAGACTATCCTGATGGCAGCCATGGGTGTCGAGCCTGAAGCGGGCCGTCGCGACAGCTCCGTCATGCAGTAGGCTAACTGTCCATTCCTTGAGTGCCGATTGCCGATGTCCCACCCATCGACCAAGATCCGCATTCGCTTTGCCAGCAATGGAACGCGTGCCGTGATCCTGCGCGAGGGACCGGCCAAATGGACGCGGATGCTGTGCTGGGACACGCGGGACGATACGATCGTCCCCGGACAATGGATCCGCTCATCCATTCCATATTTCGACGTCAACAGCGATGCGACGCTGATTTTGGCATTTGTGCAGAGTTATCGGCGCAAGCCCGACTACGGGACCTGGGTCGCGCTGAGCCGGCCGCCGTGGTTCACCGCGTCGGCGGTCTGGCAGATTGGCGATTCCTGGGGTGGGCATTGCCGTTTCATTTCCGACCATCACGTCTACATCGAAGCAGGATTGCGGCCGGTGACCCTGTCCCAGGGGGCGCTGGGCCGACGCATGCGCTGGAGCTCGGATCCGGCCTTTCAGGACCGGCGCGTATGGTCGTTGCAGCATGGCTGGACCGCGGAAACACTCGACGGGGTCGCGTGCCTGGTCAAACGCTGCAAGTACGCTGGCATCGAGGTGCGCTGCGGCCGTGAGCCGGTTGACAGCTGCATGGTGCTGTATCGGATCGACGGCAAACGACGCATTCGCCTGGCCGAATTCGAAACGGTGTACTTCGGCGAATTCGATGCGAGCGGCCGTTTTGTGTTCAGTCGTCGCGACGGACGCGTCCATCGCGCCAGCTTGCGTCGCAACGCACTGATCGTCGAAGAAGTCTGCGATCTGTCGGCGATGCGGCCGGAAGCGATCAAGGCACCGGAGGATGTCGGCCACTGGTAGCGGGGCGTTGGATCAATCGACTCCAAGCGTTCCGGCGAGGAGATTGCGGCCGCGTTCGCGCGAACGTCGCTGCCGGTTCAGAAGCGTGCGTCCAGCTCGTCGGGTTTCAAGGACTGATGCAACAGCTTGATGAAGTAGTCTGCGCATTTTATAAAAATTTTGGCGTCCAGATCGCCGGTGAAGTAGCCTCCCACGTTTTCGCGCGTGATGTGGTCCAGTTCCTCGCGGGTCATTAGCGGTCCCCAGTTCTGCAGTCGCTGGATCGCGGTGCCACACAGATCGAGGATGACATCGCGACGCTCATTGTCGGGTGCGGCCCAATCCAGGCCAGGCACCACACCGAAACCAAATGCCTGTGTGGCGTGCAGATACCATTCTTCGCGCACCTCACCGAGCCATGCAGGCGGCACGGGCATGGCGTCGATCGCATCAATGAGCAGCAGCAGCCAGATTTCCAGCGTGGCGTCGGCGGCGTCAAATTTTTGATTGCGATAGGTGACCGTAGACGAGCCCATGGGGAATGCATTCGTGCGGTGGGTGGCACAGCATGACAGATGCTAGCCACGCACTCATAAATTGTCGGAAATGACGGCTTTTGGTTAACAGTTGTTGGACAGCGGGACACCTTCGTCGACATGGAGCGAGTGAAGCACCAATTCAAAACTTGGCAAAGATTCTCCCACTTTGAAATCGTTCGGAGGGTTGACTCTACAGAGCCAGCCGACGAGCACGATGAGGAGTGCTACGTGGTTTTGGGCATTTCGCCTGACGCAGGCGAAGGCGTGTATTTCGCTATCTCTGCAGTTGAAAATGATTCGAATGAAGCGTTTATGTGTCCGGAGAGTGTGCTGTCGGCGACCGGACGGACATTGGTTCCGGATGCCATTTACCCTGAACCGGTTTCTTTGTAAGTCGTCTTGAATTCTGAGACTGGCGAGGGGGCGTTGAAGAACCCTGATTTGTAGCGCATGCGGCCCATGGCAGCCCACTTCGGAGGAACTGGGCTTGGTAAATATAGTCGCAAAGCATAAAATGTTAAACGTGTACACGCCAGTTGCCGTTCGGCCTCGTGAGACACATTCTCAAAACCGGAAGCTCTGCAAGGAGGTGCACCTGCGTCCGGCCAACGCGGACATCGTGCCGGCTGATGAAACCGTTCAGCGGGACCGCACTGCCTTCTACACAGTCGTTCCTTCCGGCCGCTCCCGCGAACGATCCTTGATCTGCCCACGGATCGGCAGATGCACGGTGAATTGCGTGCCGGCCCCCCGTTCGCTGGCGACGTCGATCGTTCCTCCGTGGGTGCGGACGATGCCGTAGGAGACGGACAGGCCCAGGCCGGTGCCGCTGCCGACCGGCTTGGTGGTGAAGAACGGTTCGAACACGCGACCCAGGTCCGCCGCAGCGATGCCCTCTCCCGTGTCAGCGACCTGGATCCAGACGCCGCTGGGGTCGACGCCGGTGCGAACCGTGATGCGGCCGCGGTCAGGAATCGCCTGTGCGGCATTGACGAGCAAGTTCAGGAATACCTGGTTCAATTGCGACGGCAGGCATTCGACGAGCGGCAATTCGCCGTACTCGCGGATCAGTTCGGCCTTGTACTTGATTTCGTGGGCGACGATGCTCAGGGTGCTTTCGAGCCCCTGATGCATGTCCGCCCATTGCCATTCGTGTTCGTCGAGACGCGAGAAATCGCGCAGGTCGCGAACGATCTTCAGCACGCGCGCAACGCCTTCGTCGGCCTCGTCCAGCAATTGCGGTACGTCTTCGCGCAGGTAGTCCATTTCCATGCGTGTCTTCAAGGCTGCGAGATCTATGCGATCCGGATGATCCGGCGGCAACGCCTGTTCCAGCAGCGCGTAGCGATCGAGCACACTGTACATATTGCCTATGTATAGTTTCAGGGCGCTGAGGTTCGCCTTGACGTAGCCGACCGGATTGTTGATCTCGTGTGCGACGCCGGCGGCCAGCTGTCCGACCGAGGCCATCTTCTCCGACTGCAGCAACTGGCTCTGCGCACCGGCCAATTGCTGGTTCAAGGTTTCAAGATCGGCGTTGCGATGTTGCAACGCCTGTTCTGCGGCGAGCCGGTCGGCATTTTCGGATTGGAGCAAGGTGTTTGTCTTGCCGAGACAGTCATTGGCGCGACTCAGTTCGCCAGTTCGCGCGACGATGGCTGCTTCCAGCAGCCGGTTGTGGTTCTGCAGCGTGCGGATGCGCCAGCGCACGAACAGCAATAGCAAGGCGGATACGGAGAGCGCAACCAGCGTCCGGAACCACCATGTCTGCCACCATGCCGGAAGCACCCTGAAGTCGAATACCCCAGGTGGCCCCCAGGTTCCGCGCTGGCCGTTCCGCGCGGAAGCCTCGAAACGGTATCGACCCTGTGGCAGCGCAGAGTAACGCGCGTCATGGCTGTCAGTGATATGGGAGTCGCTTTCCAATCCGTGCAGCTGCAGGCGATACTGCATATTCCCGTCGCCGGAAAAGCTCATGCCCGAGAAACGAGCCTCGAACGTATTCGCCTCGTGCCGGACTTCGATGCCCGAGCGTTCGACCGCATACTCATTCGCCCCGAGGCTCAGCCTGATCAACTTCAACGGCGGCGGCGGCGGCGGACGCAAAGCGCCATAGGCAGCCGCATCGAAACGCACGAGACCTTTGTTCGTGCCGAACCAGACGTCCCCGTTGGGTTCCGCCAGGAATGACATGGCGCACATATCCACGCCGATCAATCCTTCGGCGGCGCCGAAGTGCTCAGTGCCCGACGGCGCTACCAGATCCATGCCGCTGCCACCACCGACCCAGGTGCGATGCTGACTGTCCTTGCCGACGATGAATACCTTATCGGCGGATTGAGTCGTACTTGAGTCCAGGTGATCGAGTACTGAAAACGTGCCGTTTTCGTAGCGCACGCGCGCAATGCCCAGAGGATCGAAATAAGCGACCAGCAAATCGCCGTCGGACGTCGGCAGCGCGTAGGCGACGTAGTCGCGACGCAGACCGTCCTTACGCGTAAACCGGCGCCAGAGCCCATTTTCGCGCATCGCCAAGCCACGTTGACCCGCGGCCCAGATGCGCCCGGCCGCATCCTGGCGCACATCGCTCATGTATTCGAGCGGCGTACCCTCAGGCAGCGCTACGCGTTCAAAATGCAATTTGTCCATGTGTGTGTCGGCGCTGAACAGACCGGCGCCATCGGTGCTGGCCCACAGGACTCCGTCGCGGTCCAGTAACATGCGGAAGATGCGCTTCGCGCCATTGTCTGGATACAACTGCTCGCGCTGCAGGGTTTTCCGCTCGGGATCATAGATGAGGATTTCGTTGCCTGGCACGCCGGACATATACAGGCGGCCGTCGCTGCCTTGCACGATCGAGCGGATCGTATTGTCCTCGGTGCCGTCCACGGTCTTGAATCCCGACGCTGTGAGCACCGCAGCACCACGCCCCGTGCCTACCCACAGCTGCCGGTCGCGGTCGCGGAAGACGCTCCAGATGATGTCGTAGGGCAGTCCTTCCATCGTGGTATACGATTCAAATATTCCACGACCGATCAAACGCTGCACGCCATACGAACCGATCCAGATTGAACCTTCGCGATCTTCCAGGACGGGCAACGGTGCGGACGGCAATCCTTCCTTCGGCCCGATCAGGTTCCAGTGCCCGCCACTGCGATGCATCAGACCCTGATCGCTGGAAATCCACAGATCGCCATTGCCACTGACGCGCAAGAAACCCCGGGGGCTCGACAGCGGCCACGGCAGGATCGCCGGCTCGAAGCCCGTGGCACCCGGACGCAGGTTCCACAGCGAAGTCGCGGTACGCGCCCATAACTCACCACTGTCGTCCGCGGCCAGCACATCGATGCGTTCCTTGACATGTGCCGCGGGACGTTCAACCTCGCGCCACGCGTGGTTTTCGGACATCAGAACGCGCGCATCGCCATTCCATTGACCAACCCAAACACGGTTCGAACGCGGCCCACTCCATAGAGCGGTGGCTTCACCGCCGGGCCACCCTGGTACCGGCAGGAATCGACCATGCTGATCACGCACGAATGGGCCCAGCGCTGTCGCCACCCATAATCCTTCAGCACCGTCCGCGATGCTAGTGACGGCAATGCCCGGAAGTCCCTGTTCCGCAGTCACTGGATCGAACGCATGGCCGTTCCAGCGACTCAGACCCGCATGTGTGCCAACCCACAACACGCCATCCTTGTCCTCGTGCAACGAGTCGATCGCCGTCGACGGCAGCCCCTCGCGCAGGCCGTACCCCTCGAAGCGATAGCCGTCGAAGCGATACAGGCCATCGTCGGTACCGGCCCAGAGAAAGCCATCCTTGTCCTGGGTCAGCTGCTGCACACCGGTGTTCAGCAGGCCCAGCTCCGCAGCATAACGACGAAACAGATGATGACCGGAAGGCGCCGGTGAAGAGTCTGCAGCCGCGTGGACGGCGAAAACGATGGCAAATGCGGCCACCACGGAACCTGCCATGAGACGGAAAAGTCTATATATACATAAATACATCAATTTTCGACCTGCTGAACGACCAGGCGTCGGTGGCACCGGGTCGGGGCGAAGTGTTGCGCGATGCGTGTACCAAATGCACTATCCGGGCCAAGGGAGTATGCGCAGGGGATGCTCGCGTGTCGAACCGTGCATGGCGTACGAACCGGAGCACGGTGAACGCCTGTTCGCCGCCATGCGCAGTGGTGTGCCCGAGCTCAACTGATGGAGCGGAGCGAGGACAGCTTGCCGTAAGCGCGTTTTAGGCTGTCCCGTGCCGGCCTTTGTTAAGAAACGGCAGGGCACCATCTGTTCGCGCTAGACCCCAGGGCATCTGGTCTTGCGTCGGCAGTCGTGGCGAATACGATGGGATCTTTCAAACGTCACTATGGAGACCTGCTTCCATCGGGCACCGGCGTCGATCGCAACCATTGGAAGCGGCTTGAGGCGTGGATAGGCAAACACGTTGGCGCGTCGTCCCTGGCAGCATCTGCAGTTGTGGGCGGTAACCGTAGGTAATCAGTTCCGCTGCCGAATCTGGCACATCACAAGTGCTCAGTGCCTAGAGTGGCAGCTATAGAAGGACGCCTCGCGGAGAAAGCCGACTCGCCGCCTCCGACCTTTCTGGCGACCTGTTTCGCCGAAGCTCGAATATCCCAGATCGGGGCGGCCTGCGATTTTTTCGCGACGGAGTACATCGCAGTCCCGCACTGTAACGCCGAAAGGATGTCCCATCACATCGCGCCGCGCCAAAGGTACTTCAACCACAATCGGTCGCGCCTCGCTGACGGCAGAGTGCCCGGAGTTGGGGGCGTGAGGAAAACATTGGATCGGCGGATCCAATAACCCGATCGTGCCATGGCACTCAAGACTCCATTGGGCCTGATCAGGCGTGGAAGGTGAGGGCGTTCCGCATTTGACACAACTATTGCGTGAAATTGCCGACAGAATTTGTTGGGGGCCAGATGCGTCGGCCCAATCGTGCGAAACTTCCCACGGTCCCGCTCACGGCAGTGGAAACCCGCATGCGCAACTCAAGTTCGGCATCGCGCATTTACGCGCTTTTCATCGGCGTATTCATGGCCGTGACAGCCAGCGCCGCGATTGCCGATGATGACGGCCTGACTGCTCGTGCGCAGGCGCTACTGCATGAACAGTTTGCAGCGGATGGGCCGGGTGCCGCGGTGGCGCTGCTGCAAAACGGCAAACCCTTGCTGATCACCGCGGTCGGTCTCGCCGACATCAAGAATCACACCGCGCTGAATTCCGAATCGGTTTTCGATCTCGCATCGGTATCCAAGCAGTTCACGGCGGCATCGATTCTTCGCCTGGCGCAGGAAAAGCAACTCGAGCTGGATGCGCCCGTGCGCCGCTATCTGCCCGATTTCGCAGTTCAGCGGAAAGGGCGCGAGATCACCGTGTCTGACCTGCTGCATCACGTGTCCGGACTCGCCAGCTACACCAGCGATGAATTTCGCGAAGGCGACAAGGCCTTCGCGCGTCTGACCACGGAGACGCAGCTGCGTTGGCTCAACGGTACTACGCCACGTCGCTCACCGGGGCAGCAGTTCGAATACAACAACAGCGGCTACGCACTGCTGGCGCTGATCATCGAGCGCGTGAGCGGAATGCCGTACTCCGATTTTGTGACCACCCAATTGTTCAAACCTGTTGGCATGGATCACACCCAGGTATTGGATCGTCTTGGCAAACGCATCGCCGGCGGCGTACGTGGCTATACGACGAACGACGGCACCCCCAACTCGTCATTCGTGGCGACCCAGATCACCGGCGACGGCAACATCTACTCCAGCATGAACGATCTGCTGGCCTGGTGCCATGCGCTGGATGGCAGCACGATCCTCAGTCCGGAATCGAAAAGAAAAATGTGGAGCAATGGACATCTCGATTCCGGCAAGCCGATCAACGATGAGGGCGACGGCTACGGCCTGGGTTGGTTCGTTGGCTCTGACGCCTCCTACGTATTCCACTCCGGCACCTGGGACGGCACGGCGACCTATCTGCGCCACGATATCCGTCGCAAGTTGTGGGTCATCGTGCTGAGCAACGATGAAGACGCGGATGTCGCAACGATTGCGGATGGATTGCTCGGTCTGGTGGAGTAGCGACCGGTTCCGTCAAACGTCCGTTTGGGAACTGCTCGCGCTTCCGGCTGACCCTGGGGCGCGGATGCCGGTGATCAGATCGCAACGGGATCGGGATGGTTTAGTGTTTTACAAAAAGCCACTACAGCGGCGGCGGTCGGCGCCGGACAAACCTGGAGCAGACCATGTGGCCCGTCGAAGTGCGCGATGGCCGCGCCGGGCACGGCGTTCGCAATCAGATCTCCTGCACTCGATGGTGGGACAAGTCGATCGCGTGTCGCGCGGAGGTAGAGCACCGGAATCGCGCAGGCCGCCAAGTGGTACAGCACGTCCACCGCGACCACCGCGCGCAAGCGAGCGCGCAGGACGGGTCCCGGCACTGCAGCGAACACGCGGTTGGCAAGTGCGCGCAAGCGATGCGTCGAAAAATTGCCATACAGCAGGAAGTTCGCCACGGTGCTGGACGGCGAATCCAGCGGAAGGTATTCGATCAGCCCGGCGAACGGCGCAAGCCACGGCCGCGGGTTTCTGACAAACGTGCAGCACAGTACAAGACCACACAGTCCATGTGGCCGCGACGCCGCGATCGAGACGGCGATCGGGCCCGAAAACGATTCGGCCAGCAACACGTAGGGACGATCGCAGGGCAGCGCCTCGCGAACCTGCTGTTCCAGCGCTGCATAGCCCAGTGTCGGATCCATCGGGTAACGGATGATCTGCACAGCAACACGTGCATCGAGCGCATCGACGAATGGCTGAAACAAGTCGCCGGTCCCGACCATGCCAGGCAGCAGCACGATCGTGAGCATGGCCTCGTTCAGGGGATTTCAGCTTTTCGAATTACGGCACCACCTGATCGATCTTCAACTCGATGATCTGTGTCGTTTTTACGTCCATCGGTTTGGACACGATTTGCAGGTCACCGCTTTGTGCGATCGCATTGCCGGAAGCGGAGATGCGCGCGCCGACGATGATTTGTGGAAACTGGGAAAGCTTCAGGCTGGGCATCATGCCTTTCGTGTCGTCGAGGATCACCGTGGCGGGAAGGTCGGAAACCTTGAGGCGCTGCACGGCGAGCGGCATGGGTGGGCCCGCGGCGGCCTTGGCGAAAACGAAGACCAATGCGTCGGGACTCGCCTGGGCGGCGAGTTTTGGATCAAGGCTCACCTTGATGGTCAGCTTGACCTGAGCGGTGCCCGTGGCGTCGGAATTGTTGCTTGCGGGATTTGTGGAGTCTGCTGCACCGCCCGTGCTCGATGTCGCGCTGCCGTTGCCAGCACTGGCGCCGTTTGCACGCTGATCGACTCCTGCATTTTCCGTTGCCGCCGCATGCGGATCTGCCGGCATGCCGGCGCGGCTGCGCGCTTCATCAATCTGTTTCTGGATCGACTCCGTCGCTGCCGAGTCCGCCGGCATCATGCCGCGCAAGGTTTCCCAGTGGGCGATGGCATCGGGATAGTGCTCGGCCTGGTAATCGGCGATGCCGAGCAGCCACAAGGCACGCTGCTGTTGAGGATCGGTTTTGTACGCTTTTTGCAGAAGTTCCAGCGCCTGCCCGTCGATGCGACGGTTGTCGCTGGCCAGTGCGAGCGCCTCGGCGTACTCGACCTGCACGTCGGGATTGTCCGGCGCACGATCGAAAGCGTGCTTCAGCGCCTCGCGGGCATCGGCGAACCGTTCCGTGGATTTGTAGGCACGTCCGAGCAACATCCAACCTTCGACGTCGTCAGGGTTCTGCGTGAGCTTGGCGATCAGCCCGTCCACCGCTTTCTGCATATCCGGCCCGTGACCTTCCGGCGATGCGGCGGACGATGGCGCGGTCAGCGCTTCCGGATCGAGGGCTCGGGGTTCACCAACCCATCGGTACATGCCGATCGCGAGCAAGGGCAGCAGCAATGCGATCGCAACCGTCGCGCCGAACACACCACGGGAGCGCGCCGCTGGAAGCGGTGCGGCTGCGGATGGCTCAGCGACGATCTGCGTCCGTTTGCCGGCGTGTTCGTCAACTGTGATCACGCCAGCGGCGAGGGCCTGGTCGAGCGCGCGCAATTTGGCGGCGTTGACGCGATCGGGCGACGATCCGCGGCCGTGCCGCAGCAGCGGCAACACGACAAACGCCAACGCCAGCGCGAGCATCGCGGCGACCAACAGTACAAAGGGAAAATTCACCAGTCTTCCTTGTCATCGACCGCGGCGCCCGCCACGGCTACATGGGTACCGAGCGCGCGACGCCGCACGATCAGGGCGATCACCAGTCCACCGATCGCGGCGGCGAGCAGCGGGCCGAACCAGAGCAGCCAGGTGGCGCTCTTCACGGGTGGGTCGTACAGCACGAATTCGGAATAGCGCGACACGAGGTATTGCTTGATCTCGGCATTGGATTTGCCGCTGCGCAGTTGCTCGTAGACCTCCTGGCGCAGGTCCTTGGCGAGGCCGGCGTCCGAGTCGGCGAGGTTCTGGTTCTGACAGACCAGGCAGCGCAGCTCGCTCGTGAGTTTCTGGAAGCGCGCTTCTTCGGCGGCGTCGGTGAAGGTCAGCGTATCGACCGCGAATGCGCTCAGAGAGACGAGAAACAGGGCGATCGTCGCCGCGTAACGCAGCAGGCGTATGCCGTTCGACAATTGCGCGTTCATGGCTTGCTCCCGCGCAGTCTGGCGATCGCCGGCTTGAGTTCCGCTTCGATGTACTCGGGTGTGATCATGCTGATGCGCTTGAGGCGGATCACGCCGCTCGCGTCGATGAGAAAGGTTTCCGGCGCGCCGTAGACACCGAAGTCGATGGCCGTGCGGCCCACTGTGTCGGCGACGATCGCATCGTACGGATTGCCAAATCGCGCGAGCCAGGCCTTGGCATCGGCAGGTTCATCTTTCCAGTTGTAGCCAATCACCTTTATTCCCAAATCGTGACCATAACGCACCAGGATCGGATGCTCGTCGACGCAGGTCGGACACCAGCTGCCGAACACGTTGAGAAGGTAGGGTTGTCCTGCGAGATCGGCACTCCCGAAGTTTTTCGTCGGATCGTCGAGCAATGGCAGGGAAAATGTCGGAGCAGCTTTGCCGATCAGCGGCGAGGGCACTTCGCGCTGGTCGTGCTGGATGTTCCAGGCAATGCCAAAGCCGAGCAGGGACACCAGTGCGAAAAATCCGAGCAGGGGCAACAGACGCGCCATCATGCGAGAGCTTCCGTGGCGGCGGCGGGTGCGGCTGGTTCAAACGGCTGCGGATTCGCCGCACCGGCCGGCATTGCACGGAAGCGTCGATCGGTCGCAGCGACGAACCCGCCGAACATCATCAACAGCGCTCCGAGCCAGATCCAGCGCACGAACGGTTTCACATAGACGCGGATCGACCACGCGCCGTCAGTTCCGATCGGTTCGCCGAGCGCGATGTAAATATCGCGGGTCAGGCCGGGATCGATCGCGGATTCGGTTTGTACCTGGCCACGGGGATACTGGCGCTTCTGCGGATTCAGCGTGGCGATGACCTGGTCGTTGCGTGAGACGACGATGCTGCCGGAGTCCGCCAGCCAGTTCGGTCCCTGCTCACGCTTGACGCCATCGAAGCGGAACGACATGCCCGCGATGTCCACCGTTTGATGGGGTGCAAAACGCAAATCCTTTTCGACGCCAGTTGCCTCGGTCACCAGAACGCCGACCAGGAAAACGGCAACCCCGAAATGCGCGCAGATCATGCCAAGCATTTCCGGCGTATAGCGCCGCCCGGCCGGTGCATTGCGCCAGCGCGACAGGGCATACAAGGCGATACCGATCCCCACCCACAGTGAGGCAGCCACGCCAGCGAAAGCTTTCAGCGGCAGATCATGCGTGATCAGCCACGCCACGATCAGCGCGATTCCCGCGACGACGAGTGCAGGCAGCAGCGAGCGGATCGCCGCTCTGAGGCTGCCCGCGCGCCATTTCAGGAACGGACCGAATGGCATGATCAACACCATCGGCGCCATCAGCAGCACGAACATGAAACCGAAGTATGGCGGACCCACCGAGATGCGGCCGGCATCCAGCGCTTCACCGATCAAGGGATACAAGGTGCCAAGCAACACCATCGCGCAGGCGACCGTGAGCAGCAGGTTGTTGATCAGCAGCGTCGTCTCGCGGCTTACCGCGGCAAAAGCTTCGCCGCCGGCGATCTTCGGTGCGCGCAGCGCATAGATCAGCAGCGACCCACCGACCACGATGCTCAGGAACGCGAGGATGAACAGGCCGCGCTTCGGATCGCTGGCGAACGCATGTACCGAGGTGAGCACACCGGAGCGCACCAGGAAAGTACCCAGTAGCGAAAGGGAAAATGCGCAAATGGCTAAAAGCAGCGTCCACGCGCGGAACGAACCGCGTTTCTCGGTGACCGCCTGCGAATGGATCAGCGCTGTGCCCACCAGCCATGGCATAAACGAGGCGTTTTCGACCGGATCCCAGAACCACCAGCCGCCCCAGCCGAGTTCGTAGTACGCCCACCAGCTGCCGAGCGCGATTCCCAAGGTCAGGAATGCCCAGGCGACATTGGTCCACGGCCGCGCCCAGCGCACCCAGGCAACGTTGAGTTCGCCGCCAAGCAGTGCCGCGATCGCGAACGCGAAGGCCACCGAGAAACCCACATAGCCGGTGTACAGCATCGGCGGATGCACGATCAGTCCGAAATCCTGCAGAAGTGGATTCAGGTCGTTGCCATCGGCGAGCGCGGGCAGATGACGCAGGAAGGGATTGGACGTGATGATGGTGAACAGCAGGAAGCCGACGCTGACGAAGCCGAGGACGCCAATCACACGCGCCATGAACACGTCGGGCAGACGCCGGCTGAACGCGGCGACGGCGACCGTCCATACATTGAGAATCAATGCCCAGAGCAGGAGAGATCCTTCATGTGCGCCCCAGACCGCGGAAAAACGGTAATACCACGGTAGTTGCGAATTGGAATTTTGCGCAACGTAGGCGACCGAGAAGTCCTGGTTGATGAAAGCGTAAGTAAGAATGGCGAAAGCCAGCCCGATGAAGACGAATTGTCCCGCAGCGGCGGGGCGCGCCGTGGCGATCAGTGCGGCATTTTCGCGCCAGGCACCATAAAGAGGCAGCACCGTCTGCACGAGCGCAAGCAACAGAGCGAGGATCAGGGCGAATTGACCGAGTTCGGGCAGCATGGGCGATCCGTAGTGGGTACGCCGATCGAAACCGCACCGAGCGCCCTGCCGCGGGCGGCGCTGGACGCATTGGGCAGCCGGACCGGCCGGGCTCAGGGCTAACTCTGCAATGTTACCGCGAGTGGACGGGCAGGTGGGGCCTGGCACACACCACACACCGCGGCGACAACTCGACGTCGTCGCTCCGCTGCGGAGGGCCGAGTGCGCCGACGTGATCCCTGGCGGCGCGCAATTGCGTACGTGTGGATAAGCCCGTCATCGGGCAGCGTCCCTACCCAGGAGTAGCTCATGAATCCCCTGATTCGTCGCACCGCCCTTGTCGTCGCCCTCGCATCGTGTGGATCGGCCTACGCGCAAAGTACGACCGCGCTGCAATTCCAGGGGCGAGATGGTGACTGGTTCAATCCTGCCAACTGGAGCGCGCAACGTGTGCCGGGGCCTGGCGACGACGTAGTTCTGGATCGCGGCGCCGTGGTCGTGATCGATCCTGCGCGCGGCTCGGCAATGGTCGAGATCCGCGACCTGACCCTGCGCGACGGTTCGCAATTGACCACGTTGCCTGGCACGATCCTGTCGTTGCGCGACGAGCACATCGGCGCAGCGCGCCTGATCCACCGCAGCACCGGCGTGATCGGCGAAGGTCTGTATGTCGAACCGCAGCCCATCCCGTCCACGATCTGGTGTACACAATGCGGCGTCGGGTATGGCAATCCGAGCCCCAAGACCAAGCGCATCATCGTGCTGTCGAGCAGCTTCACGACCAACATGGGCCTCGGCGGCGTGACTCCGGCGCGCATCTTGCGTGACGCGAGTGGTGCGTTGCAGGTCGCTGCCGGCCCTGGCCACTACGCCACGTTGAGTGCCGAAACCACCGTCATCAGTGGCCATTTGTGGATGGATCTGGTGTACGGATTCCGTCCGGCTCCGGGCGACAGCTTCGAGCTCCTGAGCAGCAAACGCTTCGCACAGGGACAATTCACCGGTCTGCCTGAAGGATCGCTGGCGGGCTGCACGGCGGACGGCGTTGGCTTGCGCATCAGCTATGCCGGCGGCGACGGCAACGATGTGGTACTGAGCGCGCAACGCACGGATCCGCGTTCCTGCGCGGCGCCGACCGTGCAGCCGATTGGTCCGGAAGTCGCTCCGGGTACGCCGGGTTGGACGACGCGTGAACACATCCTGCTCGCACGCCAAGTCGGCGTGCCGCACTGAGCAAGTACTGGCGGGCGCAGATCGGCATAGGCAGCGGTCTGCGCAACGCCGCAGTGGCGACCAACGTCCTGGGCGAAAAAGTGCACAGATAGAATCGTGGCAGGAACCGGCGCATCGCGGCGCCGGGCCCAGCGAGCGCCCCGCTCGGGTGCGACCGTTGCGGCCTAGCGTGTTGCCGTGGCGGCGGGGGGTTCTTTCACATCGTGCTTGGCATGTGCCTTTGCCATGGCCTCGGCAACATCGCGCGGAACATAGGTTTCATCGTGCTTGGCGAGCACTTCCGTAGCAACAAAAGTGCCATTGTTCATCATTCCGGTCGCGATAACGGACTGCTTCTCGCGGAACAGGTCCGGCAGGATGCCGGTGTATTCGACCGGCGTATCCGCATCACCGTCGGTGACCGTGAATGCAACCTTGAGCGAGTCACTCGAGCGATGCACGGAGTCCGCCTTGACCATGCCACCGAGCCGGAAGCGCGCCTGCGTCGGTGCCTTGCCCGCGACAATTTCGTTGGGGGTGAACAGATAGGTCATGTTCTGCTGCAACGCGACCACGGTCAGCGTGGTCGCGATGCCGACTGCGGCCAGCACGAGACCGACAACGATCAGGCGGCGTCTGCGGGTGGGTGTCATGGCGTGTTCGCTCCGCGCGCTCGTTCGCGCCGGATGCGGCCGCGCAGTTCTGCAAGGATGCGCTGGCGACGCAGCATCGGGGCGATCGTGTCGATCAGCAGCAGCCCGAGAAATATGGCGTAGGCGCTCCACACGTAACCCGCGTAGCCACCCATGCTGAAAAATTCGTTCATGCTTTCTGCTCCGCCTGCAGCGCCACGGTGCGCGCCCAATCCTTGCCGCCTTCCAGTTCCAGCAGGTCCACGCGCGCGCGGACAAACAGGCTCGCGAAGAAGTGGAAATGGGTGGCAGCAGCCATCGTCAGCAAGGGCCAGAGCATGCGCGAATCGATCAGCGAAGGACCGATCAGCTTGACAGTCTGACCCTGGTGCAAAGTATTCCACCAGTTTACCGAAAAGTGAACAATGGGAAGATTGACGACGCCGACCAGGGCCAGGAATGCCGCGGCGCGCGCCGCCTGGCGACGATCCTCGATTGCATTGTGCAGGCCGATCACGCCGAGATACAGGAACAGCAGCACCAGCTCGGACGTCAGGCGTGCATCCCAGGTCCACCACGTTCCCCACATCGGCTTGCCCCAGATCGATCCGGTGGCGAGGCAGATGGCGGTGTAGGCGGCACCTACCGGTGCGCTGGCCATGGCCAGTGTTTCGGACAGCTTGATCCGCCAGACCAACGCGATGAAGCCATTGGTCGCCATGAAAGCGTAAGCGAACAGACTCATCCACGCGGTCGGGACGTGAATGAAGATGATGCGGAAAGCATCGCCCTGCTGGTAGTCCTTTGGCGCGAGCACCAGGCCGCCATACAGCGCCAGTGTGCCGAGCAGCAACGTCACGACCCACAGCCACGGCAGCAGCCGACCCGTCCAGCGATAGAAGGTGGGCGGCGAACCGAATTTGTGGAACCAGAGGACAAGTGGATTCATGCAATGATCAACACGTAGATAGGTTCGCGCGCCGCAACGGTGAAATTTCAGTCCGGCTTGAGTGTTACCGTCGACCTGGATCGACCGAGATCTTGTCCTGTAGCCGCGACTCAGCTCAGCGAAATTTTCAGCGCCGCGGCGCAGGCAAGCGGTGCGAGCACCACGGCCAGCACCAGTCCCGCAGCCAGCCAGAGCAGCGGAGCCAGCGTCGGCAGCCCGTTCTGCGCCGCGTCGCAGGCGCCGGCAGCAAAGATCAGCACCGGCACATACAGCGGCAGCACAAGCAGGGTCAGCAGCATACCAGAGCGCCGCATGCCGACTGTCAGCGCGACGCAGATGGCGCCCATCAGGCTCAGCAGCGGCGTGGACAGCACCAGCGTGATCAACAGTACCGGTCGTACCTGCGCCGGCAAATGCAACAATTCCCCGAGCAACGGAGCAGCCAGTACCAACGGCAGCGCGGTGGTCAGCCAATGCACGAATATCTTGCAGCCAACCAGCAGCGCGAGCGGGTGCGGCGATAACACCAGTTGTTCGAGGGAACCGTCGTCCAGATCGGAACGGAACAGGGCGTCCAGACTCAGCAGTCCGGCCAGCAGCACCGCGACCAGCACGCTGCCGGCCGCAATTCGCGCCAACAGTGCCGGATCCGGTCCTAGCGCGAATGGAAACAGTGCCACGACCATGAAGGCGAACAGGAGCGGATTGAGTGCATCGCCACGGCGCCGCCAGAGCAGGCGTAGATCGCGTGCGAGCAAGGCCCGGCAGGCACTGCCGGTCGTCCCATAGCTCATGCGATCGCCTCACTGCTGCCGCTCGCAGCCAGCGCGCGCGGGTTGATTTTTGATGCTGGCCGCAATTCGATGCGCCGCGGTGCGCCAGACGTATATGCATAAGCACCGTGTGAGGTGATCAACGCGGCGCCGCCGCGTCGCGCGTGCAATTCCAGCAAACGATTGACCAGTTCGATGCCGCCCCGATCGAGATTTGCGTAGGGCTCGTCGAGCAGCCACAGCGCGGCCGGCACCAGCAGCAGGCGCGCCAGCGCCACGCGCTTCTTCTGGCCTGCCGACAATTGCCTGACCGCGACGTCTTCATATCCGGCAAGGCCGACGCTGAGCAAGGCATGATGCGGCGTTATGCCGGGACGCAAGCCGCACAGTCCGATCGCAAAGCGGCAATTTTGCAATGGCGACAGTTCGTTTTTTATACCCAGCTGGTGACTGAGCAGCGCAACCTGCTGCGACAGGCGAGCGACAGTCAGGGGCTGACCCTGCAAGTGGATCTCGCCGAGGCTGGGCTCGAGCAAACCGGACAGCACACGCAACAAAGTCGTCTTGCCGCTGCCGTTGTCACCTTCCATCAGCACGACTTCACCCCCACGCAGCGCAAAGTCCAGCGGACCGAAGATCGGTTCGTCGTTGCGCAGGTAGGCCAAGCCGCGTGCTTCGAGCAGCGCAGGCGCTTCGGGATCGGTGGGCTTCATCGGGCGCGAATCGTAGCGTGATCGCAGAGTTGGCGCCATCGCGGCGGCCGAGCGTGTCTGCGGCCAGCCGTCGGCTTGGCTGTTCGGGGATGGAAGTCGCATGCCGGCATGGGGCGGGGATCGGATCTGTCGTCCGGGTGGGAACGGCGGTTGGTACCCGGCATGCGGTTTTCCAGCCGTCTGCGGCCGAATTGTTCAACGCTGGCATTGCTTCAGCCCGACGGAGAGTCCGGCTGCAGTTGTGCGTTGCTGCGGATTTCCGCGACGGCTTCCGAATCGGGATTTTTCCATTGTGCAAGAAAGTTCGCTGCCAGCCGGCTCGATTCACGCGCCGCATCATGTCGGCCTTGCTGGCGGGCAATGCGCGAGAGCAGGGAATGGGCCAACGCGAGTCCGCCGGGATCGTTCGAAAAGTGCGCTTGCCGGTCGGCGAGTGCCTGCTCAGCCAGTGGACGCGCGGCGTCGATCTGGCCGAGTTCCAACTGTGCCTTGACGATTCCTGCGCTCGCCACCGGGAAGCGCGGATCATCCTGCGCTTTCAGCTCAATCATCAGTCGGCTGACCTTCTGGAAATTGTCCAAGGCCGCAGCCGCATGCGCATTGCGCAACTGCGCCGCGGCGAGGGTCAGACGCACGCCGGCGGCATCGCGGCTATTGCCCAGAGTCTGATCGGCGATAGTCACCGCTTCGGCCGCGAATGTTTCGGCTGGTCCGTAGTGGCCACGGCGACGGGCCAGCTGGCTCAGGCCATTCAAATCGCTCATCACCCACGGATGCTGATTGCCGACCTGGCTGCGGTGTTGCCGCAACGCCCCCTGCAGCAGCGGTTCGGCCTCGTCGTAGCGATCCAGGCGCGTCAGCAGGACGCCAAGATTGCTGGCGACCGTGACTGCCTGTGGCGATTCGTCCAGATGGATTTCACGAAAGATCGCCAGCGCATCACCCAGGTATCCAACCGCCACGTCGAAGCGTTTGCGCGACATCGCGAGCATGCCGAGTGAATTCAGGGTGTTCGCGACATCCGGGTGGTGCGCGCCAAGAGCTTCGCGCTGGATGTCGAGGGCCTCGTTCAAGGCCGCTTCGCACGCGTCGAGTTTTCCTTGCTGGCGCAGTGCGGCGCCGAGACTCTGCAGGGTTTCGCCCACGAGGGCGTGCCGGTTGGTCAGCCGTTTGCGTCGGATGTCGAGTGCCGCGCGCAGTTGCACTTCTGCATCCGCGCTGCGCTGCTGGGCCGAAAGAATGGTCGCGTAGTCGTGACGTACGGCGGCGACGCGAGTGTGCTCCGCGCCGAAAACCGCGCTGGCCTGCGCAATCGCGTCCGCGAACGCGGTATCAGCCTCGGCGTAATCGGCGAGGCGGCCGAGCAACAGCGCTTCGATGTGCCGGTCACGGGCGCGATCGGCGGCGCCGTCGCTGCCGCGTGCGGCGTCCAGAGCGGCGGCTTCGCGCGCGTCTGCCAGGCCTTGCTTGAAATTACCCTGCGCATCTTCAATCGTGGCTTTCTCGCTCAGCGCGTCGCTGTGTTCCGAGGGCAGCTTCGGCGTCGCCAGAAATTCGTCCAGCACGGCCAGCGCCTGCGCGTAGCGCCCCTGTTGCCGAAACACACGCACTTGTTCGATGGATATCTGTACTATTTCTTTCTGTGCGCCAACCGAGTTCGCGCTGGCCAAAGCGCTCTGCAACAGCCGGCTGGCCTCGTCGAACTGGCCCAGTTGTCGGTAGAGCACACCGAGGGTGCGCTGCATTTCCGCCCGTAAGGCAGGTTCGCTGCCGAGTTCCTGGTCGATGCGCGCTGCGCCCCGATCGAGCAGCTCACGCGCGGTCAACTTCGAACCGGACGCCGCATCGGGCGAAGCCGCGTCAAACACGCTGGCCAGGAATCGCTGGGCGGCCTGTGCGCGAGCGGCCGCTTCCTGCGCGCGTCCGGCCTGCCAGAGCGCCAACGACCCGCCAATCAGCAGGGCGAGTATTGCGATCGCTGCGGCTGCGGATGCAACTACATGGCGTTGTATAAAACGTGTGAAACGATACACGGCATTGTCGCCGCGGGCGAGGATTGCCGCGCCGTCGCGGTAGCGGCGCAGGTCGTCCGCGAGGGCCTGCGCAGTTGCGTAGCGGCGCTCCGGCTCCGGATCGGTGGCACGGGTCACGATAACCCCGAGGTCGCCGCGCAGTTGCCGCGCGGGTACGCCGAGCGGAGATGCGCTCGCGGCCGCGCAGCGACTGAGTCGATCCGATGCATGTCCGTAGCGTTGCGGCGCGTCGTGCAGGCGCGTGCCGGTCAGCAGTTCGAACAGCAGTGCGCCGAGCGCATAGACGTCGGCCGCGGTACCGGGTGCTTCGCCACGCAATTGTTCCGGCGCCGCATAAGCGCGACTCAGAAAACGCGCTGCGGTCGCCGTGTGCTGCGCGTCATCGTCCGCTTCCAGAACCTTGGCTACGCCGAAATCGAGCAGGTGCGGCTCTCCGTCTGCGCCGACCAGCACATTGCCGGGTTTCAAATCGCGATGCACAACGAGTTGGCTATGCGCATAGGCAACCGCTTCAGCCAGTTTGATGAAGAGTGCGGTGCGTGCGGCCACGTCGGGTTGGACGCGTTCCAGCCACGCGCCCAGGGTGATGCCGTCCACGTATTCCATGACGAAGTAGGGCTGACCGCCTGCGCTGAGACCGCCGTCCAACAGACGGGCGATCTGCGCGTGCTGCAAGCGCGCGAGGATGCGTCGTTCACTGCGGAAGCGATCGATGACGTCGGCCGTGTCCATGCCACGCCGGATCATCTTGAGGGCGCCGCGCTGGGTGTAACGATCGCCTTCGCGTTCGACCAGGAATACCGAGCCCATGCCGCCATTGCCGAGAAATTCCAGCACCCGCCATGCGCCGATGCAGGTGCCCGCCGCGAGTTCCGGCGCGATCTCTTCGGTACCGCTCAGGCGAGCAGCGACGTCCAGTGCGGGCTGGTCCAGAATTCCCGAATGCCGATGGGCGGCCAGCATGATGCGCACTTCGGTTGCCAGATCGGCATCATCGGCACAGACGCGCGCGATTGCCGCCGCGTGTTCGGCTTCGGGCATATCCAGCAATTCTTTCAAAATGGAAAAAGCACGCCGCTGTCGTTCGATATCCATGAATTCTCGCTGAGTTCCGCTTTCTGCTCCGTTGCCCATTCAACACGCAGTGAAGTGTTCAGAAGTGACAGCGCCATGGAGGCGGGCCCGGCGCAGTTCGGCATTGCGTGGCGGGGCGTTCCTCAGCCTCCAACAGGGCCTGTCTTCAGTTGCGGTCTGCGGACTGCATGCGGCTGGCCAGCAGCGCACGCGCAGCCTGCCAGTCGCGCAGCACCGTGCGCACGGTGACCCCTTCGAGTTCGGCAACCTCGGCAAATCCGAGGCCGCCAAAAAAATGCAATTGTACAACCCGGGCCGCGCGCATGTCGATCTGCTCAAGCTCCGCGAGCGCATGGTCCAGGGCGAGCACTTCAAGAGCGTCTTCAGCGCCGTCCGGCATGCGCTCGTCGAGCGTCACCATGATCGCAGCACCACCGCGCTTTTCCGCATGTATGCGCCGCGCATGGTCGACCAGCACCTGACGCATGGCGCGAGCTGCGAGCGCCATGAAATGGTGCCGATCGGCGACCGGTAGCGTGGCCGCGGACAGTTTGACGTACGTTTCATGAACCAGCGCGGTGGTCGACAAGGTCTGCGCCGGGCTGCCGCGGAGCTGCCGATGCGCGCACAGACGCAAATCTTCGTACAGGCGACCGAACAACGCATCCTGCGCCGCCGATTCGCCGCGTGCTGCTGCGTGTACCAGATCCGTCAAGGGAGCATCTGTCATGCAGTATCGCTTCCCGCATTGTCACGCTCGGAGTCTAACGTGTCGGATGTTTGGCGGGGTGGAATTCGTGCATCTCCGCGCGATGTTTACGATGTGGGCGATCGGCAGGGCGTGCGCCTAACCAGTTGACGTGGTCGATGCGCGGGCGTCGCCTTGCACTGGCGTGAGACGTGCGACAACCAACGCGTCCGCTGCAGTCAGATCGATGTCTTCGATACGCTGCTTGCCGCGGGTCAGCTCGCGCAGCAGTTGCGTCTGGCTAGCGCCGCGCGCGCGCGCGATGGCATACGGCAGGCGCGAAAAAGTGACCATGGCGTAGCGCGGCACAAAATGCTGCGGATTGCGTTGCGCCAGAGTCCGCTCCAGCGCGCGCATCAATAGATAGTCAGGATCATCGACGCGATCGCGCATCTCGATGTAATTCTCCAGCGCCATCGCGGCGATCGCGTCGGCGTTCGGTTTGCGCCGACGGGTGAATTCATTGAACACGACATTCAGATCGCTGCAGTCCTGCTCAAGCAGGTCGGCGAGTTCGACCGCATCCTCGAAACCGCAGTTCATGCCTTGGCCATGGAAAGGCACAATGGCGTGTGCGGCATCGCCGAGCAGCAGCGCGCGTGCGTCCAGCTGCCACTTGTCCAGGTACAGCGTGCCGAGCAAGCCGGTCGGATTGTGGAAAAAGTCCGAAACATGGTCCGGCATCAGCGGCACTGCATCGGCGAAATCGCGCCGGAAAAACGCCGCCACCGATTCGGCATCGGTGAGCGTGGCGAAGCTGGGCTCGCCGTCGTTCGGCAGAAAAAGCGTGACGGTGAAGCTGCCTTCCGCATTGGGCAGCGCAATGCACATGTGGCCACCGCGCGGCCAGATGTGCAACGCGTGCGGTTCGATCGCGAAGCGCTCCTGTGCGTTGCCGCTACGCAAGGCGGGAATTTCCAGTTCCTTGTAGCCATGACCGAGCGGTTCGAAGCGCTCGCCGAGATCGGTGGCGTGGCCCATTGCCTGACGCAGTGCCGAGCCCGCGCCATCGGAACCGATCAGGGTGCATGCCGGGTGAATCTCCTGCGATCCGTCAGCGTCATTGATAAAGGAAATGGTGGATTTGTCCCAGTCGACCGATTCCAGGCGCCGATCAAATTGGATTCGGGCGCCGGCGGCTTCCGCTGCGTCGAGCAGGGCGATATTCAGCGCGCCGCGATTGACCGACCAGATCACTTCCGAATCGTCGCGACCGTAGCGCTGCAGATTGGTGCTGCCATCCAGCGCATGCACCATGCGGCCGCGCATCATGACCGCCAGCGGCGCCATCGCCGCCTGCAGGCCCGCGACGCGCAAGCCGTGCCAGCCGCGCTCGGCCAACGCGAGATTGATCGAACGGCCGCCGAGAAATCCGGCGCGGCGCGGGTCAGGGCGTCGCTCGAATACGGTTACGGCAAAGCCGCGCTGCGCCAGCAGCGTGGCGAGCAGGGCGCCGACGAGTCCAGCGCCAATCAGAGTGAGGTCGGGTTTATGCATGAGCCACGCGGGTAACGGTCGCAGAGCGGCACTGTTGCGAAGTCGACGTGCAAATGCAAGCGAGCAACGTGGATCGCCAGCATGGGTTGCCCAACACGGTCCGCGCAATCATGACCGAGGCAGCGACGAGTTCGTGCAAGCTTGCTGCAAATGGTGGATGGCTGGGTGACCATCTTTGCATTATTATCGCGTCACGGACGCTACGGGCTACTTCTGGATTACTAGACTATGCCAACGCATCAAGCGAATCTTATGTCCGTCACCGCTCGATGGCGCGTCCTGGCAGGCGCTGCACTCTTGCTGAGTGCGGGAGCGGTTTGCGCGGAGCAAGTCGACATACACGGTCCTTCCGGCAGCGAGTATTTTGGTGCGAAAACCGTACTTTTGCCTAACGGCAACATTGTGGTTGCCGACCCCGAGTTCACTGCGCCGAGTGGCCCTCAGCACGTGGGTGCCGTATATCTTTACAGCGCGGGCGGAAGCCTGATCAGCACGCTCACGGGTGGAAGATCGGGCGATGAGATCGCGTATGGGCCGATCACTGTGCTTGCCAACGGCAATTTCTTGATTTCCAGTCCCTACTGGAGCAGTGGAACAGCCGCATCTGAGGGTGCGGTGACCTGGGTAAACGGCACGACGGGGCTGTCGGGGATCGTATCGGCGGCGAACTCGCTGGTGGGCACGTCGGCGGGCGATTTTGTTGGCGCTTTGCCGATTGAGTTTGAATACCTGGAGTATCCACTCACCGAACTCGGCAATGGCGACTATATTGTGGTCAGTCCCCTGTGGCACAACGGCGCGATCGCACGAGCTGGCTCCATTACATGGGGAAATGGCGCTACGGGTACGTCTGGGGTGGTCTCCGTGCAGAACTCGCTGACCGGCAGTTCGACCGACGACTTCCTCGACGGTCGCATTGTGGAACTGCGCAATGGCAATGCGGTAGCAAATAATCCACTGTGGAACAATGGATCTATTGCCGATGCGGGTGCGGTTACCTGGATCAATGGCGGCAGCGGCGCCACAGGAGCGATCTCGTCCGCGAACTCGTTGGTGGGCAGCGTAGCGGACGATCAGGTCGGCATTGGCGTCACCGCACTGGACAATGGTCACTATGTGGTACGCAGTCCCGATTGGAGCAACGCATCGGTCTTGCACGTCGGGGCCGCGACATGGTGCAACGGTACCACCGGTCGGGTAGGTGTCGTGTCGGTCGGCAATTCATTGATTGGAAGCAGCGCAAATGACCGGATCGGAGGACTCGACGCTTACGTGTTCAGTAGCGGATTGGATGCGTTGCGGAACAGCAATTACGTCGTTTCCAGTCCGGGCTGGGACAGCGCCACCGCAGTTGATGCAGGTGCCGTCACCTGGGCCAATGGCAGTACCGGCCTTTCAGGGCTGGTATCGAACGCCAATTCCCTGGTTGGTGCGGCGGCGGGTCATCGGGTTGGAAGTGGCGGCACTTATGCGTTGAGCAATGGCAACTTCGTCGTTGCCAGTTTCGAATGGGATAACGCCGCCTTGCTCGATGTCGGAGCGGTGACGTGGGCGAATGGAAGCGCAGCATCCGTGGGAACGGTGAATCTCGGCAACTCGCTGGTCGGTGGTGCGGCAAACGATCGTGTGGGCAATGACGGCGTCGCCGCCTTGGCGAATGGCAATTACGTGGTCCAGAGCCCGGAATGGAATGCTGGCGCTGGCGCGGTCACCTGGATCAATGGCGGAGCCGCGTTCGCCGGCGTGGTGTCCGGCAGCAATTCGCTGATCGGCAGCACGAGCGGCAATGTGATTACCGGCGACCATGTCGGATTCGTCGTTGCGTTGAAGAACGGAAACTATTTCGTCACGTGTCCCTATTGGAACAATGCGGCGACGATCAATGCAGGTGCAGTCGCCTGGGGCAACGGAAACCTCGGCGTTTCGGGATCGATATCCGCGGCAAATGCCTTGGTCGGAAGTTCGCAGGAAGACAGAGTCGGCGCCCGTGGGGTTATCGAGCTCGCCAACGGCAACGCCGTGATCTCGTCCACCTACTGGGACAACGGCGCGGTCGCGGATGTGGGCGCCGATACCTGGGTCGACGGGCTGAGCGGCCTGACCGGCACGATTTCAGCGGCCAACTCGCTGCTCGGCAGCACCGCGGGTGATGGCGACGGTCCCAATCTCGCTGTACTCAGCGACGGCAACTATGTGGCAACGCGCTTCCATTGGCAAAATGGACCGATCGTTGACGCCGGTGCGAGCGCCTGGGGCAAAGGAAGAACCGGGTTGTCCGGTTACGTGTCGGCCGCGAATGCGCTGGTCGGGTCTAGCGCCGCCGATTTCATCGGCGCAAACCAGGTGCTCCCGCTCGGCGGTGGCAACTACGCTGTGATCAGCGAGAACTGGAAAGACAGCTCGGGAACCATCGTTGGTGCAATCAGCTTCGGTCGACACAATCGCGGCGTGCGCGGCACCCTTATTGATTCCACGAACAGCGTATTGGGACGAACCCAGTGCGAATATATTTTCTGCGGCAATGCGGTTGGTTACGACGCGGATCGTGACCGTCTGGTTGTGGGTCAACCCACCGCCAATAAGGTGAGCCTTTTCAGGGCCGAGCAACTGTTTGCCGACGGTCTGGAATAGAACGCATGCTGCGGTTGCGTGCTACCGGTCTGCTGCCCAGTCGCGCACCCCTCGCACAAAACGCAGCACATCAATATGCCGATTGTAGAGCGGCGTCGGCGCGACGCGCATAACGTCCGGTTCGCGCCAGTCGCCGACGATGCCCTGTGCGGTCAGATGTTCGAACAGGGCACGGCCACTATCGCGCGGGCCTTTGACGCGCAGACTGAGCTGGCATCCGCGTCGCTCGGGTGCGGCTGGCGTGAGAATGTCGAGCGTATCCGGGACCTCGCGCGCGATCAGATCGGCGAGATACGCCGTCAGGGAACGCGACTTTTCGCGCAATCGATCGATTCCCGCGCGCTGGAAAATTTCCAGCGACACCCGCACTGGTGCAAGGGCAAGAATGGGAGGATTGGATAATTGCCATCCGTCGGCGCCGGGTGTCGGTACGAAGTCTGGACCCATCCGGAAACGCGTGGCTTGATCATGGCCCCACCAACCCGCGAAACGCGGTCGCGGTGTAGTTGCATGCCGTTCGTGGACAAAGCAGCCGGCTACCGCGCCTGGACCTGCGTTGACGTATTTGTA
>JBDTLV010000013.1:0-69974 GCA_039934615.1 Tahibacter sp.
TGTGCAACAGGCCATCGATGCCACCGAGGTCGACGAACGCGCCGTAATCGGTGAGATTCTTGACGACGCCCTTGATGACGGCGCCTTCCTGCAGCTTCTCGAGCAACGACTCGCGCTCGGCGCTGAACTCGCTTTCCACAACTGCACGACGGGAAACAACCACATTGTTGCGCTTGCGGTCGAGCTTGATGATCTTGAACTCGAGTTCCTTGCCCTCGAGATAGACCGGATCGCGCACCGGACGCACGTCGACCAGGGAACCCGGCAGGAATGCGCGGACGTCCTTGATGTCGACCGTGAAACCGCCCTTGACCTTGCCGCTGATGCGGCCGGTAACGGTGGCGTTGGCCTTCTGGGCCTCTTCGAGTTCGTCCCAGACGAGCGAGCGCTTGGCTTTCTCGCGCGAGAGCATGGTCTCGCCGAATCCGTTCTCCAGCGAATCGAGGGCAACCTTCACCTCGTCGCCAATCGCCACTTCGAGTTCGCCGCGTTCATTGCGGAATTGCTCGATGGGCACGATGCCCTCGGACTTCAGGCCGGCGTTGATGATGACGACGTCAGACTTGATGTCCACGACAATGCCGGTAACGATGGTGCCCGGCTTGAATTTGATCAGGGCTTCGCTCTGTTCAAACAGTTCGGCAAAACTTTCGGTCATGTGGGATCCATAAAAGGAAAAAGCCGCAGCAGCAACGCCTCCGAAAAGGATTGTGGCGTCGAGCGGATCGGCTTACCGGGTTGGGGGTGCGCTAGTGCACCGTAAACAAATACCGTCGCGGAGGACGGCGCCTTTCCCTTTGTGCAAAATGAAGCGTTCGATCAGGTCGGCCGCAAAAGACCGAGCACTTTGTCGACCACGCTATTGACGGGCATACCGGTTGAATCGATCACCACGGCATCGCTTGCCGGTCGGAGCGGAGCTACCGGACGCGCCGCATCGCGGGCGTCGCGCGCTTCAATTTCGCGCAAAAGGGTTGCTAGTGTAACGGCCAGGCCCTTGTCCTTCAACTGCTTATATCGACGCTTGGCCCGCTCTTCGGCGCTGGCGGTCAGAAAAATCTTGGTCGCTGCGTCCGGGAAGATCACCGTTCCCATATCTCGACCGTCCGCCACCAGGCCAGGCATACGGCGAAAACTGTGCTGCTTGTCGACCAAAGCGGCACGCACCGACGGAATGGCAGCGATCGCCGAGGCAACCGCTCCAACGGTTTCGGTACGCAACTCGTCTGTCGAGTCATGGCTATTTACGTAAACCCTTGTTTCTCCGCCGTCTTTTGGATCGCGAAAGGTGATCTTGGTGGTTTCCGCGCAGCGCGTCATCGCGTCGGCATCGGACAGATCCAGGCCCGCCATGCTCGCGGCGTAACCGACACATCGATACAACGCGCCGGAATCGAGCAGGTGCCAGCCCAGCCGTTCGGCGACAAGACGGCTGATGGTTCCCTTGCCGGAGCCGGATGGCCCGTCGATGGTCAGTACGGGGACCGGCTTGTCGGATCGGCTCATCGGGCGGGCTCAGCGTGGAAAGCGCAATTCTAATTCAGCCGACCCTGATTGCGGCGATGGATGCCCAAAGCAGTCACTGAACAGCCGCAATTTCCAGAGCAAACCCGCAACGATTGGCCAATTCCTGGAAACCGGGGAACGACGTAGCGACATTGGCGCAGTCGCCAATCGTTACCGGCGATGTGGCAATTAACCCTGCGATGGAAAAACTCATGGCGCATCGGTGGTCCCCTGCGCTATCCACCTGGCCTCCGCCAAGACGCCCGCCGCGAATGACGGCACCGTCCGGCAGCTCATCGATCAAAACTCCGAGCGTGCGCAGACCGGTCGCCATGACACCAATGCGATCCGATTCCTTGACGCGCAATTCCGCCGCACCATGGATCTGCGTAGTTCCTTCCGCTCCTGACGCGGCTACAAACAGGGCGGGAAATTCATCGATCATGTCCGGCACCAATTCGACCGGCACGTCGACTCCGCGAAGGCGCGAGTAGCGTACGCGCAGATCCGCGACCGCCTCGCCTCCATGCAATTTCTCATTCTCCACAACAATATCGGCCCCCATCAGATGCAGCACAGCGAGCAATCCCGTGCGCCGAGGGTTGATACCAACACCGCGCAAAAGCAGATCAGAACCGGGCTGCAAGCAAGCCGCGACGATGAAGAAGGCGGCAGAGGAAAAATCGGCAGGCACCTGGATATCGGTCGCCACCAGACGGTGACCGCCCTCCAGGCTCGCTTGACCCGCGTGGTATCGAATTGGCCAGCCGAAGGCGGCGAGCATGCTTTCAGTATAGTCCCGCGTCGGATGCGGCTCGTGTATCGTCGTAACCCCAGTTGCGTACAAACCGGCCAGCAATAACGCCGATTTTACTTGTGCACTCGCGACCGGAAGAGCGTAATCGATGCCCGTGAGCGTTTGCCCGCCGCAAATCGCCAACGGTGGCAGGCCGCCGGGCTCCGCCTGAATGCGCGCGCCCATGATCCCGAGAGGATCGATGACGCGCCGCATCGGTCTGCGCGACAGCGAAGCATCGCCGATCAGGGTGGAATCGAACGTCTGCCCGGCGAGCAACCCGGCCAGCAGGCGCATGCCGGTTCCGGCATTACCACAATCGATCGCAACCGGCGGCGGCGCAAGTCCGTGCAGACCAACGCCGTGGACAATGCGCTCGCTCGGCGACGGTTGCTCCATGCGCACGCCCATTGCCGCAAACGCTCGAGCGGTTGCGCGGGTGTCCTCGCCCTCCAGAAATCCGCGAATGCGTGACGTCCCTTCCGCCAACGACGCGAACATGACCGAACGGTGGGAAATCGACTTGTCGCCGGGCACCCGAATCTCGCCATGCAGGCGGGCACCGGCGCTGCTGCGCCACGTTTCCATGCTGTCGCTCATGCCAGTGCGGCGAGCAGACGCTCGCTCTCGCCACGCGTTCCGACACTGATGCGCAAACACGTGGGCAGGCCGTAGCCACTCATCGGGCGCACGACGACAGCGTGCTGGAACAAGACCGCTTCGATGGATTTTGCATCAATCACAAAATCCACGAGTAAAAAATTGGTTTGAGACGGAAATACACGCAGACCGCGAGCACGAAGTTGCGTGGCAAGCCATTCGCGCTCCCGAGCCGTTGAGTCGATCAGGTGAGCAGCGTATTCGATGTCCGCCAGCGCCGCTTCCGCAGCCAGCAAACCGAGTTGGTTGACGTTGAAGGATTCGCGCAACCGCTCCAGCACCGCGGCGACCTGCGACGAACTGATCGCGTAACCCACGCGCAGTCCTGCCAAGGCATACGCTTTGGAAAAAGTCCGCGTGACAACGACATTCGGGTGACGCTCGATCAAGTGCAACGCACTGCCCGCTCCCGGCGCCTGCAAATATTCGCCGTATGCTTCATCGACGACAATCACGACATGCTCCGGGACTGTCGCGACAAAGGCCTCCAATTCCTCTTTTTCAAACCAGGTTCCGGTCGGATTATTCGGGTTGGCCAGATAGACCAGCGCGGTGTCTTCGCGGATGGCGGCAACCATTGCCGCGAGATCATGTCCTAGCGGCGCGTGCGCATGGCCTGCCGGCAACGCCGGCACTCGAACGGGCTGCGCGCCCGATGCCGCGCTGGCGATGGAAAATACGGCGAACCCATAGTGTGAAAAGACCACCGAGGTCGTCGAATCGGCAAAACACTGTGCCAGCAACATCAGCAGTTCGTGCGAGCCGTTGCCCAGCGTAATCTGTTCGGGGTTCTTGGCGAATTTTCGCGCCAATGCTGCCTTGAGGGCTGCACCTTTGGGGTCGGGATAGCGGAAGACATCGGGCAACCCCTTCCTTATCGCTTCCAGCGCGCGCGGGCTCGGACCCAGCGATGTCTCGTTGGAACCGAGTTCGATCAGGCGATCGCCATATTCCACTCGAAGTGCCGGCAAATCATGACCTGGATCGTAAGCGCGCAGTGATCGCGTCGCGCGATTGGCCCGTGTGGCTGCATCGAAGCTCATAGCAGAGCCACCGGATAAGAGCCGAGTACTTTCACTTCCGCGGTCCGCGCCCGCGCGGCGTCGATCGCGCTCGCGATGCGCGGATCTTCCACATGTCCTTCCACTTCGACAAAAAAAACATATTCCCATTTTCCGGTCCGCGCCGGGCGCGATTCGATCTTGGTCATTGACAATCCGTGCTCCGCCAATGGCGTCAACAGCTCATACAGCGCGCCGGGCCGGTCCTTGACTGACATCAACAGAGAAGTCTTGTCGTGGCCTGACGCGGAAAACAGTTCACGACCGATCACGAAGAATCGTGTGGTGTTGTCGGGCTGATCCTCGATCTGCCGACCGACGAATTTGAGTGCGTAGATGTGCGCCGCGGTTTCACCGGCGATCGCCGCGGCATCGTCGCTGTTGCGTGCCCGGCGCGCGGCTTCGGCATTGCTCGATACCGGAATGCGTTCCGCCTTGGGCAGATTGGCTCGCAACCATGCTTTGCATTGACCCAACGATTGAGGATGCGAATAGACGCGTTCAATATCCTCCAGGCGGCCGCTGCGCGACAACAGATTTTGATGGATGCGCAACTCGATCTCGCCGCAAATCTTCAGCGGAGACGACACAAACAAATCCAGCGATGAGTTGACTGTGCCTTCGCTGGAATTCTCGATCGGGACAACACCAAAATCGGCATTGCCCGCCTGCACTTCCTGGAACACCTCGTCGATCGTTGCGAGTGGAAGGCCTTTTATCGAATGCCCAAAATGTTTGAGCACCGCCTGCTGGCTGAACGTGCCCTCCGGACCGAGGAAACCGATCTTGAGCGGCTCCTGTTGCGCGAGGCATGCTGACATGATCTCGCGGAACAGGCGCACCATTTCTTCGTTTGACAAGGGGCCCTGGTTCCGATCGAGCACCATGCGCAGCACTTGTGCCTCGCGCTCGGGACGGTAGTAGTCGACGGCCGCCTTGAGCGGACCTTTTGCCTTGCCGACTTGCTGTGCCCAACGCGCGCGCTCGGCAATCAGTTCCTGGATGCTGCGATCGATCGCGTCGATGCGCTCGCGAGCACCTGAGAGAGTCGAAAGAAGCGGTTCGTCGTGTGGCGTCTGGTTCATGGAATTCTCTGTGCCACGATAGTTCACTGCGAGTGGACTGCGGTCGTCCGCGCAGCAGCTTACCGGACGCCACTGCTACGGCAGATATGCAATTGTGCGATATACGCACCAGCGGTTACGGGTCGAACAGTTTGCCCGGATTCATCATGCCGTGCGGATCCAGCACGCGACGCATGCCGCGCATCAACGCGATTTCGGCATCGCTGCGCGCGCTGGGCAAGTAGGCCTTCTTGACCAGACCGATGCCATGTTCGGCAGAAATGCTGCCCCCATGCGCAATCAGAACTTCGCACAGCTGAGTCGTGACGCGCTCGCACTGGGCAATGAATTCCGCAGGGTCCAGATCCGCTGGCTTGACCACGTTGATATGCAGATTGCCGTCCCCGATATGGCCGAACCAGACAACGTCAAATTGTGGATATTCCCGATCCAGCAAGGATTGCATGTCGTGCAGGAAAGCAGGGACGGCGCTGATCCGCACCGATATGTCGTTCTTGTACGGCTTGTGGGCAGCAAGACTTTCCGTGATGCCTTCGCGCAATCGCCACAGGGCTCGGGCTTGCGCCTCGCTCTGGCTGATAACGCCATCGCTCACCCAGCTGTGTTCCAGGCAAGTCTCGAACACCGCCAGGGCGGCCGCCTGGTGCGATTCGTCCTCGGCGTCGAATTCGGTGACCACGTAATACGGCGACTCCGCATCGAACGGCCGTTGCGCGCCATGCGCGATGACGTGATGCAACGCACGATCGGTAAAAAATTCGAACGCACCGAGTTGCAGTCGTGATCGGCATTGTCCGAAGACCCGCATCAGCGCATCCATGTGCGGCACCGCCAGCAACATGACCTGCGAAGCCGGCGATGGATCGGTCAGCAACAGGGTCGCTTCGACAATCAGCCCCAAGGTTCCTTCGGAGCCGATGAACAGATGTCGCAGATCGTATCCACTGGCATTCTTGAGCAAGCCACGGTTGAGCTCGAGCAGGTCGCCGGAGGGCGTGACCACTTTCAGCCCCGTGACCCACTGGCGCGTATTGCCATAGCGGATGACCCGGATTCCGCCAGCGTTGGTCGCAATGGTTCCGCCGATCTGGCAGGAGCCGCGTGCTGCAAAGTCCACTGGATAGAGCAGCCCGCGCTCTCGCGCTTCGTTCTGCACTTTTTCCAAAATAATGCCGGGTTGCACGGTGAGGCTACGATCGATCGCGTCAAAGGACAGCACCTGGTTCATGCGGTCGAAGCTCACCACCAGTTCTCCCGACGCGGCGACTGCTCCACCCGAGAGGCCGGTACGCCCGCCGGAAGGGACAATCGCAATGCCGTGCGCGCCTGCCCAACACACGATCTGCTGCACCTCGTCGATGCTCGCGGGCAATGCGATGGCGAGCGGTGCCGGGGTCCAGCGCCGGGTCCAATCGCGCCCGTAGTGCTCCAGATCACCCGGGGCATCCAGCAACTTCAGCGACGGCAACGACTCGCGCAATCGGGCAAGCGATGAGGTATTCATGCGGTCTCCGGCGACAGGTCCGATCAGCCTGCCAGCGAAGTCATTAGCCGTCCAGTGTTGCAATGCGGCAAACTACCGCACAATGACCGTGACGCGCTGCCCGGATGATTGGCCGCGAGTCGCCCCCATTGCCCCTACGCGACGCGATCAAACGATGAAAAAGACTTCGTATCCCAAGCAGGACATTCGCGTCTTGCTGCTCGAAGGCGTCAGCCGCAGCGCGGTGGACGTATTTCAGGCAGCCGGCTATTCGCAGATCGAGCTTCACGATAAATCGCTCCCTGAGGACGAGCTCAAGCGTCGGATCGCTGAGGCCCATCTGGTCGGCATTCGCTCGCGATCGCAGTTGACCGCGGACGTCCTGGAGCAAGCCAAGCGACTGATTGCGGTCGGCTGTTTTTGCATCGGCACCAATCAGGTCGACCTCGCGGCCGCCAAAGGCATGGGTATCCCGGTTTTCAACGCGCCCTACTCCAACACGCGCAGCGTCGCCGAGCTCGTCATCGCCGAGGCGATCCTGCTGATGCGGCGAATTCCACAAAAGAACGCGGAGTGCCATCGCGGCGGCTGGTCCAAGTCCGCCGCCGGCAGCTTCGAGGTGCGCGACAAGGTGCTCGGCATCGTCGGATACGGTCACATCGGCACGCAGGTCGGTCTGCTCGCCGAAGGACTCGGCATGCGTGTGATCTATCACGACATCGAAACCAAGCTTGCGCTCGGCAATGCGCGTGCGGCGCTGAGTTTGAATGACTTGCTCGGGCGAGCCGACATCGTGACCCTGCACGTACCTGAGACTCCGCAGACACAGATGATGATCGGCGCGGATCAGCTGTCGCGAATTCGCGCTGGCGGCACCTTGATCAATGCTTCGCGCGGCACCGTCGTGGACATCGACGCGCTGGCCGCGAGCCTGCGTTCGGGGCACCTCGCAGGAGCCGCCGTCGACGTGTTCCCGGTCGAGCCCAAGGGCAACGACGATGCGTTCGTCTCGCCGCTGATCGGCATGGACAACGTGATCCTGACACCGCATGTCGGCGGTAGCACGCTCGAAGCACAGGACAACATCGGCATCGAGGTTGCTTCGAAACTCGTGCGCTACAGCGACAACGGATCAACCCTGTCAGCCGTGAATTTTCCCGAGGCATCGCTACCCGAACATCCACACAGTCGCCGTCTGCTGCACATCCACAAGAACGTGCCGGGCATGCTGTCGCGCATCAACGACCTGTTCTCGCGCGAGAACGTCAACATCGACGGCCAATTCCTGCAGACCGATTCGACGGTCGGCTACGTCGTGATCGACGTGTCGATGCCGGATCAGCGCGCCGCTGAACTCAAGGATGCGCTGGCCGCCATTCCAGGTACCCTGCGAGCCCGCGTTCTGTACTGATCGTTGTGTCGTTCTGGAATCCGTTGGCGTAAATCGAGTCCGGTGTCGCGACGGGAAGAGCGGCAAGGCTGCTTCTTGGCTGTCCACCGATGCCCGAAAATTGCCCGCCAACATAGACGACGCCTGTCGCACTCGTTGCCAACGCGTAGACGACACCATCAACGCCCGGTCTCCAGCTGAGATCCACCTGGCCGTTGGCTGAAAGCTTGACGAGTCCACGGCGGGGCAGCCCGGAAACGGCACTGAAAATTCCACCAGCGAAAACGGCATCGTCTCCACCGACGGCCAACGCAACCACGTTGAAGTCCATCGACGGATTCCAGACCGGGTCTACTACGCCACTGCCGCTGCCAGCGATCTTGAGCGGACAATAGTTGAATTGTCCACCCAGAAAGCAGACTTTGCTCGCCATGTAAATCTCGCCACTGTGACCGGGTGCGAGCGCGTCCACGCTGGCATTCAGAGGCGCGTTCCACGTCGCGTCCGCCGCACCGGTTCCGACGCGTGACAATTTGGCGACTTGTCGGATCGCCCGACCTCCAATGTTGTCGAAACGGCCTCCCGCGAACAGGGAATTCTCCGGTCCCAACACGAGTGACGTGACGATGCTGTCCGCGAAGGGATTCCAGTTGACATCCACAGCGCCATTTCCACTCGTCGACAATTTTGCAATTGCGCTACGCGACTGACCACCAATACTGTGGAACGCGCCGCCGGCGTACAGCGCGGCCCCCGGCTCCACGGCCAGGGCGTATACCCAACTTTCGGACGACGGATTCCAGCCAGTGTCCGCAGCGCCGTCGCCGCCACCGGATAGCTTGGCGATAAAATCTCTCGGTTGGCCACCGGCCTGGGTGAATCGCCCGCCCACGTAGACCGCCGCGTCACCGTCGGCGGCTATCGCAAACACGCTGTCGTTCGCTGACGGATTCCAGATCGGATCGAGCGCACCGGTCGGGCTGAGGCGTAAGAGATTTCTGCGCAATAACCCATTCGCCGTTACAAACTGTCCGGCGACCACGACGCCACCCCCGGGCTGCACGGCAAGCGAACTCACGACCGCCGGGAGCGCGGTATCGACAGCGGCTCCTGCCGCGCCGCTTGCGTTGACGATGGAGAAACCCAGACGAATCTGGCCTCCTACTGTATTGAAGTCGCCACCAGCCAGAACGGCGCCACTTGCGCCGGGCGCCAGCGCCAATACGCGATGACTGATCGACGGATTCCAGCCGACGTCGGCCGATCCGTTACCGGCATACGCAAGTTTTGCAATGTGTTCGCGCGCAATTCCGCCCGCGCTGCTGAATGCCCCGCCGACAAAAACCGCAACGCTACTGTCGATTTGAATCGCATGAACAATATCGCTCGGCGACGGATCCCAATTCGGATCTACGGAACCCGCGCCGTTGTCCGACAGCTTGGCGAGATGGTTGCGCAACAGGCCGCCGATACTATTGAAGTTGCCACCGGCAAAAACGTCACCGCTTGTTGCGACCGAAAGCGCCAGGACACTGCCATTCGCTGATGGATTCCAGTTTGGGTCGAGGAGGCCCGGACTCACCGCGGTCAGTTTTCCGATCCCGCTGCGGGATTCACCATTGATCTCGGTAAATGTGCCTCCCACGTAAAGGCTGCTGCCGCGGAGTGCCAATGCGAACACCGGACCATTGGTCGGCAGGTCCCAATCCGGGTCCGCCGTGCCAGCACCGGCATCGAACAGCTTCGCGACCCCGCTGCGGAATACACCGCCGATTTGAGGAAAGTCGCCGCCCGCATACACCGCATTCAGGCGATCAGCTGCCAACGCGCGTACCGCGAAACCAGCATGCGGGTCCCAAGCCGGATCGAGCGCGCCAGTGGTACCGGAGAGCTTGCCAATGTTCAGGCGCGGCTGACCATTGAGTTGGTTGAAATCGCCACCCACGAGAATCGTTCCACCGCTGCCGACAGCCAGCGCGAAAACCTCGCCATCGCTCTGGCCCTGCCAGCTGAAATCGAGGTTTCCATCCGGCTGCAATCGCGCGATATTCCGCCGTGGTACGCCATTGACCGATGAAAAATGACCGCCGAGCACGATCCCGCCGTCGTCCTGCCGCACGATGGCATTTACAACGCCGTTGAGTTTGAGGTCGACATTCACTTGAGGCAGGGGAGCAGGTACCTGCGCCTCTACCGCGATGGATAGGAGTGCCAAAGCGATAAATACAAACTGTCGGGCTTGCCCAAAAAACGGCGCGGATATCGGTCTCGGGTGCATGACTGCCCCACCTCGTTGTTGAGAACGGCGGCAGCAAGGACGCAAGGTCGCAACACATCGTCGCAGTGGCTGGTCGGAAGTCACATCATCATTTCCACGCTGGTTGCGAGGAAATCCGCTGCGCAATTGGCGCCAGCTTCAGCCGTGATGTCGCGCAAAGTCCCTCATGAAATCAATCAAAACTTCTACACTATTCAGTGTTATTGCGTTGTAGAGTGATGCACGCATGCCGCCGACGACCTTGTGACCCTTGAGGGCCAGCAACCCGGCCTGTTTGGCCTGCTGCAGGAATCGCTCATCCAGATCAGGATTCGGCAGAGTAAAAGGTACATTCATCCATGAGCGTGATGCAGGATCCACCGGATTGCGGTAGTAGTCTGACTGATCGATGTAGTCATACAGCCTGGACGCCTTGACCCGATTGCGTTCGCCCATTGCGGCGAGCCCGCCTTCGGCTTTCAGCCACTGGAAAATGAGTCCGGCCAGATACCAACCAAAGGTATTCGGGGTATTCAGCATGGATGCGTTCGCCGCATGCTCGGCATAGCTGAAGATTTTTGGCATGTCCGCAGGGCAGCGAGCCAGCAAGTCTTCGCGCACAATTACGACGACGAGACCGGATGGCCCGATGTTTTTTTGCGCACCTGCGTAAATCAGACCGAACCGCGACACATCGAGCGGACGCGACAGAATCGTCGAGGAGAAGTCCGCAATCAGCGGCACGTCCCCCACATCCGGAATATCGTGGAATTCAACGCCGCGAATGGTTTCGTTAGGCGTGTAGTGGACGTACGCGGATGCCGGATCCAGATTCCATTCTGCTCGTGGCGGAATGACAGTGTGGCGGTTGCTCGCGGAATTTGCTGCAATATTTACTTTTGCAAGACTGGCCGCTTCGCGCACGGCCTTCTCACCCCAATCGCCAGTCACGACATAGTCGACGCGTTGATCACGCCGAGCGAGATTCATTGGAATCTGCGCAAATTGCTGGGTGGCCCCGCCTTGCAGGAACAACACCTTGTAGTTGGATGGAATCGCCAGCAGCTCGCGAAGGTCCGCTTCTGCCGTCTCGGCCATCGCAATGAATTCCTTGCCGCGATGGCTGACCTCCATGACGGAGGCACCGGTAGCGCCCCACTCCAGCATTTCCGACTGAGCCCGACGCAACACGGCTTCCGGCAGCGCGGCTGGGCCGGCGCTGAAATTATGTCCACGACTCAAGGGCAAGCTCCAATCAGTGATAAACAACCATTATGCCGCGATCCGCGGCCGCACCATGCCAGCGTGAACGCCCATCTTCGCAGTCACGCGCGTTTCTGGAGCATCGAACCGGCGGCCAGTGCTGCGCCCATGTCTGCCGCTGTCAGCGCGGGAGCGTAGAGAAAACCCTGTGCGGTTCCACATCCCATCGCGAGCAGCAACTCAGCTTGGGCAGGTGTCTCCACGCCCTCCGCGGTCAGCGCAAGGCCCAGGTCTTCTGCAAAATTTGAAATCGTCCGGACGATCGCGCGGTGCCGACGGTTTGTTTCCATGTCCCGCACGAAACTGCGATCAACCTTGAGTGCATCGAACGGCGACGAAGCAAACGAATCCAAGGAGGAGTAACCGGTGCCGAAATCATCGACCACCAGGGTCACGCCAAGTGCCTTTATTTCACGCAGGATTGCCTGCGCCTGACCCTGCCCGGAGCGGAACACCGTTTCGGTGACCTCAAGTGCCAGAGACGCCGATGCCAGCCCGGTCCTGGCAAGAACGTCAGTTATTCCCGCGCAGATGTCCCGCTCGGCAAATTGACGATCGTCCACATTGACATTGATGCGAAGATTGGAAAATTGCGGCAACTCGGATTGCCAGCGCATCAGTTGCTGCGCAGCGTTTTCCATCACCCACCAGTCGATCGGCACGATCAAACCAGTTTCCTCGGCCGCCTGGAGGAACTCGGGGGGGAGCAACAAACCCCGCTCTGGATGCTGCCAGCGCACCAAGGCCTCGCAACCGCAAATCACGCCACTGCGCAAATCAACCAGCGGCTGGTAGTAGACGCGAAACTCGCTGCGCTCGAGCGCAAGACGCAAATCCGTGTCGAGCCGGAACCGCTGCCGCGCCGCTGCATGCATCGCTTCGTCGAATAGCACGAACGCGGATTTTCCCCGCGCCTTTGCCCGGTACATCGCCGTATCAGCATCGCGCAATACCTGCTCCGACGTGGAATAACGCGCTTCGCCGTTGACGATACCGATGCTCGCACCTGAGTAGATCCGATGCCCGTCGAGCTGAAAGGGCTCGGCCAGTACTGCGAGCAGATTGTCAGCGAGCGATTTAGTCTGGGACAGCGGCCAATCGGCGCTCGGCAAGATGGTGAACTCGTCACCGCCGTAACGCGCGAGCAGGTCGGCGTCGCTCAGCTGGGCACGCAGGCGTCGCGCGATCTCGACCAGCAGTCGGTCACCTGCTGCGTGCCCAAGGCTGTCGTTGACCAGCTTGAATCCATCCAGATCCAGAAACAACACCGCATAGTCAAATCGTGCCGCGCGTATCGAATCCTCGATCCGCTGGGTGAGGTGCCGTTCGAACAACACGCGGTTGGGCAGTCCAGTCAATGGGTCATGAGTCGCGTTGTGTTCGAGCTCGCGCTCGAAACGATGCCGTTCCGTCACATCGCGCAACGTGCCACTGAAATATTCACCGTCTTCGAGCTGGATCGGGCCCGCACTGACATTGACCCACACTTCCCGACCGTCCTTGCGGCGCACCACGGTCTCGTAGTCGGGTGGAACGGGCAAACCCGACGCTCGACGTTCCAGTCGCGCATCCACCGTGCGCCGACCCTCTTCGGTCGCCAGATCCTTCCAGTGCATCCCGATAAGTTCAGCTTCTTCGAATCCCGTCAGGGTCGCGAACGCCTGGTTCACATAGAGGTAGTGTCCGTTTCGCATGACGTAAACGCCGACCTGACTGTGCTCGACCAGGGCGCGATAGCGCTCCTCGGATCGTTGCAGGTTCCGCTCCGCCTCGCGACGCTGGGTAATGTCGTAGACCGAACCTTCGATATATACCGCCTCTCCCGACCCATTCCGCACCAGATGCGCATTGATGCTGACCCAGATGAAGCGTCCGTCACGGCAGCGCACTTGCAATTCCGCGTTCTGGACTTCGTGTTGATCTTCGAGCAGACCCAGCAATCGTGCGCGATCGTCGGGATTGGCGTAGAGGCTCTCCATGCTCTGTACGAATTGCAGCATGGCCGCGGGAGTTTCATGGCCGAGCATGCGGGCTATCGCCGGATTAACCTCGAGAAGTCGGCCATCGAGGCCGGTCTGAAACAGGCCAACCACCGAATGCTCGAACAATTCGCGATATTTGCGCTCGGCTTCCGCCAGTTCGCGCCGGGTCGCGCGATCGCGGGTAATGTCGCGCGCAGTGCCCGTGCTGGCGATAACTCCGTTGTAGTGCACTGCACCGGCGCGGACTTCAACCATCCGGCGCGTTCCGTCGCGGCACAACATGAATATTTCATAGCCTTGCAGATCCGTGGAGCCGGCTTCGCGCTCCGCTCGGCGTCGCGCCTGCGCGTCGTGCGATTCAGGCGCAATCAGCGCCATGTATTCGGAATTGATCAACTCATCGACTCGATAGCCGAGCATCTGCGCCATCGCGTGATTGATGAAAATGACCTTGCCACCCTGGATCAGAAATACACCATCTCTGCAATTATCCACTAATATGCGATATAATTCTTCCGATTGGCGCAGCGCTGATTCCGCCTCGACCTGGGCGGTAATGTCGATGATGGTGCCTTCGTAGAACAGCACGCGACCATCGGTGCCGCGAACGACGCGGGCGTTCTCGGATATCCATATGGTGCTACCGTCGAGTCGGAACACCTCCGACCGCACGTTCTCGATCACACCCAGGCCGTTGAGCTGCCCGTACAAGCGCTCGCAATGCTCTGGATTGACATACATCTGCCGCGACGGGCGAGCCAGCTCGCGCAACAGACTGGAAGGGCTGGGATATCCCAGAATTCGCGCAAGCGCCGGATTTGCGTCGATCAAGCCGCCCTGCGGCAAGCTGCGATAGATTCCTTCCGCCGCGGCGAGGAACAGCGAACGGTAGCTTTGGGCATCGACCGGCTGGGCTTCGTCGGCCTCGCCGGCCGCGACTTCCTGCGCAATCGCCAGCGCCAGCACCCGACCGTTTTCCTCCAGAAGTTCACATTGCAGGCGAGCCCTGAGCCGCCGACCATCGCGAGCCTGGAATTCGATCGCCTGATTACACACTCGATGCTCAGTGCGCAGGCTCGCCCAGATCCGCGAACGGGTCTCCAGATCGGGCCAGAGATCCAGGTCGATCGTAAGTTTGCCGACGAGTTCCGCCCGCACGTAACCCAACGTCCGCTCCAGAGACGCGTTAACATCAACGATCCGACCGTCGGCCGTGTCAATCACCATGACAAGACTGGCCGACAGGCGGAACGCGGCCGCGAGTTGGATTTCCCCCTGTTCCATCACCTGCAATCGACTGGATTTTATCCAGTATAGCCACGCATCGGCCGACTGCGGATGGCAGATGCGAAAGTTTGACCGGCCATGGCCGGTCCTCGTGTTACTCCGATCAGGCGATGACCATGAAATTCGCGATCCCACGTCCTTCAGAAATCACGCGTGAATCCGTCTACCTGAAGCGCCGTGAGTTGCTCAAAGCCATCGCGCTGGGCGCTCCGCTGCTGGCGTCCGGGTGCGGCGGCAGCGACCCCGCGGCAGCTCCGCCCAGTGTCGCCTCGCCGCCGGGGCAGCCGCTGAGCGGCAAAACCGGCAGCCCGTTCAACAGCATCGAGGTGCAGACCGCGTGGGCAGACGCGACCAGCTACAACAATTACTACGAATTCGGCACCGGCAAGGCCGACCCGGGGCGAAATTCGGCAGCGTTCAAAGCCCGGCCGTGGTCGGTCGAAATCGCTGGCCACGCCGAAGTCACGGGCCGATTCGATCTGGCCGATTTCATGCGGAGCGCGGATCTGGAAGAACGCGTCTATCGGCTCCGTTGCGTTGAGGCGTGGTCAATGGTCATACCGTGGATCGGGATTCCGCTCGGTGCATGCCTGGCCAGGTTCAAACCGACCTCTCGGGCGAAATATGTAGCTTTTACCACAGTGCAACGCCCTGCCGAAATGCCTGGCCAAGCGTACGCGGTTCTGGACTGGCCGTATCGCGAGGGTCTGCGCATCGATGAAGCAATGAACCCCCTGGCATTGCTCGTCTCAGGCATGTACGGGCGAGAATTGCCGAACCAGAATGGTGCACCCTTGCGGCTGGTGGCCCCGTGGAAATACGGATACAAGTCGATCAAATCCATTGTTAAAATCGACTTCACCGAAACCCAACCGCGCACCTCCTGGAACGATGCCGGACCTGACGAATACGGTTTCTATTCCAATGTGAATCCTGCCGTCGATCACCCTCGCTGGAGTCAACGCACTGAGCGGCGCATCGCTGGTGGCGGCGTGGATCTCTTTGGCAACCGCGTACAAACTCTGCCCTTCAATGGCTACGCCGAGCAGGTTGCGGGCATGTATGCCGGTATGGACCTGAGGAAAAACTTTTGATGCGCGCGGAGTGGATTCTGCGTACCAAGCCACTGATCTTCATTGCATGCCTGCTACCGATGGCGACGCTGACGTACGCGCTGTTCGCGCATCAGCTCGGCGCGGACCCCGTCGCGCAAATCGAACATCGCAGCGGAGATTGGGCGCTACGCTTTCTCTTGCTGAGTCTCGCGATCACCCCGCTACGACAGCTGACCGGGCTCGCAATCCTCATCCGCCTGCGCCGCATGCTGGGTTTGTTCGCATTCTTCTATGCGAGCCTGCATTTTGCGATTTATCTGATCATCGACCTGGGCGGATTCTGGGCGCAGATATTTGCCGAGATCCTCAAGCGTCCCTTTATTACGGTCGGATTTGCTGCGTGGCTGCTGATGATCCCGCTGGCGTCGACCTCAACGCACGCGATGATGCGGCGCCTGGGTCGGCGCTGGCAGCAGTTGCACAAGCTGGTTTACGCCATCGGGCTGCTCGCGGTGCTGCACTATCTGTGGCAAGTGAAATACGGGCAGAAAATAGCGGTGCGCGAACCGGTCGTGTATCTGGTGATCTACATTGTGCTGATGGCCTGGCGACTTCCCTGGCGGCGTTGGCTGGACAAATACCATCCGGCAGAACTCCACAATGCTGAAAACTCCCTGAAACGACAGGAGCGGTGAATTCGGTCACCGGCGGGCTGAAAGCGCTCGATCAGGGAAACACCTGCAACCCCGCTTGCGGCGGTATCCTTCGGGGTACGTCGATGAGCGCATTTCGGATCAAAACCGAACCAGCAACAGCAACGCTATGGCGGCACCGATCAATGCTGCCGCTGCAATCAGCCACCAGATTTCATTACGGCTTCCCGCCGGCGGCTCTGGGGCTTTGATGGCAGGCTGGCGCGGATCCGGCAGATTGACCGCTTGCATGGTTTGGGTAATTGCCGGCGCTTGCTGGTCGGAGCGTTCGACCAGGACATCGCCGCGCAGCGGCAGGCCAGGTGCTTCGAGCAAAAACCGATTTCGGTCGAACGCAATCTGGTCGCCTGGATGAAGGACCGCATCGCGCACCTGCACGCCGTTGACAAAAGTGCCATTGGCAGAACCCAGATCACGCAAATAGATGCCTTCGCCGGAGTTTTCGATCATCGCGTGGCGACGTGACATCTCCTGCTCGTCCAGCACCAAATCGCACTCGCTGCCGCGACCAATCGTCAGGCGGGCGCGGATCGGAATAATGCGCCCGAAATGGCTGCCGGAGACTCCGCGCAGGACAACCCGTGGCGGCACGTTGCGCAGGCGCGTTTCAGCAACCGGATCCACTTTGGTTGCTTCGGGCACGTTGGTCCGGATCACTTCATCGCGCTCGGGTTTGAGCATGATTTGCACCGTGTCGATACTGAGTACGTCACCAAGACGCAGGATGGCCTTCTCGCGAACCGGACGCGCATTCAAATGCGTGCGGGCGCGCGGATCGAGCACAGCCAAAGTCAGACCCCGACCGTCCATCTCGATGCGCGCATGCTGCGCGAGGATGTCGGGACCATTCAGAACAATCTGGTTGTCGGCGGCCGAACCGATGCTACAGGAGCCGGCGCTGAGCACGACATCCTTGTGCTCGCCATTGGGAAAGCTCAAGCGCGCGCGTGTTTCCATCAGCTCCCCAATACACTCCGTTGGCATCGATAAAATTTCATCAGCTCGCGCGCTCCGTCGGCAAATTGCCGTCCTGTCGCACCGCCCCCCATGGCGGGCGAATCCAGATCACGCGGCAAACCATTTCCCGCATCATGCCGCCGAGCCCTGCGCGACCGCAATGTAGCACGAGCGACACCGCCAATTACCAACGCGATTCGACATCCAGCAGGATGCGATCGGTGTGCTCGGACAGGCCATCACGCAGTTCGTGAAATCCTGCCAGGCGAGCGCTCCAGCGTTCCGCGAAACCATAACCCACCCATGGCATTACGCCATGCGCAAAACTGTGGAACCACCAATCATCCGCCGAAAATGCCGCCATCGCCGCGTCACGCTGGCTGCGTTGCTGCGCGAATCCGAACTCCCATCCCCCGGTCTGGAAACGATCGCCCAGGACGAGGCTGAAGCGAGCGCCATCGCGCGCCGCATCCGCACCGGTGTTGCGCAGCAAATCCAGACGCGCCTCGAGGGGCCAGGTACCCACTTCCGTATGCCCTATCAACTGCAGATCGAGCAAGCGGAAATCGCTGACCAAACGCCCTGCGCTTTTCAGATTCGTGCGCGACAGGCCTTGGGTGGTCAACTGCTGCAGATTGGAAAAATCCAGCCACGACAGGATCACGCCCGCGCGGGTCGGCGCACCCTCGTGCCAACGCCAGGCCAGTTGGACCGCCCCGATGCGCGATCGGTCATCGTAAAGGTGTTGACCGGCGAACCAGCCCGCAGTGAGCTGAAGCCGGTCAAAATCGCCCAGGTTGAAAGCGTGATCAATGCTGACACCCGCAGGCCGAAGGTCCTGGTCCCACACCAGCGGCGACAGCTCCAAGGGTAGCGGCGCCTTGCCCAGCAGCATCGTGCTCGCCTCCGCGACCTTCCAGCGCAAGAACAGCTGGTCCAGATTGCCGCCGTCGCTGCGCTCGTTGTCGTTGTTGATGCGGTTGTCGTGATTGCTGTCGGTGCCCTGCGCAAGCTCGATGGCGGCGCCAATCTGCAGCGTCGGCATCACCGCCCACTCGCCTCCCAGGCGCAGGCGCCCACGACCGCGCTCAAGATCGGTCCGGCCAGACGGCAAACCACGCACATGGTCGTAGCGGAGCACCAGATCACCAAACCATGACCAGCGCGCCGCCACAGGAGCGTCCGTCGAGTCGAGCAACGGGTCCTGCGCGCGCGCCGCCGCCGCGAAAACCAGGCACGCAAGCAGCACCCAGACCGATGCGCGAAATTTAATCTGTGGATAATTACCCATGATTCAGGCCCGCAATTGTGAGAGTGCCGCCGCCAGTTCAGCAGCGGTGGCCATGCGTTCGGTGCGATTGCGATGCAGACAGCGCAGGATGACGGCCTCCAGCTCCGGGCGTATTTCCGGCCAAAGCGCCGACGGTCGCGCAGGTTCCTGCTGCATCTGCGCCATGTAGATCTCCATCGTGTTGTTGCCCGTGTACGGCAGGGCGCCGCAGAACATTTCCGTCATCAACACGCCACAGGAATAGATATCCGCGCGCTCGTCGACTTCCTCACCCGCAAGCTGTTCAGGCGCGCAGTAGTTCGGCGTCCCAAGGAAAGTGCCGGGCTGCGTGTGCCCCGGCTCGGCGCGCCGCACGGGCCGGGCGATGCCAAAGTCCATCAGCTTTGCGTTGCCATTGGCCTCGAGGATGAGGTTTTCCGGCTTGATATCGCGATGCAATACGCCGACCTCATGCGCCGCGACAAGGCCGGCGGCGAGCTGACGCGCGATGCGCAAGCCCGCTGAATAAGGCACCCTCTTTGCTTCGCGCAGCAAATAGCGCAAGGTCAATCCGCGCACGTATTCCATCGAAATGTACGGCAGCCCATTCACTTCACCGAAATCAAAAGTACGCAGCACATTGGGGTGCGTTATGCGGCGCGCGAGTTTGATCTCGCTTTTCAGACGGTCCAGTTGCTCGGCATCGAGCAAAGCACCCGGTTTCAACATCTTCAGCGCCACGACGTCATCGAGCTCCAGATCGTGCGCTTTGTATACGACGCCCATGCCCCCGGCGCCCAGGATCGACAACACGCGATAGCGCTCGCCGAGCACGCTACCTGCTGCCAGTTCACCGCGAGCATCCAGAGCCAGCCCACCACCGGTCCGAGGAGCCCGGGAAATCGCAACCGGCGATCCGGCGGCCGGACTGACGACCGTCGCGGTGCTGCCAACCGGCATCGCGGGCAATTGCTCAAAAACGCCCGTCAGCACCGAATAATATTGCTTGCCGCTATAACCACCGACCGCCGGGGCGACGACGGATTCGCCGAAGGCCTGCTTGAGACTTTCGCCCACGTTTCGCGCCGCGAGAATCTGGCCGGGTGCCGCTTCGCACATCAGCCGGTCGACCTGCACCTGGGTGGCACCAAGCAGTTGCGGACCATCGCCATCGTCGGACAAGACGAGGATCCCGTCTGCGAGCGCCACGGCGGGCAGTGCGGCGCCCGCCGCGTCCCGCATGGCAAACAGCCCACGCACACTTCGCAAGGCCTCGCTGAGGCGATTTTCGCCGGAAAAAGCCAGCAACCAGCGCGCGCCGCCATTGTTGCGCATGATGGAATTGTGCTGACTGGTAGTATTTTGTACTTGTGTCACCACGTGCGCCCGAGTTGCCACCGCCAGATCCGGCGCCATGTCGGCAGGCAGGGTCAGCAGATCGCGAAATTCCAATCCGAGCAAAGTAAACGATTCGCGACGTGGTTCCCGAACAGTGCTGCTCGGGCGAGTGCGCAATTCCACCACGGGAGCCGCGTCTTGCCCAGGCTCGGGCAGGAAGCGCGCGAGGTTTCCGACGTAACCTTCCATGTCGCTCTTCTCGCGCAGATCCGAAAGCAGCGAGTCGAACGCCCGCGCCAGGCGGGCCAGCTCGTCGCTGCCTTCGGTTCCGATCCGAGTCTGGAAGTTGCCGGCTGCCGCGTCTTCGGCCGCCTTGGCCATGGCGCGCACCGGGCGCAGGATTCCCTTGGAGATGACGAACGAAAGGAGCAAGGCAGCGAGCATCGAAATGAGGCCCGCAATCACCACGCTGTTGAGGATCGACTGGTAGCTGCTCAGAATCTGGTCTGCCGAGGTCAGCACCATGACCGTGCCGAGCTCGCGAGCATCAGCCGCTGCGGTCGGGGCCAGTTTCGCCACCCATTCCTGCCCGTCCAGCCGTGTCTTGACGGCATCGGCGGGCGTGCCCTTGGCCAGCAACACCGACCATTCCATACCGCCGTCGCTGCGCGCGGACTTCAGCGCCTCGGCCGCTTTTGCTTCGAGCGAACTCGCAACCAGTTCCTCACGCTCGCCCACCGGCAACCAGAATGCGATCTGCGCGCCGCTGACCTGAGCTACTTTCTTCGACAGCGCGTCATCTACGGTCAATGCCAGCAGCAGGAATCCGACCAGGCGCTGATCCTGTGCGAGCGGGACGATCGCAGCTTGGTAGAGGCGATTGTTGAGCCGCCAGTAGCCGCTCTTCGGGGTCGAATCCTTGAGCGCCGCGGCAACCAGATTATCGTCGGCCAGCGAATCGCGGAACGCCTCGGCCTGGTCGGTGCGTGCGAGCACCTCGCCGCGGCCGTCCAGCAAAATGCCAAGATCGAAGCCGAATTCCTTTTGACGGTCGTTGAGCAGGTCGCGCATCGAACCCGTATCAGGCGCTGCGTCTCCGCCCAGTCCGGGGAGATTGTTCGCGCTGGTGGCATTGCTGATGTAATTGACGAAGCTCGCGTCCGCCGCAACGACCTGCAGGCTCAATTGCAATTGTTCCAGCCGGCTCTGCTCAAACTCGCGCTGAACCGCCGCGCTGGTCGCCAGGGATCGATCGACGGCGGCGGTCGCCGCTCGTTTGCCCTGCGCATAGGTGACGACAATTGCCGCTCCGACGGCCAGAGCGATCAGAATGGCAGTGGCAAGGAAAAAACGCAGCGCCAGAGGCAGCGCGAACCCGCGCTGACGCTGGATCCGGGAATCAATAGCCGCCATCGCTGCTCCTGCCATAGGGCTTTCCGAATTTGTTCATATGCGGCGGAATTTTCTTTTGCGACAAATCCAGTTTCACCTCGATCCTGCCACCTTTTCCAGCGACTATCTCTGCGTGCCAAGGGGTTGCACGGTCCAGCCACACCACAAGATCACCTCTGCCGGCAGGCACATCGCGGAGCAGGAAATTTCCGCCCGCATCCGGTCTGCCGAAGAACGGCGTGTCCAGAACCAGAATATGTCCAACCATGGAATGGTGAACATTACAATAAACGCGAACATAGCCTGCATGATCGAAGGTCTGCAGCTTTCCATCCCCCTGCCCGTACAGACCGACATCGAAGCCATTATCTTTCGAACCGGAAAACGCGTTGTGCAGGATCGGGTCCTGGTTGGGAAACTGCACCTGGCTGCCCACAGTGATCGGCAAGACCCGAGGCACGAACTGCTTGCGTTGCGTGCTCATCGTATAAGGCTTGGCCGAAGGCGGAGCTGCGGTCGGCTGACTGGGGCGAAAATACACCACCGCTTCCGCCGCTTCCTCCGCGCGCAACGCGCGGCCATCGGTATATAGGGTTACCTGCCCTTCGACAGTGGCGGCCGGGGCGAGACTCGGCAGCACGGCAATGATCAAGAACAAACGTATGCGCACCTTGCCCCCCTCGTTGATCGTTCGTCGGGCAGTGTTCTTGCGGAACCGGCCCTCTACCCCATGCTGCGCAGCGCTACACTCCTCGGGCATCATAGTGCAAACCCGCGCGGTGATGCAGATCACCGTTTACCGCAAACTGGAAATCGCCACATGCCCAGCATCGACATCCGCCATCGCCACAAGAAACCCCTGAAGGAAGCCAAGCACGCGGTCGGAGAAGTGGCCAGCGAGATCGCACGCAAGTTTGATCTGACGTATGCATGGAAGGGCAACGTCCTGCACTTCGAACGCTCCGGCGTCGATGGACAGATCGCCCTGGAAAAGAACGAGGTGCACGTCAGCGCGCAGTTGGGTTTCCTGCTAGGCATGCTCAAACCGGCGATCGAAAAGGAAATCAGCAAGCGCCTGCTGGAACACTTCGGCGCCGAATAGCTAAGTCGCCACAGGTCACCCCGTGTGTCAGGTGCTTGTCGGTATGCACGCAGTGACTACAATCGCGACTCCTTCGCGCAGGTCATCACCGCATGCTGCTTACGCAAGCCGCCACCCAACCCAGCCCGCGCGGCGCCCGTGCCCGGATCGGCCTTGCCGTGGCCGGCGGCGGGCCACTGGGCGGCATGTACGAACTCGGTGCGCTCCGCGCCATTGAAGACGCCATCACCGGTGTCGACATGGATCAACTTGACGTCTACGTCGGTGTCAGTTCCGGCGCATTCATTGCGGCGGGACTCGCGAACCGGCTGGGCACACGCGAAATGTGCCGCATTTTCCTGACTGGCGATTCGCACGAAGCACGCTTCCGTCCGGAGCACTTCGTCCGACCCGCCCTGTTCGAATTCCTACGCCGCATCGGTCACGTGCCGGGCATGTTGGCGAGCTGGATCACCGCGTGGGTGCGCAACCCTTTCGGGATGGATCTTTCCGATACGCTGATGCGCTTTGGCAGGATTTTGCCTGCCGGCATTTTCGACAATGACGCAATCGAAGCTTTCCTGCGCGGATTGTTCGAAGGTCAAGGGCGCACCAACGACTTTCGAGAGTTGCCATCCAAACTGTTCGTCATCGCCGTGGAACTGGATAGCGGCAAGACGGTGCGTTTCGGATCGCCCGGTTACGAACACACGCCGATTTCCCGTGCCATCGAAGCCAGCGCTGCGCTTCCGGGGCTCTATCCGCCGGTAAAGATCGACGGCAAATACTATGTCGATGGCGCCCTGCAGCGCACCCTGCACGCGTCGGTCGCGCTCGACGAAGGCATGGATCTGGTTATCGGAATAAATCCTTTAGTTCCTTACAACTCAAATGCGACAAATTCCGAAGCAGGCGGTCTGACCGAAAGCCTGGTCGACGGCGGTTTGCCGGCAATCCTGTCGCAGACGTTCCGCACCCTTTTGCAATCGCGCATGCAGGTGAGCCTGCCCAAGTATGCACACCACTACCCGTTTGCCGACGTGTTGCTGTTCGAGCCGAACGGCGACGACGTAGAGATGTTTTTCACCAACGTCTTCAGCTACACGCATCGGCGTCGGGTCGCCGAACACGCCTATCGTTCGACGTTGCGCGACTTGCGCCAGCGCAGCGACGAACTCGCGCCGCTGCTGGCTCGTCACGGTCTGAAGTTTGACACCCGCGTCCTTGACGATGCGGGTCGCAGCCTTCTGGATGGACAGGGCGCCCCTCCAGCACGACGCAGCGCCGCAACGGCGTGTCTCCATCGTGCCCTCGACACGTTGGACCGAACCCTCGTCAACCCGGATGGCGCAAACCGGCGGATTCGCGAGGGATCCGAGACCGCATCCGCTACCAAGCGCACATCTGTAAAAATCCCCCGACGCGGAGCGTGAATCGCCCGCTGTCGTGCAGTGCCCGCTACGAGTGCAGCGACGCATAGTGTGATTATTCTAGCTGGCGCACCCAGACTTGCCTCACTTGACGCGCATATGGCACGTTTTTCCGCTTGTCCACGAGGAGGGAACTATGAGCAACAAACCCAAACTGAAGTCCAAGGCAAAACCGCAGCAGACGGCATCCAAGGCGTCGGATAAGGCATCCGACAACATGGGTAAGTCGATCATGGAATCGGCGCAGCAGATCTGGCTCGCGGGATTGGGCGCTTTTTCGCAAGCACGCGAGGAAGGCACCAAGCTGTTCGAGACGCTGGTCAAGGAAGGCCTGAACCTTGAACAGAAAACGCGCAAGATCGCGGTCGGCAAAGCCGACGAAGTGCGCAACAACATCGAAACCGGTGTGAGCCAGGTCAAAGAGCGCACCCAGGAAACCTGGGACAAGCTGGAAAAAGTGTTCGAGGATCGCGTGTCGCGCGCCCTCGGCAAGCTCGGCGTTCCGGGTCGCAAGGAACTCGGCGAACTCGCCGCACGCGTTGAAGAGCTTTCCCGCGAAGTGCGCAAGCTGGCGCCGAAAACCGTCGCCAAACCGGCCGCCAAACGCGCTTCACGCTAATGCGTTGATTGCCGGGGCCGTGACAGGAACTGCCTGACGCGTTGCCTCGGGCACGCCGTGTCGCTTCGGCCTGCCAACCTACAAAAACACCGGGACCCTCCCCCCGGTGTCAGGTTGGCAGGCTTTTTCATTTTCGGACGCGGCTCAAGCGTCCATTATTTCTCACCAGTGAACGCCCCGCATCAGCGATGCCACGGCGATCTGTTCGTTCGTCGGTTGATCAAGTTCGCCGCGACCCTTCATACCCTTGGCGGCCGCCGAGTCCGGGAACAGACGGAACGCGCTGTTCATGATGATCTCGTAGGCGCGCGGCGCGAGCGAATACATGATCGAACCGAAGACACCAAGGCGCGTCGCAATGCGCACCGGGCGCTCGACAATCGCTTCGACAATCAGATCCGCCGCCTCCTCCGGTGACAGCGTCGGCACATGATCGTACATCTTGGTTGGTGCAATCATTGGCGTCTTCACCAACGGCATGTTGATCGTGGTGAAATTGATGCCCACGTCCGAATATTCTGCTTGTGCACAACGCGAGAATGCATCCAACGCCGCCTTTGAAGCGACATAGGCTGAAAATCGCGGGGCATTCGTCAGAACGCCGATCGACGAGATATTGATGATGTGACCCCGATGCCGCTCGGACATCGACGGGAGCAAACCCATGATGAGGCGCAGTGCCCCGAAATAGTTGAGCTGCATGGTGCGCTCGAAATCGTGGAACCGATCAAAACTGAGGGCGATCGAGCGGCGGATCGAGCGACCCGCATTGTTGATCAGGATATCGACCCCGCCATGATCGGCCAACACCTGCTTCACAAAGGCGTCGCAAGACGCCAGATCCGCCAAGTCGACGATGTAGGTATGGCAGCTTCCGCCGGCCGCTTCGATTTCCAGGCGTGTCGCGTCGAGCTCGTCCTGTCCGCGTGCACAGATGACCACCTTCGCTCCGGCTCCGGCGACTTTCAGCGCGACCGCCTTGCCGATACCCGATGAACCGCCAGTCACGACCACGACCCGGCCTTTGACCTTGCCGCTCAGCGTGTGATCGATGAACAGATCCGGATCCAGATGACGTTCCCAGTAATCCCACAGTCGCCAGGCATAATCTTCCAGCTTGGGCAGGCGGATTTTTGAGCCTTTCAGGGCGCGTTCGGTTTCGCGACAGTCAAAACGCGTCGGATAGTTGATGAACTTCATCACCGCCGGCGGTATGCCGAAGTCACGAAGTATCGATTGGGACAGCCGCTTGATCGGCGGCAGGCTACCCAGCGCAGCCCGCAGCCCGCTTGGAATGAAGGCGAACATGCGCGCATCGATGCGCATCGTCATCTGCGGCGCGTGGCCAGCCCGGGCAAAAATGTTCAGCACTTCGCCAATCCGGCGCGGCGCGGGATCGGTCAGATGGAAACAATGCCCGTCAAGTCCCGGCTTGTGCGCGATATGGTCCATCGCGTCGGCCACCCAGTCGACTGGCACCAAGTTGAGCCGCCCGCCCTCCAGACCAATCGTCGGCATCCAGGACGGCAAAGCTTGACGCAACTTCTTCAACAGACGAAAGAAATAGTAGGGGCCGTCTATCTTGTCCATCTCGCCGGTCTGCGAGCTGCCGACGACGATGCCGGGGCGATAAATTCGCCAGGGACGCGCATATTCCTTGCGCACCAGTCCTTCGGAATCATGCTTGGTACGGAAATACGGATTGTCCAGTTCTTCGGCTTCGTCGAACATGTCCTCGCGGAACACGCCGGAGTACAGGCCTGCCGCCGCGATCGAACTGGTGTGATGGAAACAGCCGGCCTTGACCGCCTCGGCCAGGCCCATTGCATTGCGAGTGCCGTCGATGTTGGCGGTAACCTGGCTTTCGGCATCGGCGGAAAGATCGTACAAAGCAGCAAGGTGGAAAAAGTGCTGAACCTTGCCGGTCAAGGTCTTCAGCATCGCCGGTGAAACGCCGAGCCGCGTCTTTGCCAGATCACCGCTCACCGCTACCAGTCGCTTGTCGTCGGCGCCCAGGCTTTCTTTCAGGTCGTCGAACTTCTGCGTGGAACCCTTGCGCACCAGACAGTAGATGGTGCCTTTGCGCTTAAGCAGATTGGCGATCAGATGCCGCCCGATGAAACCGGTGGCGCCGGTCACGAAGTAAGTCATTCGGTTCCCCTTGCGATTGAGCGTCGACGCGTGCGACGCGCTCGGGGCGGCAGGCTTGCCGCCTCGTCGCGCCCGCATAAGATAGACCGGCGCGCGTGCGCTTTCCAAGTCCGATGGAAATCCACGCGAAATGGCCCGCGCGATTGCGTTGACCGACCTGGTTACGCATGATAAAAGTTTGCTCTTGCGCAACGCGCAGTCCAGATCTCCTCTCATCGGAAACCCGCCATGGCCGACCTGAAAACCACGTTCGAGGCTGCCGCGAAAAAGGCGATGAGCCTCGCGGATCGACCGGACAACGACACCCTGCTGAAGCTGTATGCACTTTACAAGCAGGGCGCCAGCGGTGATGTGTCCGGACCGAAGCCGGGCTTTTTTGACTTTGTCGGGACTGCCAAGTACGAAGCGTGGGCCAAGCTGAAAGGACTGAAGTCGGAAGAAGCGATGCAGAAGTACGTCGATCTGGTGAAGAAGCTCGGCGGCTGATGCGAATGATACGGCGCGGAGAGTTCTGATGGCACCGCGCACGCGCGACCGGATCCTGGAAACCGCCCTGGTGATGTTCAATGCCCAGGGAGAACCCAACGTCACCACGAATCACATTGCGGACGAACTGGAAATCAGTCCCGGCAATCTGTACTACCACTTTCGCAACAAGGACGACATCGTCGAGCAATTGTTCACCGGCTACGAAGCGCGCATGGACCTGGCGCTGCTGGTGCCCGAGGATCGTTTGCCCAATCTCGAGGATGTGTGGCTGCAACTGCACCTGGTGTTCGAGTGCATGTGGGAATATCGATTTTTATACCGCGATCTGGTCGATATCCTCTCGCGCAATCGCAAACTCAAGCTGCATTTCGGCCGCATGCTCAATCGTGCCGCTACCAGCGCGAACGATGTGCTGAAGGGACTGGCCACAGCCGAAATTCTGCGCGCCACGCCGGATGAAATCCGCGCCTCGGCGGAAAACGTGCTGCTCGTGACCACGTTCTGGCTCAACTTCAATGCGGTGCGAAACTCGCGCGTCGATCCGAATCAGGACGACCTCACGCAAGGCATCTACCAGGTCATGTTGTTGATTGCCCCGTTTCTGCGTGATGCCGAGCGCGTGCATTTGAACACGCTGGCGCAAGCGTATCGGCGCTGAAATGGCCGGGTTGGCCCCGGCGGGGCCCGTGAGGATTGCGCAAACCGTCGAATTCCCCTAGAATCTCGCGTCTTTGCCAGCCCGTTTCGAGGAGCCCCCGATGAAAGTCCTGTCTTCCCTGAAGTCCGCGAAAACGCGGCACCGCGATTGCAAAGTCGTGCGCCGTCGCGGCAAAGTGTTCGTGATCTGCAAGAGCAACCCGCGTTTCAAGGCGCGTCAGCGCTGAGCGACTGGCTTGCTGCAACACGATAAAAAGGGCCGCTCACGCGGCCCTTTGCTTTGTGCCAGGCGCGCTTTGGATCTCACGTGGGAACGGTGCTGAAAACGCCCAGCTCCGCCGCGGGTCCCAGATCGGGAAATACATGGTCCAGCGAGGTTTCGCCGCGGCGCTTGCGTAACAACTCGCTCAATACCCGGCGGTAGTCGGTCGTGATCGCCAGATCGCCCTGAACCAGACTCGAATCGGCAAGCCCGGGCCAATCCGCGTAAACGCGGCCGCCCTGCACGCCACCGCCCATGACGAACATGCAGTTGCCGCTGCCGTGATCCGTTCCCCCGGATGCATTCTCGTAAGCGCGACGGCCAAATTCACTCATGCTGATCACCACAACGCGACTCATACGCACGCCGAGATCCGTGTTGAACGCGGCCAGCGAACGAGCAAAGTCGTCGAGCAGCGGTCGCAGCCGGCTGGCTTCATCAAAGTGATGATCCCATCCACCGATATCGACCGTCGCGACTTCCAGCCCGATGTCCGCTTTAATCAATTGGGCGATCTGCTGCAGCCGACGACCGAAGTCTGTCGTCGGATAGGCAGCACCATTGGCGGCGACAAATTGCGCGGGATCGGCGGCCGCGAGTCCGTCGATGGCAGAAAATGCCGCTAGTGCCGTGGTATCCAATGACTGCGCATGGGCATGCAGGGAGTCCAGCGCCGCGCGCAGTGCGTCGGGACGAGCCGAATGGGTATCCAGCGCAAATCGTTCAAACTCGTTTACGCCGAGCACGGGCGCAGGTCCGGCCAGCGATCGCGGCACGGCGGTTCCGATTCCGATGCCCTGAAATATTCCACTATTGCCAATCGAGCCGAGATGCCGGTTCAGCCAGCCGCTAGAGACGCTGGGTAGCGCAAGAACGGCACGTTCCATCAGATCCTGCGACGAAAAATGCGAGCGGCTCCCGCTCGGCGCGCCGATAGCGTGGACGACCGCCAGTCTGCCTTGCGTGTATATCGACTGCAGCGGCGCCAGCGCAGGATGCAGTCCATAGCGCCCATCCAAGTCGAGTACGGCGTCGGCGCCCTGCCCCGGTCTCGGCAAGGCCAATTGAGGCCGCAATCGGAAATAATCGGGATCGAAATGCGGTACCACCGCATTCAGTCCATCCATCGCGCCGCGCTGAAAAATCACGACCAGCACGTCGCGATCCGCTGCGCCATTCGATACGGCTTGCCCAAACGAGAGCGCCGGCGCAAGCAACGGTACGCCGCTCAGCAGGCCCAGCTTGAGAAACTCGCGGCGTGATGCTGAGAGGGTCATTGAGATCTCCAGGGTTCAGCGATACTGGAAATAGGCTGAAGCCAGCAGCAGCGAGGCGACATCGCGCCGTGCCTGCTGCAAGCTGCTGCCCGAAAGGGTCGAATCGTCTGCTCCGCCGTCCGCGGCGAAATCGATCACGGTGCGCCGATCCCTCTCGCTCAAGGGGCGTCGCAGCAGTCGCGCGCTCAAGGAGTCGACCAATTCACGTGGCGTGCGCGCCCCACCCGCCAGTTGCGCCACATCAACGGCAATCGCCGGGCTCAGCCGGTTTTCGAGGAGTGCGCTGCTGAGGTTCCAGCGCGCCAGCAAGGCACTGGTATTGAGCCAGTAGCCTTGCACGTCCGGATAGCCATTTGGCGCCGGCCAGTACAAGGGTACTTGTCCCAGATTTGACAACTGTGCCTCGAGTCGCCGCACCCAGTCTTCTCCATCCAGGCGAGCGGCAGTGCCGCGCAACAGTGACACGAGGAGCTCAATCGGGCGCTTGAATTTGGCATCCGCAGAGGTGATGAATTCCGCCGAAGTCAGGATGACGCGCAGCACGGCCGCAATGTCACCTTCGGTTGAGGCAAACGTTTCGGCAGCCCGCTTAACCAGTTCTGGCAGCGGCGTATCGGCAACGAAGCGCCGCACCAGCTTGGTCGCAATCGCTGCGGCAGTCGCAGGATGCCGCGCCAGGAGATCCAGTACGGCGAGTCCATCGGCAAGACCTTGACCCGCCGCAAGACTTTGCCCCAGCACGAGCTTGGCACCGAAATCGTGGCGCGCCGGATAGAAGCGGAACGTGCTTTGCCCGGGTCGGTGATCGATGCTCCAACCAGTAAAGCAGCGCGCCACTTCTCGCACGTCGGATTCGGAATAGCCCCCGCCGACACCGAGGGTATGCAACTCCATCAGTTCGCGCGCGTAGTTTTCGTTCGGTCCGTCGACGATATTTGTATCGTTGTTCAGATAGTGCAGCATCGCCGGACTCTGCGCGCTGCCCCTGAGCAGTTCGGAAAATTTTCCCAGCGCATGGGCGCGTATGACCTCGCGATCATCAACCGTCTTGTAGTAGCGTGCCGGCCCTTCGGTATGGGTCACGTTGAAATGGTTCGACCAGAATTCGACCATTACCTCGAACAGTTGCCGCGGACTGAAAATCGCCCTCGCGAGCGTTGCTGTCTGAAGTTCGAGCAATGGCTGCCGGCGCACTGTGTTGTCATCGTTTCGCGCATAGCCATCTATCAGTTGCGCGTTACTGAGTGCCAGGGTCGGAAGCCGGGTTGCGAGGCGAGTCTCTAGCGTCGAGTCGTCCAGGGACCGATAGTCGAGCTGTTCATCGACATAGGCCTGGACACCGATGCTCCCGGCCCGTTGCAGTTCCGGTCCCGCGATGCCAAAGCTGATTCGATTGAGCAGCAGCACCGGTGGCTCCGGCGTCGGCAGTGGCAGAGGCGATGGAACGCTGGCCAGGCTCAGTGCCTGGGCCACAAACGAGCGACGGGCAGCCGCAGCCATCATGTGTCTTTCCTCGCAGCGATTCGGACCATCCTTGAGCAACGCGCCAGTTTCCGATCGGTTGACAGACTCGGAATTGCGCCGCCGGTCATGGATATGCTTTCGGGCATCTGCTACAAATCGCTGCCACCACCGCCCTGAAGGCAATGGAGAGTCCCATGACCCGAATTTCCCCCCGTTTGCTGCTGGCGCTTGGCGCCGTGTTCGCCTGCGGTGCCTTGCAGACCGCCCAGGCCGACGTATTGCTGATGCAGCGCGTGCAACAGGAAAATTCCACAAACCTGCCAGCGCGCGGAATGGCTATGACCCAGGTGGAAAGCCGTTACGGCGCGCCCACCGCCAAACTCAACCCTGCTGGCGGGGACTCGGCACGCCACCCTGTCATCAACCGCTGGGAGTATGATAATTTTATTGTATACTTTGAGCGCGACCGGGTCATTTCCAGCGTCGTCAAACGCGCCAACGGCAATGAGCTAGGCCCGAAACAGGCGCACTGACGGGCGCGGGTCCAGCCGCCGCCCGTTTACCTCCGTCGCTCGCAGGCCGCAGGGCTTGGTGAGCCGCGTCGCGTGGGCTATCCTGCGCGTTTTCCGCTATGCCGTGCGCCGTTCCCGCGCCGGTGGCGGTGGCCTGCGTAGCTGACCCGAATGAGCTGTCGATGAGAAAACCCGAATTTCGCCTGCCTGCCGAATGGGAACCGCAGGCCGGAATCCTGATTGCATGGCCACACGGCGATACCGACTGGTCCGCGCGGCTGGCGGACGTCGAATCGACGTATGTCGCATTGGCGACCGCGGTAGCGCGGTTCGAATCCCTGCTCATCATCGTCGCCAGTGAATCCTTGCGCGATCGCGCCGCCCGCCTACTGGTGGCAGCCGGTGCCGACGCTGGCCGTATCAACTACGTGGTCGTCGAGTACGACGATACCTGGCTGCGCGATTCCGGCCCCATAACGCTGCACGACGGGATTAGCTTCCGCCTGACGGATTTCCGCTTCACCGGCTGGGGGGGGAAGTTCGAAGCGAGCCGCGACGATCGTCTAGTCGCCGGGCTTGTGGCACAGCGCATTTTCCAGAACGCCGCACACCGTCGCATCGACTGGGCGCTGGAAGGTGGGGCAATCGAATCCGATGGCGCGGGTACCATCCTCACGACGGCCAAATGCCTGGAACTGCGGCACCCTGAGCAGACTCGTGTGCAGATTGACGCGACCTTGCGCGACGGCCTCGGCGCGCAGCGCGTGCTGTGGCTGGAACACGGCTATCTTCAAGGCGACGATACGGACGCGCACATCGATACATTGGCGCGCTTTGCCCCCGGAGACGCCATCGTTTTCCAGGCCTGCGATGATCCGGACGATCCTCACTACACCGAGTTGCTGGCAATGGCTGCCGAGCTCGCTGCGCTGCGCACGGCGTCTGGCGCTGCATATGCCCTGCACCCTCTGCCTTGGCCGTCAGCAATCATCGAGGACGGTCGTCGTCTCGCGGCGTCCTATGCCAACTATCTCATTGTCAACAATGCCGTGCTGATTCCAGCCTACGGCGACCCCGCTGACGCCCACGCGGCCGCCGCGATTGCCGCGGCGCATCCAGGCCGGGAGGTCGTAGCAGTCCCTTGCCGGGCGCTGATCTGGCAGAACGGCAGCCTGCATTGCGTCAGCATGCAGCTCCCCGACGGAGTTCTCGCATGAGCAAGATATTGCGCGCAGCACTGCTGCAGGAACGCGACCACGGCAGCGTGGACGCGAACCTGGCCGCCATCGAGAGCGGATTGCGCGAGGCCGTCGCGGCGGGCGCAAAACTCGTGCTGCTGCAGGAATTGCACAACGGCCCGTACTTCTGCCAGCACGAAAGTGTGCACGAATTTGACCGCGCCGAATCCATTCCCGGGCCCAGCACCGAGCGCCTCGGCGCGCTCGCGGAAGAGCTGGACCTGGTCATCGTGGCCTCCCTGTTCGAGCGTCGCGCCGCCGGGCTGTATCACAATACCGCCGTGGTATTTGATCGGTCCCGGGCGATTGCCGGGCGCTATCGCAAAATGCACATTCCGGACGATCCGGCATTTTACGAGAAATTCTATTTTACACCCGGCGATCTGGGATTCGAACCGATCCAGACCTCGGTCGGTAAACTCGGCGTGCTGGTCTGCTGGGATCAGTGGTACCCGGAAGCGGCACGTCTGATGGCGCTGGCAGGCGCAGAATTGCTGCTCTATCCGACCGCCATCGGTTGGGACCCTGCGGACGACGCGGACGAAAAAAATCGCCAACGCGACGCATGGATCACCGTGCAACGTGGTCACGCGGTGGCCAACGGACTGCCGCTGCTGGCGTGCAACCGGATCGGCCTCGAAGCCGCGCCGGACGGTGGCCGCGGGCTGCAATTCTGGGGCTCAAGCTTTGTGGCGGGCCCGCAGGGCGAGTTTCTGGCCCAGGCCTCCACCGATCAACGCGCCGTGCTGCGGGTCGATATCGATCTGGCACGCAGCGAAAACGTGCGGCGCATCTGGCCGTTCCTGCGTGACCGCCGTATCGACGCCTATGGCGATCTGCTGCGTCGTTTCCGCGATTGACCACCGACGAACCCATGACTGAACTTGATCCCCGCCCGGAAGACCTCGGGCCTGAAGACCCGTTGCTGAACCAGCCGATCCGCCGCATCCAGCTCGGTGACACGGAATTCGTACTGCTCGGTACCGCGCACGTCTCAAGGGCCAGCGTTGCCGCGGTGGAGGCGCTGATTGCCCGCGAGCCATTCGATGCCGTTGCCGTCGAACTGGATGCGAATCGTCATGCCGCGATGCGCGATCCGGATATTCTGCGCAAACTGGATTTGTTCCAGGTGATCCGTCAAGGCAAGGCAGGTCTGGTTGCCGCGAATCTCGCCCTGTCGGCATTTCAACGACGCCTCGCTGAGCAATATGGCATCGAGCCAGGCGCGGAACTCAAGACTGCTGTTGAGCGCGCCGAGGCGCGCCAGCTTCCGGTCTGGCTTATCGACCGCGACATCGGGGTAACCCTCAAGCGCGCCTACCGCAGTGTCGGTTTCTGGGATCGCATGGGCATCATCAGTGGCCTGGGCGCAAGCGTATTTTCCAGCGAACAGATCGGTGAGCAGGAAATCGAAAAGCTCAAGCAGGGCGACATGCTGGAAAGCGCGTTTAATGAGTTCGCCGGCGAATCCGAACCGCTGTATCGCAGCCTGATCAGCGAACGCGACAGCTACATGGCCGCGCGACTGCGCGAGAACAATGCAAAAACGCCACATCGCCGGGTTCTCGCCGTGGTCGGCGCAGGACATCTGGCCGGGCTGGAGGAACAACTGCGCGCGCAGGAAACCGCACCTGGTGCATTATGCGATAGCCTTGATGTGGTCCCCCCCGGTTCACCCTGGCCGAAATGGATTGCGATCGGCATCCTGGTTGCCACCGCCGCAGCGATTGGTTTCCTGTTTCACCGGAGCACCGCACACGGCGTCGAGGCACTGCGCGTCTGGGTGTTGTTCACCGGCGGACTTGCCGCGTTGGGCGCATTGCTCGGCGGCGGACATCCGCTCAGCGTAATCAGCGCGGCCATTGTCGCGCCGCTCAAGCCATTTCGGCCCGGAATTCCGGTCGGAGCGGTCAGCGCCGGAATCGAGATGTGGTTGCGCAAACCGCGCGTCGCCGATTTCGATTCGTTGCGTCACGATGTCAGCGTATGGACAGGCTGGTGGAAGAATCGCGTTTCCCGCACCTTGCTCGTGTTCATGCTGACCAATATCGGCATGATACTCGGGGAATACATCGCGGGTTTCCGCATTCTGAAAAGCCTGCTCTGACGGCAACGGCATGTTGGCGCATTTCACTTTCAACAAATAGCTATTATCACAATTTGGCCGCTGCGATCCAGACAGCATGGCCAGCTGGAGTCGGATCCGCATGAAACTCGCGCGCTTGTTCTTCAAACCGAAATGGCAGCACCGCGACGCGGCCATTCGCCGAAACGCGGTCGCCGCCGCCACTGACGCCGAACTCGTCGACGCACTTCCGACCCTCTGCCGCAGCGACGAGGATGCCGGCGTCCGGCAGGCTGCCCTGCGCCGCCTCAACCAGTACGAAGCTTGGCGCGAACGATCCACCGGCGATAGCGACGGCGCGATCCGCGTGCTGGCGCGAAATCACTATCTTGCCTTGCTGATCGGCAATTCCGGTAGCGTGCCTGCGCTGGATCGCCGCATCGCGGAACTCGACACGCTGTCCGCCGAGGAACTGGAGCGGGTTGCGAGTCAGGCGCAGGATCGCGAGCTGCGCAGGGCCGCCATGGAACGTGTCAGCCGCATGAGCTTGCTCGTGGATTGGGCCAGCGGCGACAGCGATGCCAGCCTGCGAGCGGCCGCGCTGGCGCGCATCAACGATCCGGACGCACTGTTGCGTGTCGCGGAGCGCACTCGGAAAACCGACAAGAACATCAGTCGCGTCGCACGCGAGCGCGCCGAGGAGCTGCGCATTGCTGCCGGTGACTCCGCCACGATCGAACAACGCGCCCGCCAGTTGTGCGAGCGACTCGAAGCGCTGTTGCCGATCGCCCGCTCCGAACGCACCGCCGAACTGGCGAATCTGGATAGTGCGTGGCGCGGCATCGCGAATCATGCATCGGCCAAATGGGTTGAGCGCTTTTCGTCGACCCGGGTATTTTTGCAATCGGATACCGACGCGGCCGCCGGTCAGCGCGAACGGCTACGCGAACTGCGCGAACGCTTGGCGGCCCTCGCCGCCGATGCGAACAGCACGACGCAGGAGCGCGAGCAATCGGTTGCGTCCGCACAGGAAGTGCTCGACGGCGTGTCAGCGGAGATGCCCGAACGCGGCCGCGTCGAAGAACTGCTCGTGCAATTGATGCGCAAGCTCGCCGCCGACGCCACGCATCCCGTGTCGGCTGTGGCATTGCCGCCTGAAACCACACCAGTGGACCCTGCGGAGGCATTGGCTGCTCAGGCGCGCTTCAATGCCGCACTGGCCAGCGCGCAAGCGGAGACCCAGCGTCAACGCGAGCGCGAACGCAGCCTGCGCGAGGAACTGGATGCTCGGGTCATCGAACTGGAGCAAAGCCTCGAAGCCGGCGACATCGGCCTCGCCCAATCCAGCCACACGCGCATCCTTGCGCTGCTTGACGACCTGCCGCCGATCGCGCGTCACGACAAGCGACTTGCCAACGCCCTCGCACGCCTCACCGAGTTCCGCCGCTGGCAGCGTTGGTCCAACACCGAACGGCGCAAGCAATTGTGCGAATCCATCGAATCACTGGCCGGCAGCGGTCTGCATCCGGACGCCGTCGCGAACCGCGTGCGCGAGGCGCGCCTGGAGTGGCAAGCCCTCGACCAGGCCGAAGGCGCCCCGGCCGGCGACGCATTGCGTGCCCGGCAGGGTCTTGCCCGTCGTTTCCAGTCGTTGTGCAACGACGCGCTCGCGCCGACCCAGGAGTATTTTTCCAAACGTGACGAAGTACGCAAGTCGCATCAGGAAGAAATCGAGAAAGTCATCGCCGTTGCGGAGGCAATCCCGACCGATAGCGAAGACTGGACGATGCTTGCGCAGCAACGTCGCCTCGCCGGCGAAACCCTGCGCAAACTCGATGCAGTGGATGCCCGCGCGCGCACCCCGCTCGCCCGTCGCATCAAGGAACTGCTGACCCGCCTGGATGCGCGACTCGATGCGCACGCTGCAGCTGTCGAGGCGGCCAAGCGCGCGCTGATCGAACAGGCAGAAAAACTCAGTACCGCTACCGACGCAATCGCCGCGGCGCGTGAAGTACGCGATCTGCAAGGGCGCTGGAAAACCGCTGGCAGCGGTCGCCGCAAAACCGATGAGGGCCAATGGAAGCTGTTTCGCGGCCACTGCGATGCGATATTTGCGCGACTCGACACCCAGCGCAAAGATCGCGAAGACCGGGATGTTGCCGCGCGCGAAGAAACCGAACGCCTGGTTGGCGCGCTGGAATCGCTGGCCATGCAGGAAGCGTCCGATGCGACGCGGGCGAGTCGGCGCGAACTGGAACAACAGTGGGCCGGACTGGCCCGGGACCGCGCCGTCGAAACGCGCTGGCGGGCCGCGCTGGAGCGTCTGGATCAGGCCCAGACCGAGCGCGAACGTGCCCGCCGACTCAGCGTGTTCGTTGCACTGGGACAACGACTGCGCATCTGCCAGGAACGCGAACAAGGCGTGCGCGATGCCAGCTTGATTGATGCGGACTGGAACCGGGTCGATGCCGTAGCCGGAGAGACCGGTGCCTTGTTGGAACAACGCTTTCTCGCTGCTCAGCAGGGAGCTGCGCTGCAGCTCTCGAGCGCCGACCTGGAACAGGCACACGACCTGCTCGTCCATCTGGAATTCCTCGCCGCGGTCGCCACGCCGGAGATTGATCGACAGCGCAGAATGGATCTGCAGGTTCAGCGTCTCTCGCAACGCATGACGGGTGGTCGAGCCACTGATCTGCGCGAAGAACTGCTCGGATTGCTGCACGAATGGGTAGCACTCGGCGCACTGCCGACGGTCGAGGCTGCCGAATTGCAAGCGCGCTTTGAACTCGCGTTTTCAACCGCTCTACAGCTCCTGCCCTGACCAAGGTCACAAATACGGGGTGAGCCGTCGAACAGCGATGGCCTACTCGCTCCAATAGCGGCGCCGTGCGAGGCGGCAGCGTTCGGTGAGCGCAGGCGCCGAATCTGCCGCGAAGTTCAATCGGATACATCCACTATCAGCGGTGTTGAGCACGCTGGCGCCGTGATCGACCAATCGCCGGACCACGTCCGGGTGTGGGTGACCGAATCGGCTCCGATAGCCCGCCGAAATCAGCGCATATCGCACCGATACCCGCTGCAGGAATTCCTCACTGGTGGACGTCTTGCTGCCGTGGTGCGCAACGACAAGTACCAGCGGCGCCGTGCCGACAGCAGCGGCGATGGCGGGCTCGACCGCAGCTGACACATCGCCGGTCAACAGCAGTCGCCCTTGGCCTGATTCGATCAGCAAAACGCAGCTGCGGTCGTTGTCGCGGGTCGTCGAATCCATCGGTGCAGGACTCAGGATCCGGAACCGCACCCCATCCCAGTGCCATTCCTCGCCTTGTATACAAGGCACAGAATCCAGACCCACGCGCTGCGGTTCACCGCTTTCGATGAGCGCGGGTGCCAATACGGTACTGATCGAAGCGGCGCCTCCCGCGTGATCGTTGTCGCCGTGACTGACAATCAGCCGGTCGATGCGTTCGACGCCCAGCGCATGGACAGCCGGCACAACGACAGCCTCGCCCAGGTCGAATCCCGACGGAAAGCGCGCGCCGGCGTCAAATACGAGGGCATGAGTAGCGGTCCTCACGAAGACCGACAAGCCCTGGCCGACATCGATCAGGGTCGCTTCGAATGCCGGTTCGACCGGCACGGATCGCGCCGGACACAGCAGCGGCAACAGCAGAAATACACCGATCCACCGCACTGGCACGCCGCGTGGCAACAGCAACCAGAACACGCCGACGCTGGCGAGCGCCAGGCCGATCAGCGAAGGTTCGGGAAAGTACCATTGTGAACCCGGCCAGGCCGCCATTTCCTGCAGCAACCACCATTGTCCGTGCATGCACCACGCCGCGAAATCGAGCAGCGGCACGCCGATCGAGGGCAGCGGCAGCAGCAGCAACGATCCCGCCAAGGTGAAGGGCACCACGACGAAACTGATCCACGGTACGGCGATCAGGTTGGCGAGTGGCCCGACCACCGAACTCTGACCGAAAAACCAGACGCTGAGGGGTAGCAGCGCCAATGTCATGATGCCTTGCGCCAGCAGCAGTTCCTGCCACCAGCGCCGTTGACCAATCCCCATGCAGAACACCAGCCATGCAACCCCGACGAAGGATAGCCAGAATCCCGCTGACAGCACCGCGAGAGGATCGATCAGGAGCATTGCAGCCATGGCCAGCGCGAGAGTCTGCGCGGTCGGCAGATTTCGCCGCCACATGCGCGCAATCACCACAATGGCAATCATCAACAAAGTGCGGGTCGTGGGCAGGCCAAACCCTGCCAATGCGGAGTACGCGCCCGCGCATAGCAGGCCGAAGGGCGCTTCGATCAAACGGCCGGGTCGCCACAGGTTGATCTGCGGAAATCGTTTCCAGAGCAGGCGAACCAGAAGCACACCCAGGCCGGCGAGCATGCCGATATGCATTCCGGAAATCGCAATCAGGTGACCGACGCCCGTCGCGCGCAGCACCTGCCAGTCGTGTTCGTCAAGACCACGCTGATCGCCGACCGCCAATGCCTGCAGCAATGGAACCTGGGACTGGTCGTGCAGTGACGCCTTGATTCCCGCCGAAATCCGCGCACGCAGGCCGTCGACACAAAACGGGGCGGCAACGAGTTGCCGGTTGTCTCCATCGTCGCGAACGTAGCCTGTGGCGGTAATTCCCTGCTGCAGAGCGTGCCGTTCGAAATCAAAGCCGCCTGGATTGACCAGGCCACGCGGGCGCTTGAGCCGCACGCGCAATTTCCATTGTGAACAAGACGCCAGCTCGTGATCCTTGCCGTACCAGGACAGTCGTACGATGCCCGACAAAGGCAGCGATGCACCGTCCAGTGTCGCGGATTCGATGCGCAGGTCAGCACGCACCGATTCCTCCCGCGCGTCGGGCAGATCGATGATTTGCCCCACCAGATCCACGTCCCTTCCTTCCAGCGCAGCAGGGAGCCGTTGATCGAGGGCATGGCTGCCCCGTAAGCATGCCCACCCGACACCGAGCACAAACAAGGCGATCCAGCGCGCGCGCGGTACGCGCCAGGCCAGGACTATCGCCAGCAGCGCGAAACTTGCGGAAATCCATCCATCGGGCAGGCGCACCAGGGATTGTGCGGCCACGACACCGGCGAGCGCAGCGAATACGCCCGCAGCTGACAAAGCGTGACGGTGGCGCAAATCGGGGGCGCCGTCCACGGAGGGTGGATCGCGACGCATCACCTCAGGCCGCGGTCGCGACCACCTCACGCAAGCGTCCGCCGTGCAGCTCGAGTACTCGATCCATGCGTCGGGCCAGGCCATGATCATGCGTCACCAGCACGAAGCTGGTGCCGATCTCGCGATTCAACTCGAGCATCAGCGCATAGACTTGCGCAGCATTTTTTTCGTCCAGATTTCCGGTCGGCTCATCGCCCAGCACGCAGGCAGGCCGCGTCACCAAGGCCCGCGCGACCGCGCAGCGCTGACGTTCCCCGCCGGACATTTCGCCGGGCTTGTGTTCGAGGCGCGCCGACAAGCCTACCCGATCGAGCAAGCCAGCGGACCGGGTACGGGCCTCCGCGATCGGCGTACCGCGAATCAGCAGCGGCATACAGACATTTTCCAGCGCGGTGAATTCCGGCAACAAGTGGTGAAATTGATAAATAAACCCCAAGGCGCGATTGCGCAGTTGACCACGCGCCGCGTCACTGAGCCCCGACATGCGCTGACCCGTCACTTCGACCTCGCCGCTGGTGGGCGTATCGAGTCCGCCCAGGATATGCAGCAGAGTGCTCTTGCCGGAACCGGATGAGCCGACGATCGCCAGTGTTTCACCGCGGGCAAGACGGAAACTCGCGCCTGTCAGCACCTCGGCGCGGAGCTTGCCTTCCTCGTACGTCTTCGCGACGTCGGTGGCGGTCAAAACGACGTCGCCGACCGGTGGGAGCGCATCGGCGGGTGTAGTGCTGCGGGTAGTCATCGGATCACGCTCCTTGTTAACCGTGCAGCGGATTCTGCCCGACCTTCCGCGCTGCCGAAAACTGGGCTCGGCGATTCGCCATTTCGCACTTCCGGATCTCGACTATTCATAACGCAGCGCCGCCGCCGGCTCGGTTCGCGCGGCGCGCCAGGCCGGATACAGTGTCGCGATCAGACAAAAGCCGAACCCGAGCAAGGCGATCCAGCCCACGTCGTTCCAATGCAGATCCGACGGCAGATCGCTGATGTAGTACACATCGGGAGAAAGGAAACTGATGCCGGTCTTGTGTTCGACCCATTTCACCAGTGGTTCGAGGTTCAACGCGAGGACTACGCCGCACAACACGCCAATCGCGATGCCGATCGCCCCGACTACGACGCCCTGCACCATGAAAACGCCCATGATGCTGCGCGGACTGGCACCCAGTGTGCGCAGTATCGCGATATCTGCCTGCTTGTCAGTGACCAGCATTACCAGGGTGGAAACCAGATTGAAGGCCGCGACGGCAACGATCAGCGACAGGATCATGAACATCACCCGCTTTTCCATCGCAATGGCGCGGAAGAAATTCGCATGACCGGCCATCCAATCCCGCACCCGGTAAAGGCCTCCCAGATCCTGCGCCAGGTTCCGGGCCACGTCGAAAGCCTGAAACATGTCGTCGAGCTTGAGTCGGATCCCGCCCGGTCCATCCATCTGATAGAGACGCTGTGCGTCGTCAAGATGAACCACCGCAAGACCAGCGTCGTACTCTTCCATCCCGGCTTCAAAGATGCCGACCACGCTGAAGCGACGTAAACGTGGCAGCGCACCAACCGGGCTGGCGCGAATTTCCGGTGCGTAGACGATGACAGAGTCGCCAACGTCGACGCCGAGTTTGTAGGCCAGCTCCTTGCCCAGCACGATATGGAACGCCCCCGGTTTCAGTTCATCCAGGCGCCCTGCGATCATCTTGCGATCCAGGTCCGATACCGAAGGCTCAGCCTCCGGTTTTACGCCGCGCACGATGGCGCCAGCGACGCGCTGCCCCTGCAGCATCGCTTCGCGTTCGATGTAAGGTGCAGCACCTTTTACATGTGGATTTTGCTGCGCCTTCGCCAATGCAGATGGCCAGTCCTGCACACTGTCACCCACGCCTTCTATGGTGGCGTGCGAGACCATACCCAGGATGCGCGTGCGCAATTCGTTGTCGAATCCGTTCATCACCGAGATCACCACGATCAGGGCCATCACACCCAATGCGATGCCCGCCATCGACACCAGCGATATGAAGGAGATGAAATGATTGCGACGCTTGGCGCGTGTATAGCGCAAGCCGATGAAGATTTCTAAGGGGCGGAACATCGGGCAGGAAATCCCTTTGGGACGACGCGATCCGGTCATCCGACCGGCGTTCGCGGCGAGAGTGCCCGAGCGGCGGATGGCGTGCAAGCCGTGGCGCGCACGATCAGGCCGGCGCGGTGGCCTCGCCTCGCGACAGTCGCACGCACAGTCGCCGAAACGTCTCGCGATCCAGATTGTCGGGTAGCAGCACCGCGTCGAAGCGCTCGCCGCCACCCAACTGCCAGCGCAGGATCAGCATCGAGCCTCGACGCGAATGGCCCAGCAAACGCACGAGCACCTGTTCGCCTTGGGCATCGCCCAGACTCCAGCTTCCATCCACGTACCACGCGATGCGTCGCCAGCGCGCCCGCCCCAAGGCCGACCATGCACGAATTCCGACACTCGCCGCGAAGCCCAATGCAGCGACTTGCAACGCCACGTTCGTCGCACTGAGCAGAATCGAGACGCAGGCCAGACACACGATCGCCAGCGTCGCAGCGCGCAGCCAGCGCGATGGCTGATAGTCAAACGTGATTGCGGGAGCGGATTTCATCGACGATCCGCTGCCACTCCGCTCGCGTCGCAGGCTGCCGGCCGACGAACCAGTCCCACAAATCAGGATCCTGCTGGTCCAGCAACTCGGCGAACGCCCTTTGCAATTCCGGATTCGCCTCGGCAAAGCGATGTTCCAGATACCAACCGAGCAGCGCATCGAGTTCGCGCGTGCCGCGTCGACAACGCCAGCGCAATCGCGCCAGTTCGGCACGTTCGTTCATTGGCGCAATCCATAGGTGGAAAGCCTAGCCAGGGAACACATCTTCGCTGCGATTTTTGTCGGCATTCAGATTGGCGATGATCGCATAGTCACCGAAGTGGCGGCCGACGCGAGTCGCATGGACATTGAACCACTGATGCGCTTGGCGAGGCTTGTGGTCTAGCGAGCGCGCTCGCCGTCGGACCCGGGAGAAGGCTGTGCAACGCGTCGGAACCGAGCACGTGCGACGGCATCATCACCAGATATCGTTGCATTGATCCAGCGCCCGAAGGCGAGATCGCCGGTGATTTGGTTACGCCCGTTTCCGCTTTCACGACGCGCTGCTCAAACGCCCTGGCGCTGCACCATCAGCTTCTTGATCTCCGCGATTGCCTTGGCCGGATTGAGGCCTTTCGGACAGGTGCGCGTGCAATTCATGATGGTGTGGCAGCGATACAGCCGAAACGGGTCTTCCAGATCGTCCAGACGCGCGCCGGTGTCTTCGTCACGCGAATCGACGATCCAGCGGTAAGCCTGCAGCAACACCGCAGGCCCCAGGTAACGATCGCCGTTCCACCAGTAGCTGGGGCACGAGGTACTGCAACAAGCGCACAAAATGCACTCGTACAATCCGTCCAGCTTGGCGCGATCGTCCTTGGACTGCAGGCGCTCACCATCTGGCGGAGGTGCACTCTGGGTGCGGATCCACGGTTTGATCGATGCGTATTGCGCATAGAAGTGGGTCAGATCAGGCACCAGATCCTTGACCACCTGCATGTGCGGCAGCGGGTAGACCGGAACTTCCGCCTTGCTGCAATCGGCAATGGCCTTGGTGCAGGCGAGCGTATTGGTTCCATCAATGTTCATCGCGCAGGAACCGCAGATCCCTTCGCGGCAGGACCGGCGGAACGTCAGCGTCGCGTCGACTTCATTCTTGATCTTGATCAACGCATCCAGAACCATCGGTCCGCACGACGCGAGGTCGACTTCATAGGTGTCCACCCGCGGATTCTGCCCATCGTCAGGATTCCACCGATAGACCTTGAATACACGCGGCTGCCTGGCACCGGCAGGTGCAGCGAAATGCGTGCCCTTCTGCACCTTGGAGTTCTTCGGGAGGGTGAACTCAGCCATGGCGGTTCCTTTCAGTCCTGACCGGGACCGGTAGCGACATTGCGCAACCAGCCCCCACTAAGTACAAAACGCGGAAAAGTGATGAATTGCTCGGCGAGGACCCGGGTCACGAAATCGCCTGCACCGTCGAACGGTTCGGGCGCCTCGCCTTCGAGACGGTGGCCGATGCCCTGAATCGCGAATGCCATCACGGCGAACACGAACGCAAACAACGCACCGAACCACTGCAACTGCACGAGCAGCATCAGCGCTGCCAACATGCCGGCGATGAACGCCGGCACCGCGACGATATGCAGCAGCAGGTTGGCTCGCGAGCGGTGTTTGCTCGCGTAGTCCTGCCATTGCCAGCTCAGTATGCCTCCGGGACGGGCCATGATCTGCACTCAGTAGACGCGAGGCTTGGGCGGAACCACGTCGACATCCTTGCTCAGCGTATACATATGCACGGGCCGATAATCGAAGTGCACCTTGCCGGCTTCATCGACGTTGACCAGCGTGTGCTTCTGCCAGTTCTCGTCATCGCGGTCCTTGAAGTCTTCGCGCGCATGGGCGCCACGACTCTCCGGGCGATTCTCCGCGGAATACATCGTTGCCACCGCCTGACCGAGCAGATTCTGCAATTCCAGAGTTTCGATCAGATCCGAGTTCCATACCAGAGAGCGGTCACTGACACGGACGTCAGCGAAAGAGTCGTAAGCCTGACTGATCTTGGTGCAACCTTCTTTCAGGGTTTCTCCGGTGCGGAATACCGCCGCGTCCTTCTGCATGATCTTCTGCATGTTCAGGCGGATATCCGCCGTGGCCGAAGCGCCCTTGGCGTTGCGCAGCCGGTCGAAATTGGACAAGGCCGCATCACAGATTGAAGCCGGGAGATCTTTGTGCGAGGAGCCGGGTTTGATCACTTCAGCAGCACGAATCGCTGCGGCGCGACCAAACACGACCAGATCGAGCAACGAATTGGATCCAAGTCGGTTCGCGCCATGTACCGAGACGCAAGCCGCTTCGCCAATCGCGAACAGGCCGGGCACAATGGCGTCGGGATTGTCGCCGACTTTGCGCACGACTTCGCCGTGGTAGTTGGTCGGAATGCCGCCCATGTTGTAGTGCACGGTCGGCAGCACCGGAATCGGCTGCTTGGCAACGTCGACGCCGGCAAAAATGTGCGCGCTTTCCGCTATACCCGGCAGCTTTTCGTTGATGACCTCGGGTCCGAGATGCATCAGATTCAGATGGATGTGATCGTGGTGCTCGCCGACGCCGCGACCTTCGCGGATCTCGATCGTCATCGCGCGCGAGACCACGTCACGCGACGCCAGATCCTTGGCGTTCGGCGCGTAGCGCTCCATGAAGCGCTCGCCCTTGGCATTCGTCAGATAACCACCCTCGCCGCGCACGCCCTCGGTAATGAGGCAGCCGGCGCCGTAGATGCCGGTCGGGTGGAACTGCACAAATTCCATATCCTGCAATGGCAATCCTGCGCGCAGCACCATCCCGCCGCCGTCGCCGGTGCAGGTATGCGCAGACGTTGCCGAGAAATACGCGCGGCCGTAGCCGCCAGTTGCCAGCACGACGGCATGTGCACGGAACAGGTGCAGCGTGCCTTCGGCCATATCCAGTGCGAGTACACCACGGCACACGCCGTCGGAATCCATGATGAGATCCAGCGCGAAATACTCGATGTAAAACCGCGCGTCGTGCTTGAGCGATTGCTGATAAAGCGTGTGCAGGATCGCGTGACCGGTCCGGTCCGCTGCCGCACAGGTGCGCTGCGCAGTGCCCTTGCCGTAGTGCGTGGTCATTCCGCCAAACGGGCGCTGGTAAATCTTGCCTTCCTCGGTTCGCGAAAACGGCACGCCGTAGTGCTCGAGTTCAATCACGGCGGGAATCGCTTCGCGACACATGTACTCAATCGCGTCCTGATCGCCCAGCCAGTCCGAACCCTTGATAGTGTCGTAGAAATGAAAACGCCAGTCGTCCTCGCCCATGTTTCCGAGCGCCGCCGACATGCCGCCCTGCGCCGCGACCGTGTGCGAACGCGTCGGGAACACTTTCGTGAGGCAGGCAGTGTTGAGGCCCTTGGCAGCCATTCCGAAGGTCGCGCGCAAACCCGCACCGCCAGCGCCAACCACGATCACATCGTACTTGTGCTGCTGAATCTTATAACTTTCCATTTCTTCAGCTTCCGAGAGCGATGCGGACGACTGCGAGGACACCGACGAGCGCGCCGAGTGCCGCCAGCAATTTGACCAGCAATTGAAAAACCATCTCCAGACTGCCGTGCACGTAATCTTCGATCACCACCTGCACACCGAGCTGGGCATGCCAGAAGCCGGCAACCAGAAAAGCGATCATCAGCACAGCGTTGCAGGGTTGGGCAATCAGTGCGCGCGCGGCCACATAGTCCAGATGCACCAGGCTCAACGCGAGCCAGACGAACCAGAGACTCAGCGGTACCAGCGCGATGGCAGTCGTGCGCTGGACGATGAAATGCCGCGTTCCAGCGCGCGCGGAGCCCAGACCGCGCACATCTTTCAGCGGCGTCCGCAAGCCGGCGTTCATGCACCACCCCGCTGCATCAGCACACAGGCCCAGATCAACCCGGTCAGTACCAGCGAGCCGATCAAGGCGATCCAGCCAGTCGCGACAAATTGGGCAATGCGATAGCCCCAACCCGTATCTTCGGCCAAGTGGCGCAAGCCATTCAGCAGGTGATAGGCGAGCGACCAGGTCCATCCGAACCACAACACAAGTCCCGGAATCGATCCACTAAGCGCCTGCACCTTCACATAGGATTCGGGTCCTGCGGCAAGCGCGAGCAGCAGCGCCAGCAACACGAGCATCCCCGCAGCCAGCGCCACACCAGCGGCACGGTGCAGGATCGACGACACCATCTGGACTTGCCAGCGATAAACAGAAAGATGCGGTGACAGGGGGCGTGCTGTCTGCGGCATGTGCGCCATCCTCAAGGCCAATTCGGGGAATCCGATTCCCGCCTGCGAGAGCGGCTGCGCCGATTGCGCGGCATGTCCTTCGCGACGCGGTGGATCAGAAGTCGATGCAACGGCCGTTCTTTTCCCAGTCGCCGTAGCGTGTCGGGTCCGGCCCTTGCCGTCCACCGATTTCACGCACGCGCAAGGTAGGGTCGAGCGCTGCCGGATTGACCGGTTCTGGCGTCCCTGACTCGCTTTCTGCTGGCTGGGGAATTGATTCGGACATAGCGGTTTGGAGCGGCGCGAAGGTTAAACCCTGCGCCTCGAACTGACAACCCTGGCGACCTGCCCGCGACGCGGTCTGCGATACTTGCGACCTCCTGATCCGGCATCTTCGCAGACCGCCCGTGAAATTATTACCCCCTCCAGAAATCGTCGAACTGACTGGCCCCGATGCGCGTGCTTTCGCGCAGGCACAATTCTGCAACGACGTCGAAGTGCTCGATGCTGGCGCAAGCCAGATGAGCGCGTGGCTCAACGCACACGGCAAAATCCGCGCACTATTCCACTTGTATTGCCTCGATTCCGCTCACTATTTGATGCTGCTTCGCGGCGGCAAGGCTGTTGACGTCGCGCGCGTCCTGGTTCCCTTCGTCTTCCGTTCCCGACTGAAGATCCACCCTGCGTCCGGCTGGCAGCTCTACGGCGGCACCGATGCCGGCACTTCCGCGGCGGTCGAGGCAGGGATGGACGCAGCCCCCTTGAAGATTTCAATCCCTGGCTCGCAACGCTCCTTGTACCTCGCGCCGGTCAAACACGACGACGCCACGGATCCGAGTTTCGAATTCGATTGGAATTTTGCGGACGTGCGCGAAGGGGTTCCTGCTCTGCCCGACACTGCACTGGAGCAGTTCCTGCCGGCGTGGCTGGATCTCGAGCGACTCATGGCGATCAGCTACCGCAAAGGCTGCTATCCGGGCCAGGAAATCGTGGCACGCATGCACTTTCGCGGGGTTGGCGCACCGCGCCGCTTGGGCTGGGTTCGTCTTCTGGGAAATCCGATCCCGACGGATGACGTAGTGCGCGATCCGCTTGGCGCGCCCTTTGCTTGGATTCTCAATCGCGGACGCATCCGTGATGAAAGCATCGATGCCCTGGCAATACTCTCGGCTGAGGCGGGAGTGGACGGCGCGCGCTGGCCTGACCAGCAAGGGAGGGAGCTTGAAGTCATTTCTACTGAATGGAAGCGCTGAGACTGATACAAAACAGTTTTTCACCCGTTTTCCGTGGTAATGCTGCGCCCGCCGTGGTATAGCAGGCGCAAATAGAGGGGAGCCCCATGAGCACGCGCAAATCGGAGTTGCCAGGCCGGCTGGCCATGGCGTCGTTGATCGCAAGCCTTGCCCTGGCGTCGACGGCAGCGTTCGCCGACTACAACTTCAGTGTCGAACCGATCTATCCGCCGGAGAAAGCCGCCGAAGTTTACCGACCGCTGGTCGATTACCTGAGCAAAGCGACCGGCGAAAAATTCAATCTGGTCACGCCGAAGAACTACCACTTCTACTGGCGGGACATGCGTCAGAACCAGAACGCCGATTTTGCGCTCGACGAGGCGCATCTCGGCGACTACCGGATCCAGCGCTACAAATACACACCCTTGGTGCGCACCGCCGAGCAGCAGAGCTACACCTTGGTGACCAACCTTGAGCTGCAAGGGAAAGGGCTCGAAGGTCTGGTCGGACACAAGATCGTGTGCATGGGGGCGCCGAGCCTGGGTTACGCGCTGCTGCTGGGTTTCTATCCGAATCCGATCCAGCAGCCCGACATCGAGTCGTCAGCGGCATCCTGGCGCGATGCAGTCGAAGCGGTGTTTGCTGGTGAGGCCGAAGCCGCCATGGTGCCGACCTGGCTGAAAGACCAGTATCCGAATCTCACCCCGGTCAAGTCTTCGCGCGAGTTTGCCGGCGCCACCGTCTCGGTACGCACAGAAGTGCCGGACGCGGTGCGCAAGAAAGTCACCGATGCGCTGCTCAAACTCGACCAGGACCCGTCGCTGGCCAACCTGCTACTGGAACTGGGCATTAGCAAATTCGTACCCGCCAGCGCAGCCGACTATGTGGGTGCGGAAGCGATGCTGAAGGATTTCTACGGCTATCAGTAACCGTCTGTATAATTATAAAAATTGGTTGATTTTCCAGAATGCATCGTGAATGCCTAAGCAAAACATAGCCTGAACAGCATGTTAGGCAAGTGTTAACGATGCACTTCTTGGCCCTTTTTCGTTTGACACCTCCTCTGCCCTCGGTTAGGGTGCGCACCATTGAAGCGCCGCGGGAACTATTTCCGCCGCGACAGACCCAATCCTGACCCCTCGAACCGGAAGCGTTCGGATCGAGTGGGTAGTGGCAGCCCGGGGCAATAAACCCCATCGGGCGCCCTGCGATTACGTCTCCGACTCAACGGAGACAAGTCAACAACCGGCTTGACCCCGCGCCCGGCGACTTCGCCGGATAACCCATGCAGCGCGTTGTGGTCCAGCCAGGCTGCTGCATTGGCGGCAGGCCGCGACATCACGGTGGTCGTGCTTGGCTCGATGATTTTTGGGCGCAGCCGATCCCGAGTGCACGGAGATCGACGATGAAACTTGCTACGTTGTTGTGGATGACATCCATCCTGCCTCAACCCGTTGCGGACCAGACCTGTCTGGCGACGACGGTATATCTGGAAGCGCGCGACCAGACCACGACCGGCCAGATGGCGGTCGCGGAGGTCGCCTTGCGTCGTCTGGATCAGGGGCGCTGGGGCCACAACCTTTGCCAGGTACTGGGCGCGCGCAATCAATTTGCCTTGTCCACAACCAACAAGAATTACAAAATAGATCAGAGTGATGCATGGACTCGCGCATGGCTGCTCGCCGGCGCGGCTATGAACATGTGGACTTTGCCTGAAAATCTGCGAATGCTAGTTGTTCCCGGCGCAAATCATTTTCTCGCGGCCTATGCTGAACGCCCTTCCTGGGCCAGCGGAACACCACTCGCGGTGATCGGCGCACATCGCTTCTACGCGGTCAATTAATTCGACCGTAGCGCAATTTTTATCTATTTCGGTAACAATAAACAAATCGGCCGCGCACAGCGCGGCCGAGCCATGAGAGTCAACGGGACTTCTCAGCGCAGCAGGTAGATTTGCCCACCACGCACCTGCACGCGATCACCGCGGCGCAATCCGTCTCGATTGCTGCCCAGCGATACGGTTCGGCTGCCGCCGTTGTCCATTTGTACTTCAACGGTCCAGTAACTGCGGGAATTGCGACGGTTCTTCTCGACGTTGTGTCCGACCGCGCCACCCGCCACAACGCCTGCAATGGTCGCTGCCTTGCGGCCGTCACCCTTGCCGACCTGGTTGCCCAGCGCGCCGCCAACGATGGCGCCGAGTACGGTTCCACCGCCCAGATGCCGATCTTCACCGCGCCCCTCTCGAGAAACGTCGGTGATCACACCGCAATTCTGACAGTAGTCGCGCTGCCGGGCCTGCGCTGGCGCTGAACTGAGCGCGGTGGCCGAAACGGCAAAGAAAAGTGTGCTGATTAGTGCTTTGCGTACATGCATGGTAGTGCTCCTGCGCTCGGGACATTCGACAACATCCTCATCCGGATGTCATGGCGAGCTTACCGGCCGGAGATTGAACCGCGCCGCAATGCGACCGATACGCTAGCATCGTGCTTCCCGATCCATTCAGCGGAAGATGCAATGGCGTCATTGTCACAACGGGTGCGTGAGTTGGATCCGAAAGGCGCGGCCGATGCCCTGGCCGGCCACACGGACGCGGAGATCGCGGCAGTTCTCACCGAACTCAATCCGGGCCAGGCCATCGAAATCCTGGATGAGTTTGCCGAGCCGCGCCGTCGCGCCATTGCATCGGCAAACAGTGCCGGCGAACAGTGGATGGAGGATCGCTCATACCCCGAAACATCGGTCGGCCGGTTGATGGAAAGCCCGCAGGCAGTCTTCAGTGCAGGCACGCGCATTTACGAGGCGATTGACGCCCTGCGCGATGCAGTGCGCAAAACCCTGATCACCTATTTGTACGTCGTCGACAACGACGCGCGACTGGTCGGTGTAGTCGCATTCCGGGAAATGCTCTACGCCAATCAAAACGACACGCTCGCCGAAATCATGATACGCGAGCCGTTCTCGTTGCAGCCCGAGATGGACCTGATCGACGCGATGCACGCCGTGGTGACCAAGCACTACCCGGTGTATCCGATCTGCGATGCGCAGGGGCACCTGATCGGGGTCGTGCGCGGTTCGGTACTGTTCGAACAACAGGCGTTTGCGATCAGCGCGCAAGCGGGCTCAATGGTGGGCGTGGAGAAGGAAGAACGCACCTCCACACCGTGGTTGCGATCCCTCAAATTCCGGCATCCCTGGCTGCAGTTGAATCTCTTCACGGCATTCATTGCCGCAGCAGTGGTCGGCCTTTTCCAGGACACTGTGAACCATATTGTCTTGCTGGCAGTTTTCATTCCGGTGCTTTCGGGACAATGCAGCAATACCGGTTGTCAGGCCTTGGCGGTCACCCTGCGCGGCATGACGCTCGGCGAAGTACGCGCCGGACAAGGCGCCGGGCTGATGGCCAAGGAAGCGTGGCTGGGCTTTGCGAACGGAGCGCTGACGGGTCTGGTAGCCGCGGTGGGGATGGGCGCCATGGCACTGCTGCAGCACCACCCGCATCCGATGCTGCTTGCGACGATCACCTGGATCGCGATGACCGCGAGCTGTGGAATATCCGGCGTCGCCGGCGCGGCGGTGCCGCTCGTCCTGAAGCGGCTCGGTGCCGATCCCGCAACCGCTTCGAGCATTTTTCTCACCACGGCGACCGATGTCGTGAGCATGGGTCTGTTTCTCGGCATGGCGGCATGGTGGATCGGCGGTCCGTCATGACTGGTGCAATGCTTGCCCTGATCGACAGCCACTGCCACATCGATGTCACCGAATTCGATACCGACCGCGATGACGTTGTGGCGCGCGCTCGCGCCGTCGGCGTCGTCGCGCAGATCGTGCCGGCAATATCCCGCTCGGGCTGGAAGCATCTGGACACGCTCTGCACGGCCAATGCGGACTTGCACCCGGCCTACGGCCTGCACCCCATGTACCTGTCCGAGCATCAACCGGAGCATCTGGCAGAACTGGCCGAATGGCTGCGCCTCAAGCGTCCCGTCGCCGTGGGTGAATGCGGTCTGGACTTTTTCGTCGAGGGCCTCGATAGCGCCGAGCAACACCGCTATTTCAATGCGCAGCTCGAACTGGCACGCGACATGGATCTGCCGGTCATCGTGCACGCGCGTCGCGCCGTCGATGCGGTGATTGCGTCGATTCGCCGTATCGGCGGGCTGCGAGGCGTGGTGCACAGCTATTCGGGCAGTCGCGAACAGGCTGTACAGTTATGCAAACTGGGATTTTTTCTGGGTTTCGGCGGACCTTTGACCTACCCTCGTGCGACGCGCTTGCGCGATATCGTCACGCATTTACCCCTCGAATTCCTCCTGCTGGAAACCGACGCACCCGATCAACCTGTCAGTGCGGGCCGCGGTGAGCGCAACGAGCCGGCACGACTGATCGACATCGCGAGTTGCGTCGCGGACCTCCGTGGTATCCCCGTCGAACTGGTTGCCGAGGCGACAAGTGCCAACGCGCGCCGACTTTTTGCCATCGAAAAGCCCGCTGCCGGCTGGGACGCACGGTAGCAAATAGTCAATTCGCCCGAAGCGCGGACCTTATTAACTTATTTATTTGTCCACTTCCGCACCCACCGGTCGTTTCTTCCAGCGCGTCAGCATCAACGTCAGCAATCCGAGAATGATCTCGTCGATAAAAGGAATCAGGTCGGGCACGATCAGATCGACGAAAAACACAACGGCCGTCAGCAACGCGAGGCGTGGAAAACGCAGGCGTTCCGCGAATGACAGCAATGGACCGACCGGCGTTAGGCGAGGTGGCGTCATGGAAACTCCTCGATAGTGAGGCGATGTGCCAACCCGGTCATTCCGGGTGGTTGTGTTTTTCGGCCAGCGCCAGCAGTTTCTCGATGACCTTGCCGGCCGCGACCATGCCGAAACTCGCGGTGACATGCATCACCGCGCCCAGACCGGCTCCGCAATCCAGACGCAGCCCGGCCTCGGACTGTGCCGGCCGCGTGCCGCATACACTGCCATCTGCCTGCGGGTAGCGCACGTTTTCCAGCGAAAATACCGCAGGAATACCAAAGTAGCGATCGCGATTGCGCGGAAAATGGAAATCCTGGCGCAGTTTCTTGCGAATCAGCGAAAGCAAGGCATCGTGCTCGGTGCGCGACAGGTCGCGTACCTGCAACTGTGTGGCATCGGTGCGTCCACCTGCGGATCCGACCACGACCAGAGGCAACTTGCGCCGGCGGCACCAGGCGATCAATTCCACTTTGGCGCGGAAACTGTCACAGGCATCCAGCACCACGTCGTAGTCGCGGGCAAGCAGCTCATCGAGATTGGCCGGAGTCAGGAAACTGGCTTCGGGCGTTACGACGATCGCAGGATTGATGGCGCGCGCGCGCTCCGCCAGCACGGTGACCTTAGCGCGCCCGTACTGTCCTTCCAGTGCGTGCAATTGCCGGTTGGTATTGGACAGGCATATGTCATCCGCATCGATGAGGGTAAGCCGACCTATCCCGGTTCGCGCCAGCGCCTCCACCGCCCATGACCCGACGCCCCCGACACCTACGACAGCCACATGCGCTGCAGCCAGACGCGTGAGCGCACCGCGTCCGTAAACCCGTTCGATACTGGCGAAGCGCTCGCTGCTTTGATTGGTCTGCATTGCGGTCATTTTACGGACTTGGCGCTGCGCCGTCGCGAATGCTCGCTTATGCTGTGGCAACGTCGGCCACATCATCGCAACCATGCGCTATCTTCTGATTCTGCTCGGAGGTCTGATTCTCGGGGCCGTGCTTACTGTGATGGTCGTCAATACACTGCAGCAACGTAGCGCCTATCCACGCAGCGTGATGCGGATCCTGCAGCACCAGGTCGTTACGCTGCGTCAGGCGCGGCGACACAACGACTGTGGCACACCGGCGGGCAAACGCAGCGAATGGAGCGGTATCGCGAACCTGGCGCTGGAAATCGAGCCGGCGTTTTCCGATGCTGCACTTCCGCCGGCCTTCGCCGAGACGAGCCGGCATTTTGTGACACTCACTGCCGAGATCGCGCACTCACCTGCGACCGCCTGTGCCGATTTCGACCAGCAATTGGCGCGCGTCAACGACGCATGTGACGATTGCCACGGCTCATTTCGCTAGCAACCGTACCGGGACGGTAACCGCAACACCCGCTGTCACACAACGGCAGATAGTGCAGGACTGCACTCCTCGACATTTTGCTAGTATCAAAGCCCCATCGGCGCAGGTTGAGTCGAATGCCCTACATCGACCCCAGCACCCGTTCCGGCGTTGAGCCGCGCGGCAGATGAGCAGTGGGCCGCCCACCTCCAAAGCGAGGATTCGGTCGGTATTCGCGCATGCGGTCTGGCGCATGGTCCGACATGCATGGCAGCGCTTCGAAACAGCGATTTTCACTCGCGCCCGCTACTCCGAACCAAAAATGTTCTGGATGGGCGCCTTGGGGCTGTTCGGCTTTCCCACCTACTACTTCATCTGGAAGGTGCTCATCCCCCAGCCGTACGAGAGCCTTGGCTTGCGACTCCTCGGCGCGGCGATGTTTGCCCCACTGTTGCTGGTACGCCGATGGCCGCGCCGCCTGCATAGCTGGCTGCCTCTGTACTGGTACCTCGCCATGACATTTGCGCTGCCGTTCTTTTTTTCGTACATGATGTTGCAGAACGGCGCCAATGTGGCGTGGCTGTTGTCACACTGTTGTTCGGTATTTCTGATGGTCATGTTGTTCGACCTGCGCAGTTTTCTCGTCACCAGTGTCATCGGCACTGTCGCAGCCATCGTGCTTTATCGACTCATGCCGCAGAACCCGCTTGCCACCACTGCGCTGTATGGCTATGCGCCGGTCTACGCGTTTGCGATCATCTCAGGCACCGTCTTCAGCCTTTCGCACAGCATGAGCAATCAGGCGCGAATCGATGCCATCATCGCGGCGACGAACAACATCGCGCATGAACTGCGCACGCCACTGGCGTCTGTGCGGATCGCGACTCAGGCGGTGCAACGTTTTCTGCCGTCGCTGGTCAATTCGCACCGCGCCGCCATCAGCGCGGGACTTCCGGTGCAGGACTTGCGCGAGCCGCACTTGCAGAGGTTGGGCAACGCCCTGGGAACCGTCGAGCGAGAGGTGCTGCACGCCAATACGGTGATCGACATGCTGTTGATCGCTGCGCGACCCATCGGCGAATTGCGCCTGGAGCGTGTGTCGGCCCGGGACTGCCTGATCGAAGCGATGGAACGCTATCCGTTCAGCTCGCAGCACGAACGCGCGCTCGTCAACGCAAATCTCGACGGCGATTTCGAATTCACCGGATCTCGCCTGCTGGTCGTCCATGCGCTGTTTAACCTGATAAAAAACGCTTTATTCCATACCAACCGTTCTGGAAAAGGCAGCGTGCTCCTGTCCGTCAGCAGCGACGAAGCCGGAAATCGAATTGTCTGCCGCGACACCGGCCCGGGCATCCCTCCGAATGTGTTGCCGCATATCTTTGAACGATTCTATTCGAGCGCAACCGACGTCAGCACCGGACTTGGCGTAGGTCTGTCTTTCGTGCGCACCGCGCTTGAGCGCATGGGTGCATCCATATTCTGCGCGTCAACCTATGGAGAATTCACCGAGTTCACGATTTCATTTCCATCCGCGATCGAGAATATGCCGTGATCAATTCCCGATCTGGCGCCATTGCGCCGTTTACGTTTCCGACCACCACGATCCTGGTCGACGACCACGAAGAATATCTCGATGTGGTTCCGCTGATGCTCGATCCGATGCTCCACCTGTGCAGCTTCAGCTCGCCACGGGCCGCCCTGGCGGCCATGGGAAGCGTCGGCAGCCGCCCGGTGCCGGGCGGTGGTTGGCTGTACCGCTGGAAGGATCACGTTTCGCCGAGCCAGGAGCTGGTGGCACTCGATGTCGACTCGATCCACCGCATCATCTACGATCCGGAGCGGTTCTCGGAAGTGTCAGTTGCCGTCGTCGACTACTTCATGCCAGAAATGGACGGTGTGAATTTTTGCCGTCGCCTGAACAATCCATTGATCGGCAAGATCCTGCTGACGGGTCGCGCCGAGGATTCGGTCGCCATCGAGGCATTCAATTCCGGCGTCATTGATCGCTTCATCCGCAAGAGCGATCCGCAGGCCATGCAAAAGCTCGAAATCGCGGTACGCGAATTGCAACAACGATACTTTGAGCGCGCGGGCGCGTTTGTTGCAGAAACCCTGGCCCTGGGCAAATTCAGCTTTCTACGCGACCCCGCCTTTCGTAGCGCCTTCGATTCGGTACTGACCTCGTTTCATCCGGTCGAAAGCTACGTAGTATGCAACCCGACCGGCATGGTGCTGCTCGATGCGTGGGGTATTGGGCGTTTCCTACTGGTTCAAACCGAGGATGACCTGCGCGAACAATACGTGATCGCCGAGGATCGCGGGGCTCCTGACAGCGTGCTTGAGGCGCTGCGAACGGGCCAGGCGCTGCCCTGGTTCTGGTCCAGCGGCGGTTACTACAGCCCACAATTGTCAGATCCGGACGCTAACCTGTTTCCGGCAACCTTGATACAAGGTGAACGTTGCTACTACTTCAGTCTTATTGAACATGTTGCGCCATTGCAATTGGGACATGTGAAGTCATATCGCAACTGGTTGCGGGAGCAGGATTTGCAAAGCGGAGCGCCACCGCGCGACGAGCTGTAGTCCGTAGCCTCCTGTGTTTTCCGACTGGCCCACGGCCGGACCGGTCGTTCCCGTTGCGGCAGTTACTGCCGCGGCATGCCAGGGAACGGCTTTCGTCCTACTCTCCCGTGAGGTCAATCTGTCATGAGCATCACCTTCTCCAGCACCACCACCGCCAATACCGCAGCCGCCGGCATCTTTGCTCCGACTGCTCCCGCCGCCGCGGAACTTCCGGCGTTCGCGCGCCAGCGCGTCGAACGATTCTATTCCGAACGTGTGCAGGCCTCATGGAACGGGCGGCACATCCTGCGTGGTCTCAAGCCGGAACGTACGTCGCTGATGCTGCAAAGCAACGACTATCTCGCCATTACGCAGCATCCTCTCATTGTGGAGGCGCAGCGAAGTGCGCTGGCAGATTCGGGCAACGGAATGATGATGTCGAGCATCTTCATGCAACACGACGATGACCCTGTCCATGTGCTGGAACGGGAACTCGCGATGTCTCTCCACACGGAAGACGCCATTCTCACCCAGTCCGGATATGTCGCGAACGTAGGACTTGTGCAGAGCCTCGCAGGTGAACGTACTCCCGTTTACGTCGACATGCTGGCGCATACCTCGCTCTGGGAAGGCATCAAGAGCGCTGGTGCAAACGCGGTTCCTATCTTGCACAACGACGCTGACTATCTGGAACGGCAGATTCTACGTCACGGCCCTGGCGTCGTGCTCGTCGACTCGGTATACAGCACAAACGGAAGTCTTTGCCCACTTGAGACGTTTGCCAACATTGCACAACGGCACGGTTGTGTATTTGTGGTCGACGAATCGCATTCGCTGGGCACACACGGACGCGCCGGCGAAGGCCTGGTCGCGAGCCAGAATCTCAACGATCGCGTCCACTTCATCACGGCGAGTCTGGCGAAAGCCTATTGTGCACGAGCCGGCCTGATCGCCTGTAGCCGACACTTCAAACAATACTTTGCATTCGAGTCGCTACCGGCAATCTTCAGCTCATCCCTGCTCCCGCACGAGCTCGCAGGTATCGACGCAGCGCACCGGGTGATCGGCAGCGAAGGCTGGCGACGTGCGCGACTGGGGCACGTGACGCGCCGAGTCCGGGAGGGACTTACCCAGCTCGGCTATCCGATTGGCGAAGGTTCGGAACAAATCATTGCGCTGGAACCCGGTGCAGAATCAGCCACCATGTTGTTGCGCGATCGATTCGAGGAGGCCGGCATTTTCGGCTCGATATTCTGTGCCCCGGCCACAGCAAAGAACCGTTCGCTGCTTCGTCTGACCCTGAATGCTTCGATGGACGATACCGACATCGAATTTCTGCTCGGCGTGGCGGCGAAACTGCGCAGTGAACTCCGGCTGGAAGAATGGAGCGCGTCGCGTCGCGCGCGGCGTGGGCTGACGAATCTGCAGCCCGCTCTGGCCGAAGTGGCGTGAATCGCGGTCGCCGGACCGAGCACATCGGTCCGGCCGACGCGGACCGTCCAGGGACGGACGTTGCGCTTCAGTGCTCGGGCAACGGAATGAATTCCGTTTCCCCGGGTACCTGCCCCATCCGCTGCGAACGCCAGTCCGCCTTGGCCTGTTCGATACGCTCGCGCGACGATGAAACAAAGTTCCACCACATAAAGCGCGGCCCATCCAATGGCGCGCCGCCAAGAACCATCACGACGCAAGGAGAAATCGCGCGCAGCAGGGCCTCGACGCCGGTGGTGAGAACTGCCATCCGCGTGGCGCCCAATCGCGAACCATCGATTTCCACATCGCCGGAAACCACGTAAATCGCGCGTTGCGCATAGTCGTTCGGCAATTGCAGTGCTGCGCCCGCTGCCATTTCGACAGCAAGATAAAGTGTGGGCGAAGCAACCTGCAGCGGCGAATTCAGCCCATACGCCGAGCCCGCAATCACACGAAGCGTGATATCCGGTGTCGTCCACTCGGGAAGCTGCATCGCCGGCCAATGCACGAAGGCAGGCATCGTCTCTTCCAGCTCACGCGGCAATGCAACCCAGAGCTGCAGGCCATGCAGATGTTGACCTCGCAATTTCGCATCGGGTGGATTTCTCTCCGAGTGAACAATGCCACTACCTGCAGTCATCCAGTTGACATCGCCCGGGACGATAGTCTGCACGTTGCCCAGGCTGTCGCGATGCAGCATCGCGCCACGCAACAGATAGGTGACGGTCGCCAAGCCGATGTGAGGATGCGGACGCACGTCCGTCACGCCTCCGGCGGGCACCTCGATCGGACCAAAATGATCGAAGAAGACGAAAGGGCCGACGCTGCGTGCGCGCATATGCGGCAAAACGCGGCGAACCACCAGCCCTCCACCCAAATCGTGCTCGCGTGGATCAATCACCGTGCTGATCGCATTCACGCGACCTCCTCCTGTGCGCTCGGGCGTCCGTCCAAAATCTCTCACGACACCGCATGCGCCGCCTGCATTGTTGACATCCGCGTCGGACATCCTTTGCTGCAGCGCAAGCGCATTGATCGCTCAAGCGGCCCCGACATCTTCGGCCTGCAGCCCTTTCTGTCCCTGCACCACCTTGAAACTGACTTTCTGCCCTTCTTGCAGGCTACGGAAACCGCCGCCCTGAATCGCGCGGAAATGCACAAAAACATCTTGCCCATTCTCGCGCGCAATGAAGCCAAAGCCCTTGGCGTCGTTGAACCACTTGACAGTACCCACTTCGCGATCCGACATGAAACGACGCTCCTCGTTGTGGCGCAATCCTCCGAACCTCTGCATTGTTCGCCGAGACCCGTAACCGAATCGTTCGCCGGAACCCGTAGCGGGCCAGGTGCACCAACTTAGCAGCCTCAGTCTACGCAACAGAAATGGCGAAATCGATACACCGGCGTATCGCGGATATTGGCGCTCCTTGACTGCAATCCGGTCCGATGACCCCGCGCTGCGGGCGTGCGATGATAGTGCCGGTATCGAACCAGGTCGTGAGTCCCCCATGTCCGAGACAACCTGCTGGACCGATTCGCAACGCGCGTTGTGGCAACGCATCAACGCGCACGATCTTGAACGGTGCGGAGACGCGCTGGACTTCGCCGCCCGCCTGGCCCGCGAGCATGGCTGGAGCACGGCGCTCGCTCACGCGGCCGTCGAGGAATATCGCCGTTTCTGTTTTCTTGCGCTGGCCGCTGGTCATCCGGTCACCCCAGGCGCCGATGTGGACGAAGTCTGGCACCAGCATCTGCTCGACACCCGCGACTACTGGGGCCCCTGGTGCACCAGTGTGCTGTGCGCAAATCTGCACCATGAACCGACGCGCGGCGGCAACATGGACGCCCGCAAGCACTACGCGCAATACTCGCACACGCTGGCGAGCTACCAGCGATTCTTTGGTCCACCACCGGCACGTTTCTGGCCTGCCGTGGCCGAGCAATTCGGCAATCCGTCTCGCTACCGTCGCGTTGACCTTCGTCAGGTACGCCTGCTGCCACGTCTGAACATGCCTGGCGCCGGGCTATGGCAACGATGGAGCATGGCGATTGCGCTGCTGTTGCTTGCTCCGCATGCGCGTGCGGGCGATGCAAACCCGCTCGATTGGAGCGGCCCCGAATTTTTAATGTTTTTTATCTTTCTTGCCATTGTTTCATTTCCGGTCAGCGCCGTGCTGCGCCGACTGATGCGCCGCACGAGCACTCGCGAGGGTTCCGTTGCCGCGCTCCCGATGGCCGAGGTGGCCTATCTCGCCGGTGGGCCCGAACGCGTGGTTGATACTGGCATCGCGGAACTGATGGCTCGCGAAATGTTTGAGTGGGATGCTCAGGGAAAACGCCTCGCCGAGTCCAAGCGCAGCAACGCCAATCTGGAATTTCCCCTGGACTTGATCGCACAACAGGTACGCCGTAGCTCCGATGTGCGCGCGATCACCCGCCGCTTGAAGAACCCCCTGCGTCCCCTGCACGCGTCACTGGTTCGTCGCGGCCTGCTGCTCGACAGCGCACAAATGCTGCAGCAACGTGTGGTCGGGGCGCTGCCGTTCGCGGCGGTGTTCTTGCTGGGCGCCGCCAAAATCGTGGTCGGGATGGATCGTCAGAGGCCGGTTGGTTTTCTGGTCTTCCTGACCCTGCTCGTGCTGCTGTTCTCGCTGATCACGATTTGGAAAACGTCGACTCGCAGCGCCGCCGGAGAAGCGGCACTGCGGCAATTGCGCGACAGCAAGACGCAGGCCACCCGAGCGCCCCTGACATCGGATGTAGGAATCGCGGTCGCCCTTGCCGGTACCGCCGTACTGAGCGGTACCGCCTACGCGGCATACCACGAAGCGCGTACGCCGATGAGTTCATCGAGCGGCGACAGCAGCAGTGGTTCGAGCTGTTCGTCGTCCAGCGACAGTGGCGGCAGCAGTTGCAGCAGCGGATGTGGCGGATGCGGCGGTGGCGGCGGGGACTGATTCCGCAGTAGCCCGGTTCAGCGGCGCCGGTCCCGGCGATCGTAGGTGCTCTCCGGGGTTATTCGCTGTATCGATGACGTCGATGCCCCACCCGCCGGGCCGCCGCGTCCGAGGTAGGCTTGCACAATGCGCAGATTGGTACCAACTTCCGCGACCGCATGGATCAGTTCATCCTGCGAAACGCCCCAGCGTGTCGCCCAATAGTTGATTTCCCAGCTGGCCGCCAGATTGATGGTGTCGTTGCTGGCGTGTTCCGGCGCATAACGGCTACCCATGAGTCACCTCTGATGCTTCGGTGGAATCTCCCTGGTCCGGTGGGAATCGTGCCGCCCGCAGGATTAGTTTGGCGTTAAAATCCGGTTAGACCGTCATGCCGACGGTCAGGCTGCCCGAGCGGAAGGCTGACACGTACAATGCGTCGATCACCGGGCCCGCGCGTGACGCGGCCCGCGTTCGCAGGCAGTTTCCGGACCACGCGTCCCTTACTTCAGCATTGCAGGAATCATCATGGGCAGAGGCCCGAGTATCGAAGGTCGCAAGAACGTCGAAGACGCTCGTCGCGGCAAGATTTTCACCAAGTTGATCCGCGAGATCACGATCGCTGCGCGCGGCGGCGGCGACCCGGCCACCAACGCGCGATTACGCGCGGGTGTGGACAAAGCGTTTTCTGCAAACATGTCGAAAGATACGGTCGAGCGTGCAATCCGGCGCGGATCGGGTGCCGAAGGCCACGACAATATGCAGGAACTGCGCTATGAAGGTTACGGTCCGTCCGGAGTGGCGTTGATCATCGATTGCATGACCGACAATCAGCAGCGCACCGTGTCGGACGTGCGACACGCGCTGGCCAAGCATGGCGGCAATCTCGGTACCAGTGGTTCGGTTGCATTTCAGTTCCATCGGACGGGCGAGATTGTCATTCCGACCGCGACCGCCGCGCTGGAGGAAAGGGTATTGGAAATTGCCCTGGATGCCGGCGCCGACGACGTACAGGGCGACGCGGGGCTCAGCACCGTGCTGTGCGCACCGGATCATCTGGAAGCGGTGAAGAAGGCGTTACTCGGCGCCGCTATGACGCCGACGCAGGCTGACATCGTGATGCGGCCGGAGAATCGTGTTGCGGTCAGCGGCGAGGTAGCGGAAACGCTGACCGATCTGATCGAGTGGCTGGAAGATCTCGACGACGTGCAAGAGGTCTATCACAACGCGGCGCTGCCACCATCCTGAAGCACCGCCTCAACGTCGCGGGCTACGCCGCGTTTCCAACTTGCTATTAGAGCAACCCGGCGCGCTGCAACCGCTCGCGCCAGGGCTCGACGCGATCCGGCAGGTCATAGGTTTCGGTAATCTCGCGCAGCGCTTGGTAAGCCCAGGCAACCGACTGTCGATCCGCCGCCGCGTCATCGGCGATCGCAATCAGTCCGGGCACCGCCGCGTAGCGCTCAGCGATCAACAGCGTGCCGGATTGGGCCAGCGCGCAAAAAGCCCGCTCTCGCACGATGGCCGATTTCTCATGCGCGGCAATATCCAGAAGTGGACCAACAATCTCCGCGCCACCGAACTTGGCTGTCGCATCGACCGCCCAGCGGCGTAACGTGTCATCCCCGGCGTGCAGCCCGGACAACAATTCCCTGAAAATCCGCTCCCGATCGACGCCACGCGCGCCGAGCACGCCGATGTTCCAAAACACCCAGGCCGACGATCCGCCGGGGTCATCGCGCATGCGTTGCAACAAGCGATCCACCTGCGCGGTGGATTTTTCCAGATTGTACTGAGCCAGGTACACTTCGAACGCAGCCATGCGCACTTCAATCAGCGGTGCATCGCTGGCCGTATTGATCAGGATGGACAGCTTGTCGCTAGCAGCAAACTGCCCACGCCAGTCTTGCGCATGCTGGATCACATACTCGGCTGCGCCGACTCGCCGGTTGATTGCGAGTTCCAGTGCGTGCTCGACCTTTTCCTGCGGCGGCATTGACTCGACCATGCCCGCATAAAATCGATCGAAATGTGGGGCGGTCGCGGCACCTTGATCAAACAACGGTTCGGCGATGGAGCGCAGTTGGACCAGCGCTGCAGCCCTCAGTTCGGGACTGGCTGCAAACGCAACGGCCGTCACCAGACTCAGCAACAAGATTACCCAGCGAATCATGAGCACCCCCAGGACCACGGACGCCAGCATAGCGTCGATGGATGCAACGACACAGCGCGTTCGGCGGGGTTTTGCCCGATCTCCGGAATCCGACGAAGTCACCCCGCGCCAAATACCGCGCGAGGCACGATCGCCATTCACGTGTGCCTGCGCACCGGAACCTCGATGCGCATCGCTGCCGCACCCTTTTGCGAAAAAACCTGGCCGCCGCCGCGGGTCTTGGGATCCTTGATTCAATCCTCGCGCGTCTACCAGATCCGCACCCGCTCACCGGGCGCGAGATACAATTTTTCCGCCGGCTTCACATCAAACAATGTATACCACGCATCGATATTCCGAACCACGCCGTTGACCCGGAACGCCCGCGGGGAGTGCGGATCGCTGGCAACCTGGCGTCGCACGGCGTCATCGCGATTCTTGCCACGCCACGCTTGCGCCCAGCCAAGGAACACGCGCTGGTCGCCACTGAGGCCGTCCAGCACAGGTGCAGGTTTGCCTTGCAGCGACGCGTGATAGGCATCCAGTGCGAGCGTCAGTCCGCCCAGATCCGCAATGTTTTCCCCCAGGGTCAGATCGCCGTTGATGTGCAGATCCGGCAATGGCTCGAACCGCGAATACTGCACGGCAAGCCGCTTGGCGCGCGCCTCGAATGCGGCCGCATCCGCCTCGGTCCACCAATCGCGCAGCGCGCCATCCGCATCGATCTTGCGGCCCTGATCGTCAAATCCGTGGGTCAGCTCATGCCCGATCACGCCGCCAGCGGCGCCATAGTTCATTGCCGGATCGGCGTTCGCATCGAATATTGGCGGCTGCAGGATTCCCGCAGGAAACACGATGTCGCGCAGCGATCCGTTGTAGGCATCGTTGGTCTGCGGCGTCATCGCCCAATCCATCCGGTCCACTGGACCATCGAATCGAGCGACCTGGAACGCCCAGTCCGCCTGAGCAGCTCGAATCACATTGCCGACCAGGTCGTCGGCGCGAATACGTACCGACGCATAATCCCGTGGCTGGTCCGGGTAGCCGACCTTTATCGTATACGTTTCCAGTTTCTTCAAAGCCTCAAGCTTGGTCGCCGCACTCATCCACTCCATGTCCACGATGCGCGCATGGAACGCAGCCTTCAGATGAGCGACAAGTTCCTCGATCTTGAGCTTGGATGCGGCCGGAAAATACTGCGTGCTGTAGAGCTGACCGACGGCCCATCCGAGATTGCCGAAGCGGTCCAGCCGGTCTCCCGCGCCGTAGTCGCCGCCGGACACTGCGTGAATTCCGCGCTTCCAGCGCGTCGCTTCGATTTGCTGTCCGGAGAGTGTCTTGCCACGCAGTTCAAAGCGCGCGACCTGAAAAGGCCTCGAAAGGTAATACGCTGCATTATCCACTATATTCAGCAACTGCCACGCCTTCAGAGTGGACAATGGCGTTTGTGCGTAGATCGTGGCGAGTTTGGGAAACGCACTCTTTTCCGCGACCACGATGCGCTTGAGGCCTGGCAAGTGGGCCGCACGCAGAAACTCCTTCCTGGCAAAACCCGGTGTCAACGCCTGCAGTTCGTCGACGCTCATCGGGTTATAAGTGGCGACCGGATCGCGCTGCTCGGTCCTGGACCAGCTGGCTTCTGCGATGCGCGTTTCGAAAGCAAGCACTTCGGCTGCCTGCGCTTCGGCCCGTTTCTCGCCGATCAGACGCAGCAGCGTCGCGAGGTACGCCTGGTAGGCCAATTTCTGTTTGGCAAATTGCGGATTGAGGTAGTAGTCGCGATCCGGCAGACCCAGACCCGATTGACCCGTATACGCCGCATAGTGCATGGGGTCTTTCAGGTCAACGTCGATGCCAAGTGCAAATACGCTACCTTCGAAATCGTCATTCATTCTGCCCATCAGGGCGGCGAGTCCTTCGCGATCCACCGCCTTGCGTACCGCAGCCATCTGGGCGCCGATTGCTTTGGCTCCGGCCGCCTCGATACGCGTCTCGTCCATGAACGATGTATAGAATGCGCCAACCTTGCCTTCGAGCGACTCGGGCGCCTTGCCGGACGAGGCCGCCGCATGCTCGATCAATGCGCGCAGCTGCTGTTCGGTGCGGTCGCTCATTGCCATGCGCAGTGAATAGCCCGCCTTGTCCGCGGGAATTTCGGTACTCGCCAGCCATTGGCCGTTGGCGCGCTTGAAGAAGTCGTCACCAGCCCGTGTCGAGCTGTCGGCACCGGTCAGGTCGTAGCCCCAGGCGCCATATTGCGGACGCGCATTCTCCGCCGCGTTCGTCATCGATCCGACACTGATCAGCAGCGCGATGCACAACGGTTTCCAGTGTGGACTTTTCACGACGGTCTCCCCGTGTTGGCCCACGAATGCTGGCACGATCCGGGATGCCGGACCCGTGCCGGAAGCCGCGGTCGATCCAGCGGAATACAGCGCGTCCGCAGACCCTGATGGGAAACTTTACCAGCCGCTCTTGAGCAGCACGCAGCCGCCGATGATCAGGGGAATGCCCCAGAAGAGGCACTCGGCCCGGCTCATGGGTTCGGTCTCGCGCTTGCCGAATTCAAAACCCAAGAACTCGAAATAGCTGCCACCGGTGGTGCGGCTGCCGCCAAACAGGATCAGCCCCAGACCGATTACGATCAGGGCGGCTCCGCCGAATTTCATTTTTTCGCTTTCGCTCATGCACCCTCCTGCCCGCCCCCTCGATTCTGTTCTGCCCCAGTACAAACGACCGAACGCCACACAGCGAACCGTTGGTGGCCGGCTCAGGCCTTTTTGAGAAAGCACGTCTTGAGGACCAGTCCTTTCACTTTTTCAGCATTGCATTCGATTTCTTCGGGATCGCCACTGAGGCGAATATTCTTGATCAGGGTGCCACGCTTGATCGTGGCAGACGTTCCCTTGACCTTGAGGTCCTTGATGACCAGCACCGAATCCCCGTCAAGCAGTTGCCCACCATTGCTGTCACGTGTGTCCACATTGTTTACCTTGTCCACGAAGTCTCAAATGTATGTAAGCGATGCGCGGCCAGCCGTCGCGAGTGACGCATGATAGCTCGGCAATTTGGATGCGGCGTAACGTGTTGTTTACCGCCAACGACTTATCCTGCTCGCTTTGCGATTCCTGCCCGATCGCCCATCGAGGACCCTCATGCGCTCGCATTTTCTGACCAGTCTAGTCGGCCTGTCCCTCATCCTCCCTGCCCTCGCCCAATCGACCAGCGAACCCGGGGTCGCCGAGGTGCCTACGCTTGAGGCAGTCGTCGTCAGTGGCGTGCAACCGGGGCCCGGATTGTGGCGGGTATCAAAGGATGGTCACGTGTTGTGGATACTCGGCACCCTGTCGCCCCTGCCCCGACGCATCAGCTGGCGCTCCGACAAGGTCGAAGCGATCGTGGGGCGCTCGCAGGAACTGATCGAATCACCGAATGTTGCGGTCAGCACCAATCTCGGTTTTTTCGGTCAGATGATGCTCCTGCCATCGCTGCTCGCGGCACGCAAGAATCCTGATCGGCAGACGCTGAAGGATATGGTTCCGGCGGACGCCTATGCACACTGGCTCCCGCTCAAGCAGAAGTACCTCGGCCACGATGCGCAGGTCGAAAAACGCCGCCCCATACTTGCAGCGCGCGAGCTGTACGAGAAAGCCGTCAAGCGTTCCGGACTGGATTCCGGAGCGCTGATCTCGCCTATCGTGACGAAGGCTGCCAAACGAAACAAAGTAACCATTACACAACCGACCGTGAAAATCGTCATCGAAAACCCAAAGGCGATGCTCAAGGAAATTGCTGCCACGGCGCTCGACGACGTTGACTGCTTCAACCGGACACTGGCGCACATCGAAGCGGATATCGAAACCATGAAAGCCCGCGGTAATGCCTGGGCAACGGGAGATATCGAAGCCCTGCAATCGCTCTCGTACACCGACCAGACCGCTTCGTGCATCGCGGCGGTGCTCGACAACGCCGCCATCCAGAAGCGCGGTTTCGCCGATCTGCCTCAACGCGTCGCCGCCGCTTGGACGAGCGCTGCGGAAGCTGCCCTGGCCAAGAACACCGAAAGCTTCTCATTGCTGCCCATGCAGGAAATCGTCAAGCCCGGTGGATTCGTCGACGCATTGCGCGGCAAGGGTTATCAAGTCGATGCCCCCGATACGGAAGGCGCAACAGCGCATATGACCCACTAGCGCCGATTCGGCGGCCAAAGGCGACGTTGGCAACTCCTGGACAAATCGCCAAGGCATTTTGGCAAGCGCGCGATTTTGTGGATTTTGTGAGAGCATTCATCGACGGACGACAGTGAATCATCAGGGCGCCAGTGCCCGTATCGACGCGACAGGGAATTTGCGGCCGCGCCTGCCCACGTCTCTAGGATTTCACTCAATCCTCCGCTGCCGAAGCACGCCATGAGCATGGTCCCAAATAATTTCTCCACGATTACTAAATTTGACGCGGCTCGCAAGGCCCATCCGAATGCCCCAATGGCACTCTGCTTCGGTGACTTCTGGTTTCAGCATGTGCCCCACCCGACCTGACCTCAACAGGCAGGTCGCCCGGGCGTTTCGCGACAGCCTGTTTCTCAGCGAAGGCGGCGTCGGTCGGGACAGCGCAATGTGGAAGGCGGGGCTGCCGCGGATACAACGGGACTCGCGTGACTCGATTTTTTTTGTGCACAATTAAGACTATATTTATCCGAGTGGCGACGCGTTCACTTTTGGACCGATCAAACTCAAACCATCGCTAAAGCCCTATCTGGACGGTGTCGGGCTCACCGATCCCGTGCAACAGCACGCGCTCACGAACTGGTTGATCGACCAGCTCACGCGGGAAATGAAAGGGTTCGTCTCGCAGCCCGCGAACATGCGCCTGATCGATTCACGCGGAGCCCTTGCCCGCAAGCAACAATGGGAAAACGAGATACACCCGACTCGCGCCGGATTTGCGTTGATCGCGGAACGCTGCTGGGTGCCTGCGCTGAACGGCCTGCTGGCCTGATTCGAGCCACAGCCAGTCGCAGATTCGCCATGCAGAATCGCGTCATCGCCGGGTCGCGATGACGCCTGCGAGAATCCTTGGCGACTCTGCGTTTGCACGGTTCCGCGGCGTTTGCGACCTATTTGCCACTTCCGCCACGACGGGCTGCAGGACGCTCCCCGCGCGCATATTTGCGACGCAGTCGGCACGCAGCGGATGTCGCAATCCCTAGACTATCGCTCGCGGTGGGGAGCCGCTGGCCTCATTTCAGCTTCGCAGCGCGTTTCGTCCTGTTGTGGCGACGGTGCACTGCTCGCGCCAATCTCGTACTTCATCTTGCCGGAAATCGCTCATGGCCCGTCATCGCGCGCGACTCACTCTCTTTGCAGGCGCAGCCGCGCTGTCGCTCGGTGCCTATGCGGCAACACGACTGGTCAGCAGCATGGCGCCGGTCATTGTCGTGATTCCCGCGCCAGCCACGGTATCGATACCGCAAGTGGCGACTCCGGCCGATTGCAGCGTCGCTGCGGATCTGACCTTTTGCAACGGCTTCGATCCGCCGCCGCCGACGATGCCCGGAACGACCGCCGCTGAACTTGGCTCTCCCTCCGGCGTGGCATTCAATGGGCTGGGTCTCATCGTCGACACGCTCAACCACGCGCCACGGCATGCCGTGCCGACGCGTTGGACCGCGCCACCGACCGCGTTGGTCAGCCCGACGCTGCCGAGTATTCCCAATGTGACTTTACTCAACCGTCGCGATGCGCTGATCGTCTACGTGCCGGCGATCAAGGGAGCGGCCGACTATCGCGCTTACATCGTCAACGCCGGGGTCACGTTTGCGGGCACCCAACCACGCGGGGCGGTGATCGCCTGCGCCGGATTCCGGCAGCGCTATGTCCGAAACGTCGATGCCCTGTTGAGCAATCATCCGCTGGTCAGTGCGGTCAGCCACCGCGAGCTGCTGCAGGCTATTGAAGTACCGGGTCTGGTCGTCAACGGTGACTACAAGGTCGTGGTCGAAGCGCTGGCCTCGCCCTGCCCGTTTCCCGGGGTGATGGCACACACCAACGCCACCATTCCGCTGTCCACCGTCGATGCGGCCAGCAGCGGCGGAACGACATTTCCGTTCCGCAGCTTTGCCGACGTCAAGGCGATCTACGGCAACGAGATCATCAACGGCCAGGGCAGCACCCTGCTCGATTACAAGAACGTCAACGCCGCACACGAAGCCCCCGCCGAAATCATCGGCAAGGCCGTCCCGCCAAACGACCCGCGAATTCCGGCCGATCCGGTCGTGCTCGCGCGCAGCGTACTGAAAGTGTCCCGTCCCGCGGGCGATGAAGCGCTCAACGCGCCGATCTTCGATGTGGGCCCGAACGCAACCTTTGACGATTTCAGCACCGACGCCGTCATGACGTCCTTCCATACCGAAACGCGATCCGAAGGCGCAGGTCTGGTCAGCGGCGGACAATTCGGCGATTGGTACTTCTGGACCATGGCCGTGCAGCCCGCGCTCAATGCGGTGGCGCAATGGGAAAATGGCAACAATCCCAAAGGTGTACAGGTCTGGAGGCGCCACGGCCGGTTGTATTCCACGTTCGGTGATTGGGGTCAGGATGTGCTCGGCGCGGTGTACTTTTCGTCGACCAAAACGCAACCGCAGCAATTGGACACCACCCAGTACGTGCATTCGTTCTTCCGCGTCGATTCCGGTGCGACACCGCGTCGCTACTG
>JBDTLV010000014.1:0-69190 GCA_039934615.1 Tahibacter sp.
ACTCGATCTCCGGCAAAGGAATTTCAGCCGTCGGATGCCTTCATCGCCGAGGCTTGCGACACCCTATCTCGTGGCACGTGGCGGGTTCTCAACGCCGAATCGGGCGAAATCAAGCCGGTCTATGACTTCTGCTTCTGGTCGGAAGTCGCTCCGGACAAGCCAGTTTGCCCGGAGCGCCTTGCGAAATAAGTGCTAACCATTAATTCGACTGCCTTCAGCGGCGGCTTTTTACGAGTGTAAGGAATCCCCTACATGTTTCGCATAGGCTTGGCCATTGTTTCCGCTGTCTTGATGTCGTGGGCCGTTACAGCGCACGGCGCGCAGGCTGTCGATGAACGCCGGGAGAAAATTGAATCGATGGAAGCAAGTCCAACACCCGAGGCACTACAACGGAAAGAGCGATCAGAAAGTGTCCTGAAAATCGAGGCCGTACCCATCAACAAATTCCTCCTCGTCATTGAAACGGAAAAGGAAGCGAAGCGCAGGACAAAAGAGGAAGTCGCGGCTTAAGAGTCTTGCTGCGTTACCACCAGAGGCAAGCGCCGTGGCAATGAAAGCCGTGGATGTCGCGCTTCACAACGCAATGGACCTGCTTGAAGGTTTCTGGCGTCTCCCGGCCGGTGGCGCGCACACCATGGAGCTTGCGCTGCATGTCAATATTCGTTCGGGCGAACGGATCATTGAGAGTCTTGCGGTTTCACCGGCCAAGATGGATTTACCGATTGGGTACTGGTCCTGGTGTGACGCTGCAACAGCGACCTGAAAATTCTTACAGGCCGACTGAGGGCATCAGGTCAGTCCTTTGCAGCCGCTCCCGGCCGGCGGCGACTCAACTCAGGTGCCAGGCCGCTTAATTGGGATGCATTGCATGACCCGTATTTTGTCCAAGGAAGTTCTCGAAGTACTGGGCGAGTACGTCGCGCGCGATGTAGCGGCCGGGTTCTTGTTGCCAGACGAGATTATTCAGTCGGCCACGGACGCTCTCGAAGGCGAAGGCGATTCCGCCGCCATGCACATTGAGGCGACCCGTCTTTGTGGAGAGGCAATAGCCGCGCATCTCGCTGCCCAGTCCACATGGCCGTCCGTCACCGACTGCGACAAACTGGATCGCGCGTTTGCAGAGCTTGAATCAATGGGGATTGTCGCCCGGCAAAACTACAGTTGTTGCGGCACGTGTGGCGCGGCCGAGATCGTGGACGAAATGGAGTCAGCCGTCGATAAAGGCGGCGCGGTAGAGGGCTACACGTTCTTCCACGCACAAGACGCGGAATCCGCTGCTGAAGGCCACGGGCTCTACTTGAGCTATGGCTCCGCCGAGCGTTCGGAAGACAGCACTCTCACAGTCGGTCACAAGATTGTGGCCACGCTGGGTAAGTATGGCCTGGTGCCAGCGTGGGGATGGCAGTTTGAGCAAGCGGATTGCCGTGCCGCTGGACTGGAAGCGACGGCGCGCTCAAGGGCCGTAACAATTCGTTCTGCCGACGCCGCTTCGCGGCGCAGCCTCGTTCAAGGGCAAGGCCACTCATGAAAGTTGGCCCGCATGAATTGCCCTGCTTCTCCACGCGGAGAGTACGTGGCGTTCATCGACGAAGTGATCATGCGACGTTCGGATCAAGAGCTTGACGAGGCCTTCACACGTAGCTGGAGGCGCAGGCGCTGGGGCGCGCTCTGACCGGAATTCCGTCGCGTGCTGATCGCCATGCTGGTGCTGACCGTGTCCGTTGCCGACTCAAAGCGGTCAAGCCAGCTCAATGATCGTCGGCTTCCGCCAGGCTCCAACCGAGTGAGAGCAGCGACATTCCGGCCATCATCGACAATGTGATGATCGTCGATGTGGACCATTCGCCAACCAGCCATCCATGCCACGCCGCGCGCCACAGCGGTGAGTTGGACAGGCTCAGCGAACAGAGGACGGCGCCGACCAGAACGCCGGCCGCGAGCGGCCAGGCGAATGGGCGGCGGCGGAGCGGCAACTGCTGCATCACGCGATCGCAAAATCCGGCGTCTGCTATGGGACCGTCGAACGACTGCCGAAGCAGTGCATCCATGTCGTCCCCGTGTGTGCGGTTCATGGAACCTTCTCCTTGTTGGCAACGTCGTGCCAGGCCGACAGCCATGTCTTGAGTTTTGCCTTGCCTCGCGTCGCATGGGTTTTTACGGTACCCAGCGGCATTTCCAAGACATAGGCTGCTTCTTCGTGACTCAAGCCCAATTGTACACAATGCAGCAAGACGGTCTGTTCCGCCGTGGAAAGATGCCGCATGGCGCGCGCCAGATCCAGTCGCAAATCCATCGCATGAGCGGGCGCGGGCAGGAGCTCCATCCCATCGTCCTGCGCATGACGCGCCGCCCATGACTGGGTGCGGCACGTCTGTAGAAAGCAGGCGTAAGCGATGCGGTAGAGCCAGGTCGAAAAACGCGCTTCACGGCGGAACTGACCGAGCTTGCGCCAGGCCAGCAGGAACGTTTCTTGCGCCAGATCGTCGGCCGCTGCCTCGTCGCCGTGCAGAAGGCGGCACAACTGCGCACGCACCATGCCCTGATGGCGGCGCACCAGTTGTTCAAACGCTCGGCGGTCGTCGCCCAACAAGGCACGAGCCACCAGCGTCTGATCGATGCGCGCCTCGGCGGCGCTGTCAGCCATGCATTTCACCGCGCTGGTTCAACCACCAGCTGGCCAGATAACCCAGCCCGGTCATCAGCGGCAACAAGCCCAAGCCCCACATCTCGCGGACATTGTGTCCATTGTCGAACTCGCCCGGCAAGGCGAGCAGAGTCAGCATCAGTCCGATGCCGCCGCTGATGAGCACCAGGGCGCGACGGCGTTCGGAATAAGCGATCTGCGGGTCGACCAACAGTTGCGTCGGCAGCTCCACGTTCTTGTCCGCCAATTGCAACAGGGTCTGGTAGCGCGCCTGGGTTTGCTGGTGGCGGTAGCGCAGGACCATCAGGACGATCAGTACCGGGGCCGCCATCACGACCAGGGGAATCAGCATTAAATAATCCATTGTGTACTCCGGAAAATGTGTGGGGAACATCCGATCACGTCGGTGATCGGACGTCTTTGAACGCTCAGGGTTTCGCGCTTGCCGCAGCGAGCAGGTCGGCGATGTGCTCGGCCAGCATCCAGTTTTGCGAGGGTCCCTCATTGCTCGTCAGCGCGACGGCCGCGTTGGCATTCCAGACCATCTGCAGGTTCGCCGTGGTGCCTTCAATACCACCGGAGTGGCCGCGAATGGGACTTCCGTGAGAGAGGCGATCACCGAATCCGGCAGCATAGCCGCCTGGGCCGGCAGGCACTTGGTGATCGAACATCTTGGTGAGGGTTGCCGGCTTGACCAGCCTGCCATCGCGCAACGCGTCGGCGAAACGCAGCAGGTCGGTGTTGTTGGAGTAGCCGCCGCCCGCCGGGCTGCCTTTGACGCCAAGTTTCAGCCAGTCCGCTTTCCAGACGCTGGAAAACATCCCGTCGTGGAAATAGCCGACGGCCAGCTTCGGGGTGACCCCGTCCAGGCGGTCGAAGCCGCTGGCCTGCATTCCGGCAGGCGCGAACACATGGCGCTGGACGTAATCGTAGTAGCCCTCATCGGAGACGTTTTCGATGATGCGGCCAAGCAGGACATAGCCCGAATTGCTGTAGCTCCAATCCTTGCCGGGCTCGCTCACCTTCGGCTGCCGGCTGATGAGATCCAGATAGTCGACCGGATCGACGAAGGCTTCACGGTGCTGGAAGTACTCCGGAACCATGTAGTCGCCAAGACCTGCGGTGTGGTGCAGAAGTTGCCAGACCGTGATCGTCTTCGCGGCGTCGTGGTCCGCGTATTCGGGCACCAGTTGCGCCAAGGTAGCATCCCAGGACAGCTTGCCCGCTTCGACGAGTTGAGCGATAGCCACCGCGGTGAACATTTTGTCGATTGATCCAATGTGAAACGTAGTCTGCTTATCGATCGGTACCAAAAAACGGCGTTCGGCCAGGCCACGGCATTCGTCGAACACGGTCTCGGCATGATCGGTGACCGTAACGCAACCGGAGAAATCAGCCGTGCGTACGAGGCGGTCGAGCGTGCTGCGGATCAGACTAGCCATCTCGGCGTGTGATACCGGCTTTTTCGGCCAATCCGCGTACAGCGAGGGATCGTCCATCGGTGCCATACCCGCCTGCGCCAACTGGGTTGGATGAGCGGGATCGGCCATCAGAAAAAACAGGCCCAACTGCCCGGAGCGGCGCGCCTTTATCACTATTTGAAGCAGGCCCGGCTGACGCGCATCGCTGCGCACATCGAACAGTCCACGCCGCCGCTGTCTTGCGCCGCCGAGCCGAGGTTTGCGACGAAATCCACCTTGTCGCCTTCAGGGATCGATGCCGACAGAACGCGAGGAGCCCACTGCCGGATCTGGGCGGAACTGTCGGAATTGATGTGTTGGATCAACTGCGCGCCAAGCTGGCCCACAGGGGTGGCAGGCAAGGTAACGGCCGCTGCCGCCGTGACGCCCGGCATCGGGTAAAGGAATGCGCCCATCGTCAACAGGGCGGAAACCAACGGGGTTCTACGGCTAAACGCGCTCAACGGATTCGAAAGATTCATCGGTGGCATCCTGGTGTTTACCCTATTCATCCACTCATCAGCGGACGGTCTACTGAACCGAAAGCACTGCTGATTCGCAGCACTCTTGGCATTCGGGCATTGGATGCGTCGGTACCGTGAAATAGATTCAGCGCAGGGCGTTCAGCGGATCGCCGGGTGTTTGAGCTTCAAGGGATTCGTCACGGTGTTGCTCGCGTACGCGAGCCTTGCAGCGTCGATTGCCAGTCTCGGTCTTTGGATCGCTCGTCCATCGCTGCAGACGCCGCTTCCGTGCGCCTTAACATCCCACGCCGCCAAATCCGCGCATCCGCCATTGCGGGCGGTATCATCGGCCGATTCGGCATACCCCGTCGAATTCAACATTCGGGATATCCATGCAACGCGTCGAGCCTACCTTTGGCAATCTTGAGATGGATGTGAATGCGCCAACCCAGGCGCAACCGTCCGCGCCAGTGAGACGTCAGCGCCTGCGCAAAGCTGTCCGGGAATGGATGGTTACGGCGCTGGTCCTCTTCGTCGCACTCGCCGCATGTATTGCGGTAGCCGCGTAAGCCGACATGATTCCGGAACAATTCAAATTCGGGGCGCCCCATCTTTCTGCAAGGCTGTTGATTGTGTCGGGCTTCGCAATGATGGCGGGCTCGCAACTCTCAGGTTCCATCATGCTGTTTCGCTCCAGCTTCGTGCGCGGCGCGTTGTCTCTACTCGTCCCCGGCTATTTTCTGGTCGGTTTAAAGCGGAGTGGCATTTATTGGACCATCATCGGACCGTGGTCCGCCGGAATCGCATTTATTGTCATCGGCACGATGCTGCTTAGCTGAGAGTTTTCCTTCGCGCGGTTTCATACAACCCGGCACGCAGAGATGATCACATCCCGCCGCAAATTCTTGATTTCTGGCGCCGCTCTCGCAAGTGGCATGTTCGCCAAAAATGCCATTTCCCAGGCTATCGCAACCACTGCGAATCTGCAGCGACTGGGCTTTGACCGACTCGACACACTGGTCGAGCAGACAGTGTCTTCATTCCAATCACCAGGCATGGCCTTGGTCATCTGGAAGAACGGCAAGGAAGTTCATTCGCGCTATGCGGGATTCGCGAATCTCGAGACAAGAAGCCCTGTGACGGAAGCTAGCGTCTTCCGCATCGGCTCGCTGACCAAGCAGTTCGCTGCGGCGCTGATACTGAAACTGGTCGATGCGGGAAAGATGTCGCTCGCTGATCCGGTGCACCAATATTTGCCATTCCTCACCAAGCACGATCCGTTTACCATTTTGGAATTGCTGAACCACACGGCGGGCGTGCGCGATGGAGACGACAGCACCGTGGGAGTACCAACACACTCGCAGATCGAGCAAGCGGAGCGCATCGCGCAGCAGGCACCATTCTTCGATTTCCCGCCAGGTACGGCGTGGCTGTACAGCAATGCCAACTACATCCTGATTGGTGCAATTGTTGAAAAAGTTGCCGGCACCTCATTGGCGGACGCCGCGTCCTCTCTGCTGTTCCAACCCCTCAACCTTCACGACACTGCCTTTGACAACCCAACTGACATGGTCGTTGGTCGAGCCTCCGGCTATACGCTCACCGGAAAGCCGACTAGCCCGTTCCAAAACGCCGACTACCTGGACGTAAGTCTAGCCGGCGCCGCTGGTGCCATGCGATCAACCGCGTCCGATCTCTGTCGTTGGCATCGTGCACTTTTTGGGAGCGAAGGCCTTCCACTATCGTTTGCCAAAAGAATGACGCTGCCGGGGCGCTTGAGGAACGGCAAACTGTCGGGCACGAATCGGTTCTCTGAAAACGACAAGCCGATGGGGAACACGCAATACGGTCTTGGCTTGATGCTGGACAACGCCACACTGGATCGATCGCTGATCGCAAACCATCACGGTGGCATCAACGGTTTCGCAGCCTATCTGGCCAGTCATCCTTCATCTGGTCTCACGTATGCCTGCCTGTGCAATGTGGATACGCACCCGGGCCTTCCGTTTCGCGATATCCGTCGACAGGTGTTCGCGGATATCCTCAAGGCCAACAAGGCCTGACAGCGCATACGAGCCGACGTAGCCTCGCTTAATCAACATCAGACGCATGGCCGTCGTCAGCAGCCGTGACGACTCGTTCAAGGAGAACCGCGCAGCTGCCGCACGGTGTGCTGGTTTCGACCAACCGCTGCGGCGCGGCTGTCGCTAACATCAGCCGTCACTCTCCCCGAGGAAACTGCCATGGGCCTGGATGTTGTCATGATCGGCGAGCTGGAGCTTCCAGAGGCTCGCAAGGAGCCCGAGTTCAGAATCCTGATCAATTACCTCGTCAGGAATTTTCCCGAGCACACCAATACTGACTTCGGCCAAAGCAGTCCCGATCTCGCCGCCGGACATCGTATCGGCGGGTATTCGGATCTGCATGTTCTGCGTGGATTGGCGGTTGCTTGCGAAGCGACGCCGGGCAACGTGTCGCAGCTGTCGGAAGCGGACTTTGACAAGCTGATTGCGGAGTACTACGAGAATGCCCGAGGCGATTCCACCTTTCCACATCTGATCGAGCATCCCGATGACGAGGGGTACTACGCACCGATTCCGTTTGATCGACCGATCAGCATTGGTGGAACGATCACCGGGCAAAGCGAGCCTATTTCGGTGACGGTCGGCTCCAGCCCTGGATTGCTTGCCGAGCTGGATCGGCTCAACACTGTCTTGCAGGTGCCGGGAGATCTCGGAGAGCTTGGAGAGGCAAAATTCGACGCTGCGGTAGAGAGTCATCGGTGGCCGACCGCCGCCTATGTGTGGGGCATTTTGAGGTACTACGTCAGGGAGTCGAGCGGCAAATTCCTGTTTGTGCAGTTCTGCTAACGTGGGACCCAACCATCGGTTCAATAGCACCCTGAGGACCTGGCAGCAGGTACTCGAATCGGTGCTGGCACAGAATCCTTTGACCTGGACGAAGAGGCCACACCATCCATTCAGGCGAACGTGCCTGCGACACGACGCTCCTTCAGACCGCGGCGGAAATGACCATGCCCATGACGACGACACACGAGGAAGGCGGCTGCTTCTGTGGTGCCATCCGCTACGAGTTCAATGATGTGCCTACGGGTAGCATGATGTGCCATTGCAGCACATGCCGCAAAATATTTGCTGCTCCCGTCGTGGCGTGGCTGTCTGTCCCTGCCAACACGTTTCGCTTCATCGAGGGCACGCCGGCGATGTTTTCGAGCAGCTCACCGGTGACGCGCTGGTTTTGCAATGGTTGCGGTACTCACGTCGCCTATGTGCACGCCGACGAGCCCGGCTCCGTCGATGTGGCGACCTGCAGCTTGGACCATCCGTCGGCGTTCCCTCCGACGCATCATTCGTGGTTGAGTCATGATCTTGCGTGGACCCGTTTCGGTGATGGCCTTCCGACGTTTCAGTGTTCACGATACGGATCTACTGCTTGAACCATCCATCTCGGCGACGGCCGAATGATGGCTGGAGTAGGCACATGCAAATCCCCTTGCATCGATCCGCCGGCCGTTGTTATCCCGTCTAGGTATTGAGGAGCGTCATATGGATCCGATAGACCTCGTGATGGATGCCCGCAAGCAGACTGCTGAACGTGTTGCGCGCGAGACGCTGCAAGCGGGACCAATGGGTAGCACCGCGCAGCGATTGTTCAGCGTGCTGTTGGCGGGTGCCACGGCCTATGCGCTTGGGTCGGTCGACAACGTACCACTCATCGTTATCGGACTTCTTGCATTTTCGTTTCTTAGTACCGTTGAATTGTTCTTCGAAACGCGCCGCCTGAGGCGGCAGATTGCCGCATTGCGTACATTGATAGTGGTTGATGCGCGGGCACCACGGTAGCGGATCAGGGAACCTGCGAACGTCACACTAGGAGTTTTCTGCTGCTGTATCGTGTGCGACGCCGCTGAATCTTTTTGTCGGATGCGTTCGCATGGTCGACGTCGCGAATTCGTCCATCCGCCGAGGTTTTGGCAAGGGCCTACCGCCGGCTCAAGAAGCCGCTACCTTCCTGCAAAAGTGGCGCGCTGCACGGATTGGCGCCCAATAGTTCATTCGCGCGGGCGTCGCTCAGCGGCAGCTCAATAGAAGGGTTGGACGGCAATGGAAGTCTCTGGTCACGTCACCGCAATTTTTCTCGGCACACTGAGCCTTTCGGCTTTCCTGTTGCCAACAGCCGCGAAAGCGCGCGACAACATGTGCTCAAACATCGCCGAATTTGCGGCGTCATCGGAATCCGGGCAGAGCCACTCGATTGTGCTTCGGGGCGGTTGGGGTGGCGACACGAAGGAGACCCTCATGACCCACGAATGCCTCTACTCAGGCTTCGCACCCGGCAAGAAGCTCTGTGCCTACCTCCTGCCACATTCGTCCTGGGAGTTTGGTCAACACAACGCAGAGCGAGCAGTTGCGTGCCTCGATTCAGGCGGCCGCAAGGAGTTCCTCGATCAACTGAATTCCAAGCATCCAGATGCCGAGATTACGTCATCGCTTCGGCTGCTCAAAGACCCGGACGTCCGTGTAACTTTGCACTATGAGCAGCCGGGTGGGGCGAGTATTTCCGTGCTCACGATCTTCGTCATTCGAAACGACGCCAAGTAAGCTTCCATCTGCAAAAATTGTGTTGAGGTCATATCACGACCCTCCACGGCGGCACCGAATTTCTCGCGTTGGACGGAACTACCCAACAACAAGGCAAACAAGCCGATGAAAGCCGTGTCAGCTCTCGAAGACGTTCGCGTACCTACCCGCTACAAGCTATCCGCGATGTGGGTGTCGGTGATGTTCTGCTACATCTACGCCGACTATTTCGAGCTGTACTTGCCCGGCAAACTTCAGGGAATGCTTGCCGGCAGGATGGATCCGCTCGGTCCAGTGACGCAGGGCGTGCTCGTCGGAACCGCTGTGATGCTGGCATTGCCGAGCCTGATGATTCTGCTATCGGTTGCACTGCCGCCACGCGTATGTCGCTGGCTGAATATTGTCGTCGCCATCGTCTATACCGTGATCCAGCTGCTGGTTGTTTCGGGAAGCAGCTGGGTGTTTTATGTCGGGTTTGGTATTGTGGAAACGGTGCTTACTGCACTTGTTATCTGGACCGCGTGGACGTGGCCGAGGGTGGCTTCTCACGAAAGCAAGGTTATGCAATGAGTTCGGTCGCTGAACCCACTACATAAGTTTCGTATTACCTACGACGTGCCAAAAGGTGGGCAGAATAAGGCTATGCAGTTTGTCTGCGAGTTCATCTACGGCGTCGCCAGGGGAATTTGTGCGCTCAAGCAGCCCAGTCTCTAACGGGTCGTGCGGACGCGCCCCGCGCGCCGCATTACGCAAGCGTTGGTCAGTCGCCAGAACATGAAACCACACATTGTGGATGGCGACCTGCTCGACCAGCACGTGGATGTGGTGGTCAACGCCTGGAATCGAAACATCATCCCCTGGTGGCTGCTACTGCCGCAGGGGGTTTCTGGTGCAATCAAGCGTCGAGGCGGCTATGCACCCTTCGTCGAGGTTGGGCGCGCGGGTCCCATTCCGCTGGGGCAGGCCGTTCTCACATCGGCGGGGCGGCTGCCGTTCAAAGGCATTATTCACGTCGCGGGCATCAGCATGCTTTGGCGTGCATCACGCGCCTCCATTCAGGGGTCTGTGCGTTCGGCCATGGCGATGGTTGTCGAGGGCGGTTTCGCTTCGGTTGCGTTTCCTGTCATAGGTGCGGGCACCGGTGGGTTCGGCGAGCAGGGTGCCCTTGAATTGATGCTTGACGCATTTGCGGGTATCGACGCGACGGCGAGTGTCTTTGTGGTCAGATTCCGCCGCGGCGTTGAAGCTTAAAGAACCATTCGAGCTGACCGCCGGGTCAGCGCCAATCGATTACAACGGTTCCTGGCCGACGGGAACCCGATTCAGGCGTCAGCCATCAAAATGACGAAGAAGCCACTCAAGCTCAGTATGAAGCGCATCGGCGTGATCGCCGCGCCTGCCATCGTCGCGCTCGTCGTGCTCATTGCATATCGCTTCGTTCGCGACCGGATCCAGGTGCGCGGGGAACAAATCCAAAAAGCCAGGTCAGAACGTCTGGAGCTTTATCGAATGGCTCTTGAGCCTTGCCCTGCAATCGATACTGCCATGATGGCCGAGGCATGGCCTGCGCTTGCGCCAACCGAAATAGCGATCGACGTTGAAGCGGCGTTCTCGAGTGGGTATGGACTGAGAATTTCGGGGCAGTCCTTGCAAAGTTATACCGGCGACAATCCATTTTTTGACCCGCCCCCCGCTTCGCCGACAAGCAGTCCGGAAAATCGCCCCGAGAGTTTGATGCGCGCCAAAAAGCCTCTGGAATTCACGCCTGCCATCAGCCTGCCACCGACGCTCGGTGAACACTTGGGTCGCCTCCTGCGATCTGAAATCGTAGAAGCCTCCGCTGCCCATAGTAGCGGTGCGGACGGAGAGGTATACGTGTTCCGTTACGGTAAAAATTGTGCCAGAACGTGGTCCCCCCTCCCTGAAACTCGCGCCGGCAAGCTGACTGCTCTCGTCGATGCGCTTTTTCAGCTCAGTAGAGCCAGCGAGGATGCGCGTAGCAACGAACGGCGGAAGATTCAGGGGCTACTTGATGAGCTCCAGAGCGATACGTTGTCAGTGGGTGGCTGATCATTCCTTCGAGGCGACCTCTGGGGCCAGGCGAGTCAACGACCGCCACCCTCCGCCGACCACACGTTGATTGAGGCATTCGACATCATGGGGCCACTGCACGCTGCTGTGTACAACGTTGACGAGGACAGAGTCCGGCAATTGTTGACCGAGGGATCCGACCCGAACGAAAGGGATGAAGCAGGCTTCGTTCCATTGCACTGGGCGGCCTTGCGTGGCGCCGCAGGGGACATGCAGCCGATAGTGCGTCTTCTTGTTGATGCCGGTGCCGACATGAATGTCTTGGCGTCGACGGGAACCGATTCGGTATTGTCGTGGGCTGTTGAATCGGGTTCGGTGGCGATGGTCGTGCTGCTGATACGCTGCGGTGTGGACGTCAATCTGCCGGCTTCCGGCGTCACTCCATTGATGCGTGCAGGCGCAACTGGAAATGTGATCATTGTGAACCTGTTGTTGCAGCACGGAGCGGATCCAAACACTCGGTGCGGCTCGTTTAACGCCGCGGACTACGCATCACATTACGGCTACGCTGAGCTGGCTTCTGAGCTTCTGCGTATTCAGCACGCCGTCTAGTCGGTTGTTGCAGCTCGCCCGCTCTCGTCGCTTCGCATCGTGTGTGCTATCGGCGTCGGAACCGCATTGACGTGAGGTTCGCTCATTTGCGCAATAGACGCCACCGTGAGGGATCGTTGCGAACCCGCACCGTGTAAGCTCAAGACCATTCGCGGCAGCGGCCGCCTGGTTCAAGCTTTGGACCCCGGTGAGATGACGTCCAGCCTGTCCGTTGTGCATATCCTTCGCGTCAATCACGCGGGTGAGTACGGCGCAATCTGCATTTATCGCGGCCAGATTTCTGTCGCGCGCTTCTTCTCTGCAGGATGCGTCGGCGCACTGACCGAGATGCTCGCCCACGAACGCACGCATTTCCAGACGTTCGGAGGCATCCTCGTCGAGCGTGGCGTGCGTCCTTGCCACGCGTTGCCATTGTGGGCGTTTGGAGGATGGGTTATCGGCATCGCAACGGCACTGCTTGGGACCCGATCCATATGGGTATGCACCACCGCCATCGAGCGCACCGTGAGCGCTCACCTGGCACATCAAGTGGAGTTCCTTCGCGCCAGTGATTACGATGTTCTGGCTGCTGTGCAGACGATTCAGCTTGATGAGGAGAGCCATGAGCAATACGCGAGCCGCAATGGCGGCGAGGCAACCGGACCCTACGTATTGCTCTCTTGGGTCATTGCCGGCGCGACCTCTTTCGCGATCTGGCTTTCGACGAAGCTATAACACCGGCGCTCCGACAATTCGAAAAGAATTCCTGCCGGGCGCATCTTCCTTCAGGTATGGGCCATGAATCTCGCGACTCGCTTGGCTGCCATGGTTTTCATGGTGCTGCTTTTTGCATTTCCGCTTGCGGCGCGTTCCGCTTCAGCGGCGAACACGCTCGACGAAAATGGTGCTGTCCATCGACTGGAACATGTGCTCAAACGCGACGGCATCTACAAGCACCGCATATCGCTGAGCTGCGTTGGCTATGTTACGGAAGAATCGACCGAGGACTATTTTGAGTTCGCGCTGCGCGAACATCACACGAACGCGTGCGGGGGAGATCCGCAAACACAACCGGTGGTTGATCGGTATCGGGTCTATCGACAGACCGGGAAATTGGAATGGCTGGAGATTACGAGTGGAGAATGGCGGCGGTATGATCCGGCTGCGATTCCGCGTGGCACAACGCGCGGGGCTACCTGGGCGCATGCACTCCAGTGAAATTTGTCTCCCGCCTCTCGGTCACCATGGCGCGACCTGTCGATTGGTTTCAGCCAACGGTCCTGCTTGCCGGGGTCAACCGGTCGCTGCGGGGCGGCCCGCCAAATTAAGCTATTTGAGTGCGCAGTTCGACGGAGCCGCAGCGTCTTCGGCGCACTGACGCCGATTTGCTTCCGCTCCTGCCGGTAGTCGGGGGGCTTTGTTGCTTTCTCGCTCCTGTGCACTTCATTTCCAGTGTGCTGCTTGCGCTATTGCTTGGTGCCCTAACTTCGTGTTCAAGCCCGCCGCGGAGCTCGCGGCGACATTATTCCATTATGCTCAAGGCGGCGGCCACTCGGCGTCGTGGCAACAGAGTCACTCGGAGTGCATCATGTCGAACCTATCCAAAATTGCAGACTTCTTCGCGGCGTATGCGAGCAAGAACATGGCTGCCGTGCAAGGCGTCATGGCCGAAGACATCATTTGGCGAATACCCGGACATCATCCTCTGGCGGGAGAGAAGCACGGAATTGCCGAGGTCCTGGCATTCTTTGACCAGCTTGCGAAGGCCGGCTTTCAGGCGCAACCACTTGTTGTGGCAGAGAACGGCGACTACGTTGTTGATCATCACCGCGGCTGGAGCACCGCTGGATCAGGCATTGATCTCACGTGGTGCCTCGTGTTTCGCTTTGAAGGTGGAAAGATTAAAGATGTCGCCAATTTCTGCGAAGATCAACACAAGGCCGACATGTTCTTTCACGAGTTGTATCGGCTGAAACCGATTCCGGAGCGCCTGGCTTAAGTCCCGCAGTTCGCGAGTGCTCCCGGCAGCGTGTGCCCATGCAAACGTGTGCGATTCGTGCGGACAGTTGCCGCCATAATACTTGTGAACAACGGCAATCGATCGAAACTGCGGTGACCGTACACGCGCGTTCGTGCGGTCGCCTGCGGCGGCCACACGCTACGGGTCTTCGCGTTGAATGGTCGCGATCGAAATCTCGATCGCGGCTCAGCGCGCGTTGGCTTTGGCCCAGGAGTCGCGCAGGGTGACGCTGCGGTTGAGAACGATGCGGCCGGCGGTGTGATCGACGCGGTCGGTGACGAAGTAGCCGAGGCGTTCGAACTGGTACGCCGATTCCGGCGGCACGTCGGCGAGAGAGGCTTCGAGTTGTGCCTGCACGACGCGGCGCGAATCGGGATTCAGATGATCGCGGTAGGTCTTGCCGCCGTCGTCGGAGTCGGGGTTCTCGACCGTGAACAGGCGGTCGTAGAGGCGCACTTCGGCACGCACCGCATGGCGTGCGCTGACCCAGTGGATGGTGCCTTTGACTTTGCGATCGGCGCCGCTCATGCCGTGGCGGGTTTCTGCATCGAGCGTGACGTGGACAGTGGTGACTTGTCCACTCGGATCTTTTTCCAGATCCGTGCATTTGATGATACCGACGCCACGCAGGCGTACTTCGCCGCCAGGTACGAGACGGTGGAAGCCTTTCGGCGGCACTTCCATGAAATCCTCGCGCTCGATCCACACTTCGCGGGAGAAGCGCACTTCGCGCGTGCCGAAGCTTTCGTTCTTCGGATGGTTCGGAAAGCTCAGCGCTTCGTCGTGATCGGTCGAGAGGTTGTCGATGACCAGACGCAGCGGATCGAGCACCGCCATGCGACGCGGCGCGCTGGCGTCGAGTTCTTCGCGCACGCAGCCTTCGAGCACACTGAGTTCGATCGTCGAATTCTGCTTGGTCACGCCGACGCGGTCGCACAGCTGGCGCAGCGCAGCGGCGGGATAGCCGCGGCGGCGCACGCCGGACAGCGTGGGCATGCGCGGATCGTCCCAGCCGTCGACCAGGTTGTCCTGTACCAGCGCCATCAGCTTGCGCTTGCTCATCACGGTGTAGTCGAGATTGAGGCGCGAGAATTCGATCTGCTGCGGTGTGCTGACGGCAGTCGGCAGTCCGGCATCGACCAGCGGCTGATACAGATCCGTGTGGGTGGCCAGATCGACGTTGCGCAAATACCATTCGTACAGCGGACGGTGATCCTCAAATTCCAGCGTGCACAGCGAATGCGTGATGCCTTCGACCGCGTCCGACAGGCAATGGGCGAAATCGTAGATCGGGTAGATGCACCAGGCGTCGCCGGTGTTCTGGTGGCTGATGTGACGGATCCGGTAGATCGCCGGGTCGCGCAGATTGATGTTGCCCGAACTCATGTCGATCCTGGCGCGCACGGTGCGCGCGCCATCGGCGAATTCGCCGGCGCGCATCCTGTGGAACAAATCCAGATTTTCATCCACGCCGCGATCGCGGAACGGCGAGTTGCGTCCGGCTTCGGTCAGCGTGCCGCGATAGGCGCGAACCTCATCGGCCGACAGATCGCAGACGTAGGCGTGACCGTCGCGGATCAATTGTTCGGCGCTGCGATAGAACACCTCGAAATAGTCGGACGCGTGGCGCAGCTCGCTCCACTCGAATCCCAGCCATTGCACGTCGGCCTTGATCGACTCGACGAACTCGATGTCTTCCTTGCTCGGATTGGTGTCATCAAAGCGCAGATTGCAGCGTCCGCCGAATTCGCGGGCGATGCCGAAATTCAGGCAGATCGATTTTGCATGCCCGATATGCAGGTAGCCGTTCGGTTCCGGCGGAAAACGCGTCGCAACCCGGCCGGCATGTTTGCCCGATGCATGGTCGTCGAGCACGATCTGACGGATGAAGTTGTTGACCGGTGCGGTTTCGCTGCTCATGAAGGGTCGGGTTACGCGGTGGAAGAACCCGTGATTGTACCGGCCTGGATGCCTGAAGACGAACGCCGCGTGGCATTCAATTCGCGCTGGCGGTCTCGCGCAGCCGCTTGAGCTGCAGGGTCACGGGTCCGCGCGCGTCGTTGATGTCCACCTGTGCGCCGTTCTGGTGGATCTCCAGCAGGCCTTCGCGTGCGAGTTCGGCGGCGACGGTACGCACCAGGCGCATCAGATCGCGCCACTCCAGATCAATGTGCGCACTGAGAGCACGCGCCACGTCGCTGGGACAGGTCTGCGGTGATTCCTGCCGCAACAGGTCGAGCAGGCAGCTGCGCGTGCGCTCCGCCAGCGGATCGTCGCAACGATGCCGGAACGGGTTGAAGGGACGATGCGGCGCAGCGGACATGCTCAGGCCGGATCCAGCGGGGTGGACTGCACTGTGTACCCAAGCGCCATGTGGATTTTGTGCGGCGGATCACGCTGCATGCAGGCGCTCGCGAGGCAGCTCGATCAGGAAATACGGCAGGTCCATGACCGGCGTTTCCACGCCCAGCTGGGTCAGCACGGTGCTGATCTGGCCGCGATGATGGGTCGCGTGATTGAACACGTGCAGGATCAGACTTGCGTAGGGCATGACGTAGGGATCGCCCTTCAGGGTGCGATAGGCCAGGTCACCGGCCACCTGCTCGGCGCTCAGCGCATCGACAAATCCGCGCCAGCCGCGCGCGAAATCCAGTAGCCGCTTGCGCAATGCCAGCCGATCGGTTTCCAGTTCGTCATCGAGGCCATTGACCGGGAAATGGCTGCCCGCCAGACGCGCCTGCCACAAATGCTCCACCACCAGCAGATGGTTCAAGCTGCCATGTATACTTTTGAAGTATTGACCGGTATCGCGCCGGTAGTCCGCGTCGGACAGCGGATCGATGCGCTCGTACAGTCGGCTCAATGTCCACAGGTGGTAATCCGCCATCAGGCGTAAATGCTGGTGCAGGTCCATCGGCGGTTCGTGTCGGCCAGGCCAACGCCAAGCATAAGCGCTTTGACCCTGACGTGCGCGACGGGTAGCGTGGACTCGCCTGGAGGTGAGCATGCGCACGATCTACCACGCCGCGACGATCATCGATGCGCACCTGGTCAAGGGTGCGTTGGAAGAGGCCGGGATCACCGCCTTCGTGGCTGGCGAGTACCTGACCGGGGGGATGGGGCAGTTGCCCGTATCGGACCTGGTCCGGGTGATGGTCGCCGACCACGACGCGGAGACCGCCGAGCGCATCGCAGCCGAGCTTGACGCGCAGCTGCACGAGCCGGCGGAAGAATTTCGCGACGACGAAGGCGCGATCGGCCTCCTGGCGTGAGCACCATCAAACGCTGCGCCACGGGTTTTGCCCTATTGACCCCGGTTATGCTCATCCGTAGCATAAGCAGTCCAATATGCTCATTTGGAGCATAAGAGACTGCCATGGCGATCTTGTCCGCACTACCCGGCGCACTGCCGGCTCTTACTCCCGATCTGATTGCGCGCCACGCGCGTGCCTATGCGCGGGTGAGCGACGTGATCCCCGAGATCGAATGGCACGCGCACCTGCCGTGGATCGATGCGATCCATGCGTTGAAGAAGCAGCGCAATGCGGTCATTCTTGCGCACAATTACCAAACGTCAGAGATATACCATGGTGTTGCCGACATCACCGGCGATTCCCTCGCGCTGGCGCAGCAGGCGGTGCGCAGCAAAGCGGATGTCATCGTGATGGCCGGCGTTCACTTCATGGCGGAAACGGCCAAGTTGCTCAATCCGACGCGCACAGTGCTGATTCCCGATGAAGCGGCCGGCTGTTCGCTGGCCGAGTCGATCACGGCGGCGGATGTGCGACTGCTGAAGGCGCAGTACCCCGGCGTGCCGGTAGTCACCTACGTGAACACCTCGGCCGAGGTCAAAGCCGAGTCCGATGTCTGCTGCACGTCGGCGAATGCGATACACATCGTCGAATCGCTCGGCGTGGATCGGGTGATTTTTCTTCCGGACAAATATCTGGGCCAGTACGTTGCGTCGAAAACCAAGGTCAAGTTGATCCTCTGGGAAGGCGCCTGCGAAGTGCATGAGCGTTTCACTGGCGAGGAATTGCGCGCGTACCGCCGTGCGCACGGCGGCGTGCGCATCCTGGCGCATCCGGAATGCCCCCCGGACGTGTTGCGTGAAGCGGACTTCGTCGGATCTACCGCAGCGATGATCACCCATCTCAACGAGCGCCGGCCGCGGCGCGTGGTGATGATTACCGAGTGCTCGATGAGCGACAACGTTGCGGTGGAATTTCCGGATATCGAATTCACCCGACCCTGCAATCTGTGTCCGCACATGAAGCGCATTACCCTGCCACGCATCCATGACGCGCTGCTTCATGGGCGCCACGAGATCCATATCGATGCGGCGCTGTCGACGCGCGCACGCACGGCGCTGGAGCGGATGCTGGCAGTCGGGCGGCGCGAAGCGGCATAGTATTGATGTCCACATTGCAGTTCGATGTGGTGATCGTCGGTTCGGGAATTGCCGCACTGACGACCGCGCTGGCCGCTGCACCGCGCCGGGTGGCGCTGGTGACGCGCGGCGACGTCGGCAACGACGGCGCGAGTCGCTGGGCGCAAGGCGGCATCGCAGTCGCGCTGGCGGAAGGCGACAGTCCCGATCTGCATGCGGACGACACGTTGCTCGCTGGAGCGTATCTCAATGACGTTGCGTCAGTACGGCGCATGACGGCCGCAGCGGGCGTTTCGGTGCAGTGGCTGGAAGGTATCGGCGCGCGCTTTGATCGCGACGCGCACGGCTACGTGCTCGGCCGGGAGGCGGCTCATACACACCCGCGCATCGTGCACGCGAGTGGCGATGCCAGTGGCGCCGAAGTGATGCGCGCGCTGCGCGCAGCGGCGCTGGCGGCGGTCCACATCCGCCGTTTCGAACACGCCACCGCGACAGGATTGCTTCGCCGTGGCGATCGCGTGATCGGCGTGCAGGCCGTCGCGCCGGTGGGCAGCATGAATCTGGTCGCGCCCACGACCGTGCTGGCAACCGGTGGTATCGGCGCGCTGTATCGGCATACCACCAATCCCGCCAGCGCCGACGGCTCCGGCCTCGGGCTCGCTCTGGCGGTCGGTGCGGCTTTGTCCGATCTTGAATTTGTACAGTTTCATCCCACCGCGCTGGCGCCGGCAGACGGGCACAGCGGTCAGTTACCGTTGCTGACCGAAGCGCTGCGCGGCGCGGGCGCCGTACTCATCGATGCGTGCGGACGACGCTTCATGCCGGGCTACGCGCGCGACGCCGAGCTGGCGCCGCGCGACGTGGTGGCACGCGCGGTATGGCAGGAACTGGAGCTCGGTCGCAACGTCTACCTGGATGCGACACTGGCGATCGGCAGCGAGTTCGCGCGCCGCTTCCCGACCGTGCACGCGAGCTGTCGTGCACGCGGCATCGATCCGAGCCGCGAACCGATCCCCGTCGTTCCCGCGCAGCACTATCACATGGGTGGAATAGCGGTCGATTCATCAGGTGCGAGCAGCGTCGCCGGGCTTTATGCCGTGGACGAGGTGGCGCGCAGCGGCGTCCACGGTGCGAACCGGCTGGCGAGCAATTCCCTGCTCGAAGGACTCGTGTTTGGTCGCGCGCTGGGCGTACATCTGTCTGGCTTGCCGATATGTGACGATCTGCCACGCGACCTGCCTGGCGGTCCGGTCGCGCTGGACGTACCCGCGTCGATCGACGCGCGAATCCGCGATCTGATGTGGCGTCACGCGGGTCTGGTGCGCGATGGCGCTGGACTGGGCGCCGCGGCGATGGAACTCGATGCGCTGCAGGTTCAGGCGCGCAGCTTTCCTCTCGCGCTATCACGCATTCGCGTTGCGCGGGCTCTGGTCGAAGCGGCTCTGCAACGACGCGACAGCCTCGGCGCGCACTTCCGCCGCGACGCACGCGTGGCGCGCTCGGCATGAGACGCTTCGACTGTACAAGATTACAAATTCATACTCGCGGCATTGGCGCCGAGTTGCGCGCGCGTGACGCACACCACGCGCGCGGCGCAGCCAATCTGCTAGGCTGATGTTCCAGGTCTTTCGACGCTAGTAACGGGCAGCGCTCATGGACTCGCATCCCCTGCGCATCATGATGGCGGCGCTGGCGTTCGCGCTGGTCGTTGCGCCCGCCCCGGCACAGACGCCCAGCACCACGCCGTATGCCGCTTTGTATCAAGTGCTGGAGCCTGCCCGTCAGGCGGCGGCGTTCGATCGCCTGCAGCCGTTGCCACGTGTCGAAAGCACCTTGCCCGGCGTCCACGCCAGCGCCATCAAACTGGTCATCAAGAGTCGCACTGGCGACATTCCGGTACCAGTGGATGCGCAGGGTTTGATTGTGTTTCCGCTGAATGACGCGCTGGCCGCGGAAAATCCGCCGGTGCAGAGCAACCAACCGAAGGGCAGTCTGACCCTGACCTTGACGTTTGCGCTGAAGCTGCCGGATACGCAGCGCGTGGCCTGGGCCGATCTCGACGCGGCGCTGGAGCAGGCGCGCCAGATGATCGCCAAGCAACTCGGCACCACGACGCCGGCTCCGGTAGCCGGTGCAGAATTCCATTTTGCACCCGGCAGCAATGCGAGCATCACCGTATCGGGCAAGGGCGAGCGGTTGCTGGTCGCCGACGGCGGCGGGCGCATCGTCGTGATGCTCGATGCCAGCGTTGCCAAGGAGAAACCCGTGCTGCTGATCAGCGGCAAGCCGTTGCTGATCATTCCCTACCTGCGTCCGTGAACGGCGGGCTGGCTGCGTCAGTACTGCCATGGAGACTGAAATGAATGGCGAGAACCGTCCCACCCTGGTGATCGGCACGAAGAACCGATCGTCCTGGTCACTGCGTCCGTGGCTGCTGCTGCGCCACGCCGGCGTGGCGTTCGATGAAGTGCGGTTACCGCTGGACACGCCAGAATTTTATACAAGTATTGGAAAGTACTCGCCAACCGGTTGCGTGCCGGCCTTGCGCGATGGCGACCTGCTGCTGTGGGACTCCCTGGCGATCTGCGAATACGTGAATGAACGCTTTCTTGATGGCGCGGGCTGGCCGGCGGACATCGTCAGTCGGGCGCGGGCCCGCGCGATCAGTGCCGAGATGCACTCGGGTTTCTCGGCGCTACGCAACCAGTGTCCGCTCAATTGCACCTTGCGTACCCGCGTGGTTCCCGATGCGCAGAGCCGGCGCGACATAGAACGCATCACGACGATCTGGCGCGAGTGCCGCGCGCTGGTGACCCAGGGACCGTTCCTGTTCGGCACATTCAGCATCGCCGACGCAATGTATGCGCCGGTCGTGCTGCGCTTCGTGAGCTACGGGATTCCGGTCGGACCGGTGGAGAGCGACTACATGGATGCGATGCAGGCATTGCCTGCGTTGCAGCAATGGCAGGCGGAAGCGGCTGCCGAATAGATCGCAGGCCGCTGGATTCGCGGCAGATCGCCCGCGGGTGGCACTGCCGGCGCCGACTTGAAGCGCGACCCCGCCGCCGCCATCTCCGCTGCAAGCAATTCACCCCGGCGACGGTCCTGTTGGGCCGACTACCAAGGAGATCTCTCATGTTGGGCATAGGCGCATACAAGCAACGCTTGCCAGGTGCGGACTCGGTACTCGCCGGTCGCGCGACGGAAATGCCGTTGAGCAACCGCCACGCGGTCAATGGTCATCCGCTGCGCGCAGCCTTCGAGGGGCTCGCGCGGATCGAGTTCGGGATGGGCTGCTTCTGGGGTGCCGAGCGCAAGTTCTGGACAATTCCCGGTGTATACACGACGGCGGTGGGCTATGCCGGCGGAGTCACGCAGAATCCGACCTATGAAGAAGTGTGCAGCGGACTCACCGCGCACACGGAAGTCGTGCTGGTCGTCTACGACCCGGCGCAGGTGAGTCTTGAAACCCTGCTGAAGATGTTCTGGGAGAGCCACGACCCCACCCAGGGCATGCGCCAGGGTAATGATCGCGGCACTCAGTATCGGTCTGCAATCTACTGCAACGATGCCGCACAGCTCGAAGCGGTAGAGCGTTCACGCGAGGCATTCCAGGCTGCCCTGAATGCAGCGGGTCATGGCGCGATCACGACAGAGATCGCGCTGGCGGGGCCGTTCTATTACGCCGAGGACTATCATCAACAGTACCTGGCAAAAAATCCCAATGGATATTGCGGCCTTGGCGGGACCGGCGTGAGCTGTCCGATTGGCATCGACGTTTGAACTGTCTGTCGCAGGCGAGCCGAATGCGTTGACGGTGCGGCGCCGACCCGCACGGTCGGCGCTCGGCATGCGGTGGCTTCCGGTACCGTGATAAGGCACCCGCCTCGAACGGTACGGACGACGGCCTGCGCCGAGCGCAAGGCCGTGCGCCAAGGCGAGAGATTGACGCTGCGAGCCGACGCACGAGTGCCGCGCCACAAAGCGCCCGACCGCTAGAATCGTGAGGCGGATTGCAATCCGGCAATCCGCCTCACGCGAACGCGTGGGAAATATCCACATTGCGATCTTGTGCGGATGTGCTGCGCGGGCTTGCGGGAGTCTGATCATGATCACCTGTTCACGCATGCTGCTGCTCGCTGCGGGATTCTTTGCCGCACACATGAGTGTCGCGGTCGAAAACGAACGGTCGGCGAGTTCGGCGTTTCAGAGTCTCAGCGGGCTGGTCGGAAACTGGCAGGGAAAGCTGCCCGACGGTCGCACGCATCGGGTCAACTACCGCTTGAGCGCGGGTGGCAGCGCCTTGGTTGAAACCTGGGCCCTTAGCGCGGGTCGCGAATCCATTACGATCTATCATCTGGACGGCGACGCACTGCTGGCGGATCACTATTGTGTACAAGGCAACCAACCGCGCCTGCGCTGGGTCAATGGTGACGGGAACGGCTTTTCCTTCGCGTTTCGCGATGGCGTGAATCTGCAGGTCGCGGGAAAATCCCACCAGCACGCGTTCTGGATTGCCTTGCACGGCAACGACGCTTTCGAGCGCAGTGAGACCTACGTCGAGAATGGCGCTGCGCCGGTCGAAGCGACCCAGGCGGCGCCCGACGCCGTAGTCTCGTATACGCGACTCGACATTCCGTAACACCTTTGGCGCGCGACAGGGCCAAACCACGCCTCAGCGCGGCGCGATCTCGACGCCTTCGACGAGAATCAATTCGCAGGCACCAAATCCCGTGTCGCTGCGCGTCATCGAACTGCGCCAGGTGCCGCCATCAGCCATGCTCGCTTCGACCAGCCAGCCATGCAGGCTCACGATGTCGCCGGCGCGGGTACGGCGCAGGTCGCGCTCGACAGTTTCGGTCGCGGGTATCAGGTGCATGTTGGCGGCAGACGTCTCCAGTTCCGTTTCCGGGATCGGAAAATCGTGCACGCGCCAATAAAAGAAGCGGTTTCCCTGGGAGATCTCGATCTGGTCCAGAACGGAGCTGTCCGACATGCGCTGCCAACCCAGCGCCAGGTCGATCGGTGCAAGCGCCGCGCCGCGATCGAAGCGATAGTCTTCGCGCGATAGCACGCGTGCCTGCAGATCGAATTTGGCGAGCGCGCTCAGCTTGGAACCCGCGTGATCGGGCAACGGCTGGGGTGTTGCAAGGTCGGTCTGATGCGGGACTTCCGCGACCAGCACGCCCGGCGCGCGCGCCACGGGTTTTTGCGTATGCGTCACCCACAGCGTGCCGATCAGTGCAGCCGTCAGCAACGCAGCGGGCAGGAACCAGGAATTCTGTCGCACGTCGGGCCTAGTCCAGATCTGCGAGCAGGGCAGCTCGTGCCGCATCGGACACGACCGCACTCGCCTGGTAGTTCGGATGATCGACTCCCAGCCGCACCGCCGCGCCCGAACGCCAGGCATCGATCCCCGCAGCGTCCAGCTCAAAGCGCAGGAAATGAACGGCGCTGGTCTTCTCGTCGGTGCTGCGTGGAAGGTCCTCGTCGGCGATCGCGGTAATTGGCCCTTGTGCGCCGACCTGCAGAAAAATCCGATGTTCCACTTCGCGCAAACGCTGCAATTCGCGGCGACGCTGAGCTTCATCTGGAAATTCGACCAGCAGGGTGGCCTTGAGATTACTGCCGTCGGGAATCAGCGGATTGTAGGCGGCCAGTTCGTCGGCAATACCGGCCGCGTCGAAAATGCGTTCGATGCGCAGCATTTCCTGGACCTGGTAGTGCACGGTCAATCGATCTTCGAACAATACGGTGATGTTGGCGCCGAGCGCGATCGTGCGCGCCGACTTGTGCGCCAGCACGCGCAGACGGAACGCGTTGCGCTCGCGCGCATAGTCTTCCAGTTTCCACAGATCGGGGGCGGTCAGTTTATCCATCGTGCTCAAATTCCATACGCGTGGCGCAGCAGGCTGATCGGGTTTTTCGCGACAAGGCTATCACCGAGTCCATGCGCGATATGCGCGGCGGCCATCGGGCAATCGCTGATGAAGTGCTGTGGCGCGATCTGCTGCACACGTGTTTCCACCGGTTTGGCGATCTTGCGCGCCAATGCATAGGTGGCTTTCTTGACGCCATAGGTGCCGTCGTGACCGGAACAACGCTCGATGCTCTGGATTTGCGTGTCGGGAATCAGGGCGAGCACTTCACGGGTTTTCGGGCCGATATTCTGCACCCGCTGATGGCAGGGGGCGTGATAGGCAACACGGCCGAGGCCGTTTGAAAATTCGCGCTTGAACAGGCCAGCCTGATGGCGCAGCCACAGGTACTCGAACGGATCGAACATGTGCCGCCGCACCAGCTGCACTTCGGCGTCGTCCGGAAACATCAAAGGCAATTCCTGTTTGAACATCAGCACACAGGACGGTATCGCCGCGCTGAGGTCCCAGCCTTCTCGCACGGCGGCGGCCAGAATGGGAATATTGGTTTCCTTGTACTTCGCCACCGAATCCAGGTCGCCGAGCTCGAGCTTGGGCATGCCGCAGCAGATTTCGCGTTCGACCAGCCGGCTCGGGATTCCATTGTGTCCCAGCACCGCGACCAGATCCTCGACCACCTGCGGTGCCGAGACGTTGCAATAGCATGTGGCGAACAGGGCGATCCTGCCGCGCGTGCGGCCGGCAGCCTGAGCCTCGCTGCCGCCATGCACGTCGCTGCCAAGCTGTCGCCGCGCGGTGGCACTGTGGTACTCGGGAATGCGCGCATCGCGATGCACGCCGAGGGTTTTTTCCAGCGCGACCCGCGCGGTTGCTGAGCGATTCAGCGCATTCACCGCGTGCACCACGACCGGTATCGTCGCCAGTTTTCCCACTGTCGTGGTCGAGGAGAGCACGCGTGCGCCCAATCCGGTGCCTACACGACGGTGCTGTACCGCCTTGGCACGCAGCATCAGATGCGGAAAGTCCACGTTCCACGCGTGTGGCGGCACGTAGGGGCACTTGGTCTGATAGCACATATCGCACAAATAGCATTGTTCCACGACCCGTGCGTAGTCGGCCTTCGGAATGCCGTCGACTTCCAGGGTCGGCGACGCATCCACCAAGTCGAACAGCGCCGGAAATGCCTGGCACAGGCTGACGCAGCGTCGACAGCCATGACAAATGTCGAATACGCGTTCCAGTTCCGCATCGAGCGCGGACTGGTCGTAAAACTGTGGATTTGTCCAATCCAGCGGATGCCGGGTTGGCGCTTCGAGACTGCCCTCACGGGCGGGGGGCGGCACGGCGCTCATGCGGACTCCAGTGGCCACAAGGACGCCGGCGCGTGCAGGCGCCGGCCCGACGCGGGCGAGGACGGTAAGGGCCGCCCCGCCTTGCATCGCTGCAACACTCAGCTACCCAGTTCGCCCAACGCTTTGGTAAACCGGTTGGCGTGCGAGCGTTCCGCCTTGGCCAGGGTTTCGAACCAGTCGGCGATCTCGCCGTGCCCCTCGTCGCGGGCGGTCTTCGCCATGCCGGGGTACATGTCGGTGTACTCGTGGGTCTCGCCATGGATGGCGGTCTTCAGGTTGTTCGAGGTATCGCCGAACGGCAGGCCGGTCGCCGGATCGCCGCAGGCCTCAAGGTATTCCAGGTGTCCATGCGCGTGGCCGGTTTCGCCTTCGGCGGTCGAGCGGAACACCGCGGCGACATCGTTGTAACCTTCCACATCCGCTTTTTGAGCAAAGTACAAATAGCGACGATTCGCCTGTGATTCCCCGGCGAAGGCCGCTTTCAGATTGGCTTCGGTCTGTGACCCTTTCAATGCGCTCATTGTAACAACCTCGTGGCGTTGGCTGCGGGCGTGCCGGCGTCCCTGTCGGCCGGCCAGTGCCACAGTGGACCCGTCGCGGTGCAGCAAACCAATTGATTGTGGCAATCGCCGCGATAGCCAGCGGCAATCGCCCGCGCGCAACCGATCAATGATCGGCGCTACGCCCGCAATCCGCCCGCAATTTGCCATTCCCGCTTGTTCTACTCGCGTTGCGGGTTTGAAAGTTTGCTTGCCGCGCGGGCCCTAGTACGGAACCATAGCGAACTGTCGTTTGGATTCGTGCGGAAGCCCGATTGCCGCCGCAGCGACCTGACCTTGGCTTTACATTGGGGAAATGCATGGATTTGCTTCGCGCTATCGCGCGCTTGCCTCTGGTTATCGTGCTCGGACTGTGGCGTCTGATCGCCCTGATCCTGCGCCTGCTCGGCTATGTGCTATCGCGCCTGCTTGGCAATGTCACCTGGCGCGCGCCGGGCTGGATGCTGGGCGTGGAGCGCGGCGCCGTCGCTGCGGCTGGTTCGATCCGGCGCCATCCGGGTCGCAGCGTGGGATCGATGGCGGGCATCCTGGTGCTGGGCCTGGCCGGCTGGTTCGGATACCAGTGGTATCAGGCGCGCCCACATCCACCCGAGCCGGTCGCTGCGACATGGTCGATTGTCCCGCCGCCGATCAGCGACTACGTATCGGACACGCTCAGTGTGTATCCGCTGCATGCGCGGTTCGACCAGTCCGTCGCGCCGATTGATCGGGTCGGCAAGGCCGTCGGCGACGGCGTGCGGATTGATCCGGCCATTGCCGGTACCTGGACTTGGAGCGACGATCGCAATATTGATTTCCAGCCCGAGGCCGATTGGCCGGTGGGCCAGAAATACCGCGTGCGCTTTGACGCCGCGAAGGCGTTCGCGCCGCAGGTGCGCGTGCCCAAGACCGAGTTCGAGTTCAACAGTGCACCGTTCACCGCCGAGGTTTCGACCAGCGACTTCTATCAGGATCCGAGCGACGCGACCCTGAAGAAGTCGATCGTACAAGTGCACTTCTCCCACGCGGTCGACACGGCCGATTTCGAGAAGCGCGTTGCCGTGACCCTGTTCGATGCCAAGGGCAAGCCGCAGACGCGCAAGTTCATCGTCAACTACGACAAGAAGAAGCTCAACGCGTTCGTGCATTCGGAGCCGCTTGCGGTGCCTGCGGACGACTCCCGCGTCGAGGTGAAAATCGACAAGGGCGTACATGCCGCGCGCGGTGGCGAGGGCAGTGAAAGTGCGCTGACCGGAACGGTGCCGATTCCCGGGATGTACAGCCTTCGCGTCAACGGCGTCGAGGCGATGCTGGTGGACAATGCGAAATTTGAACCCGAACAGGTGCTCGTGCTGCAACTCTCCCAGCCGGTCGGCGAACGGGAAATCGTCAGGAGCGTCAATGCCTGGCTGTTGCCGACCGTAAATCCGGAGATCAAGGAAGCCGACCGGACCCCCGAACCGTACAACTGGGCGGGCAGCCAGGTCAGCGAGAAGATCCTCCGTGCGGCGACCAAGCTGGACCTTGAACCCATCGCGTCCGAACTCGAATACAGCGACGCGCAGAGCTTCAAGTATCGCGCCGACCCCGGCCGCTATGTCTACGTGCAGGTCGGCAAGGGCCTGAAGTCGTTCGGCGGCTACGTGCTCGGCCAGGCGAGTCAGGAAGTGCTGGCTGTGCCGGACTATCCGCGCATGCTGCGGTTCATGGCGGACGGCTCGCTGCTGAGTCTTTCGGGACAGAAGCGCGTCGCCGTTGTCGCACGCAATGTGCCCGGGCTGAAAATGGAAATCGCCCGCGTGCTGCCGGATCAGCTCCAGCATCTGGTCAGTTTCAACAATGGCAGTTATGCAAAACCACAATTGGGCGCTTTGTCGCCGGACCAGATCACCGAGCGCTTCGAGCAGAAGATTCCGTTCGACAGCCAGGATCCGTCGAAGGCGCACTACGAGGGCGTCGACCTCACCAGCTATCTGGGCAAGGCCAATCGTCGCGGCGTATTCCTGCTGCGCCTGTCCGGCTATGACCCGGCGGCGGATCAGGCCGCCGTGGAGGCAGCGAAGGCCAAGCCGGCGGAATTTTCCGCGACCGATGCCGGCGAGACCGACGATAGTCAGCCTGCAGCGAACGACGGAGAGGGCGAGTACGAAGGCGAGGGCGATGGCGAAAGCGCATCGAGCGGCGACGCCAACTACCAGGAGTTTGACGATGAACGTCTGGTCGTGGTCACCGACCTGGGTCTGGTGATCAAGAAATCGATGGACGGTCAGCTGGATGTGTTTGTGCAGTCGATCGGTAGCGGGACGCCGGTGGAAGGCGCGACCATCGAAGTGCTGGCAAAAAATGGACAAAGCCTGGAAAGCCGGACCAGCGGTGCTGATGGCCAGGCGCACTTCGCCGCGCTCGATGCCTACACGCGGGAAAAGACGCCGTCGCTGTTCCTGGTGCGCAAAGGCGACGATCTGTCATTCCTGCCGGTCAACGCCTATGACCGTCGGCTGGATCTGTCGCGCTTCGACATTGGCGGGATCAAGAACGCCAAGGATGCCGGACAGCTCAGTGCGTACCTGTTCTCCGATCGTGGTCTGTATCGCCCTGGCGACACCTTCCATATCGGCATGATCGTGCGCGCCGCGGACTGGAACAAGCATCTGGTCGGCGTGCCTTTGCAGGCCGATATCCTCGATGCGCGCGGCATGGTGGTCGAAAGTCGCAAGCTGCGCCTGGGCGAGGCGGGTTTCGAGGAACTGGCCTATACGACGCAGGAAACCTCGCCCACCGGTTCGTGGACCGTGAATCTGTCGCTGGTGCAGGAAGGCAACACGACCGCTCTGCTCGGTTCCACAAGCGTACAAATCAAGGAGTTCCTGCCGGACCGGATGAAGGCGACCGCGCATCTGTCCAGCGAAGTCGTCGAAGGCTGGGTCAAGCCTGACAAACTGTCCGCGCGTATCTCGTTGCAGAACCTGTTCGGCACGCCCGCGCAGAACCGTCGCGTCGAAGCCAGCCTGACTCTGTCGCCGGTATTGCCGGTTTTCCGCAGCTGGCCGGCGCATGCGTTCTTCGATCCGCAACGTGCCAAGGAGGGTTACAGCGAGCCTCTGGGCGACGGAACCACCGACGAGAACGGCATTGCGGAATTCCCCCTCGACCTGGCCAAGTACGGTACCTCGACCTATCGCTTGCTGCTCGTTGCGAAAGGTTACGAGGCGGAAGGCGGGCGCAGCGTCGCGGCGGAAACCATGGCACTGGTGTCGTCGCTGGATTATCTGATCGGGGTCAAGACCAACGACGACCTGGCTTACGTCAAGCGGGATGACAAGCGCGTGGTGAATTTTGTCGCGATTGATCCGCAGGCCAAGAGCATTGCGGTCGATGGCCTGAAACTGGTGCTGGTCGAACGGCGCTATGTGTCGATCCTGACCAAGCAGGACTCCGGTGTATACAAGTACGAATCGCGCATGAAGGAACTTCCGCTCAAGGAAGAACCATTCAAGCTCGCGGCGGGCGGCGTGGACTACAACCTGGCGACCGACAAGCCGGGTGACTACGCGTTGGTGGTCAAGAACGCGCGTGGCGAATCGTTGAATCAGGTCAACTATTCGGTCGCCGGCGAAGCCAATCTGGCGCGCTCGCTGGAGCGCAACGCTGAACTGCAAATGGCGCTGTCGAAGAAGGACTACGCACCGGGCGAAGAGGTGGAAATCGCAGTGCGCGCACCGTATGCCGGCGCTGGCCTGATCACCATCGAACGCGACAAGGTCTATGCGCATGCCTGGTTCAAGGCGGCGACCACCGGTTCGGTGCAGCATATCCGGGTGCCGGAGGATTTCGAGGGCAACGGTTACATCAACGTGCAATACGTGCGCGATCCGTCATCGGATGAGATCTTCATGAGTCCGCTGTCGTACGGCATCGTGCCGTTCTCGGTGAACCGTGATGCGCGGCGCGATCCACTGACTGTCAGCACGCCGGCAATGATCAAGCCGGGTGAAACGCTGACCATGAAAGTGAAGAGCGGCGCACCCGCGCGCGTCGCGGTGTTCGCGGTCGACGAAGGCATTCTGCAGGTCGCGCGCTACAAGCTTGGCGATCCACTCGATTTCTTCTTCCGCAAGCGCATGCTTGAGGTGGGCACCAGCCAGATTCTCGACCTGATCCTGCCGGAATTCGCCAAGCTCGCCGCGATGGCGGCACCCGGCGGCGACGCCGACGGTCTGCTCGGCAAGCATCTGAATCCCTTCCGCAAGAAACGTGCGCCACCGATCGCCTACTGGTCCGGCATCGTCGATGTGGATGGTGAAAAAGAACTCAAATATGTCGTGCCGGAGGATTTCAACGGCAAGCTGCGCGTCATGGCCGTGGCAGTTGCCGCGGGCAAGGTCGGAACCTTCGAAGGGTCCACAACGGTACGTGGCGACTTTGTGCTTTCTCCCAATGTGCCCGCGATGGTCGCGCCGGGGGATGTGTTTGAAGTCAGCGTGGGTGTCGCGAACAACCTGACCGGACTTGGCGGCAAGGAGTTGCCAATCACCCTCAAGCTCGAACCTTCAGCCCAGGTCGAAGCGGACGGCGCGCCGGCGCAGGAGCTCAAGCTCGGTGAGATGCGCGAGGGCGTGGTCGTATTCCGTCTGAAGGCCAAAGGCGAGCCCGGCGCTGCAACCCTGAAGTTCATCGCCAGCAGCGGCGATCACATTGCCCGTCTCGGAGCGGATCTGTCGGTGAGACCCGCAGTGCCATATCGCACCGAAGTCGCGATCGGCACTCTCGCGAAAGGCCAGGCCGAAGTGAAACCATTGCGCGGCATGTTCGACGCGTACGCGAAGCGCGATGCGGATGCCTCCTACGTGCCGTTGGTGCTGGCGAAAGGTCTCGCGAGCTATCTGGACAGCTTTCCGCACAAGTGTACCGAGCAGCTGCTCAGCGCGGCGGTGCCGGCGATGGTGTTCGACAAGCATCCGGAATTCGGCAAGGTCGTGCGCGGCGACGGTAGCGTCTCGACTGCGGACAGCTTCGCTGCACTGCTCGCGGTGATGCGCTCGCGCCAGAACGATGAAGGTGGTTTCGGCCTGTGGATGGCGACGCCGCAGTCGGAACGCTACGTCTCGGTTTACGCCGTGCAGTTCCTGCTGGAAGCGAAAGAGCACGGCTGGAAGGTGCCCGAGGACATGCTGACCAACGCCAACCGCTATCTGAGCCAATTGTCCGCGGACGAGAGCGATGGATCCCTTGCCGGTTTGCGCGAGCGTGCCTTCGCGATCTACCTGTTGACGCGTCAGGGACAGGTCACGACGAACCAGCTCGCCGCCGTGCGTCAACGGCTGGAAAATGCGCATTCCAAGACCTGGAAGGATGACACGGCCGCGGCGTACGTCGCGACCACATTGCAACTTTTGAAGGAAGACAAGGAAGCGGCAAAGTTGATCGTCGGCCCGGAGAAAGTGCTCACCCGCACCGCGGAAGAAGCGGGCTGGAACTACAACCGCTATTACGATCCGCTGGTGCGTGACGGTTCCACCTTGTACCTGCTTGCCAAGCACTTCCCCGAGCGCGCCAAGGCGCTGCCCGCGCAGGCACTGCAGAACATCGTCAAAGTGCTGCAGCGCGGCTGGTACAACACCTTGTCGTCGGCGACCACGGTTCTGGCGCTGGACGCGTATGCCAGCCAGGTCGGCAGCCTCGGTGGCGACAAACTGAGTCTCGCGGAACTTGCCGCTGACGGGACCGCGAAGGCCTTCGGCAAGAGCGAAGGCTTGGTCGTGCAGGGGCGCTTCAGTGGCACGGCGTCCGGCGTGCGCGTCGACAACGCGGCGGATCTGGCCGCCTGGTACACCGTCAGCCAGAGCGGCTACGATCGACAGCTGCCGACCGCGGAGCGCAAGGAAGGTTTGGAGATTGTCCGGGAACTGACCGATGAGAGCGGCAAGGCGCTCGACAAGGTGACCCTGGGCGACGAGATCTACGTCCACCTGAAGATCCGTTCCACGCGTGCCGACGGCATTGGAAATACCGCGATTGTGGATTTGTTGCCCGGCGGTTTCGAGGTCGTGCAGGAGATCCCTGCGGCGGTCAACGCGGATCGTACCGAGGGCGATGCGGCTCCCGCGACGCAGTCGACCGGCTGGCATTCGACGGTGACTAACCCGAAGTCGACCTGGCAGCCGGACTACGCCGACGTGCGCGACGACCGTGTCGTGATCTACGGCACAGCGACTACCGACGTGCGGGATTTCGTGTATCGGATCAAGGCGACCAACGTCGGCACCTATGTGGTTCCACCCACGTTTGGCGAATCGATGTACGACCGAACCGTGCAGGCGCAATCGCGCGGTGGCGGCAGCATCAGTGTGGTGAAGCCGTAATCGGAGCTACGAATCGTGCTCAGGCGGGCCGCAGCCGCTGAGACGGTGACGCAAGTTGCCGCTGCGCTAAATGGCCCCTCTCCAGCGGGAGAGGGGCTTTGTCCGGGCCCTGCGCGTGGAACACAACTGGTATCGCCATCGCGCGTTCATCGCTTCGGACGCCGACGGCACGCGATACGCGCAGTAAATTTCCGTGGTGGTTGCACGTTCGGTCGTGCACGGATGCAGGTTGTTGGAAGAAGTATTTTGTGAAGAAGTGGATGCATTGCATCGCAAGCGGCCTGCTCGGCGTCGTGCAACGTTGGCAGAACACACTGGTCGCGTTGCTGCTGATCGCCATCGTCGTGGTGGGCATCCGCATCTATCCGCACCCGGCGCTGTCCAATGGTGTCTCCAATTCGAGTGCCGTCTACGACGATCAGGCGCACCTGCTGCGCCTGACCCTGAGCACCGATGACAGATACCGCAACTGGATTCCGTTGCGCGAAATGCCGGCTGCGCTGATCGATGCCGTGCAGTTGCACGAGGACGCCTGGTTCCGCTGGCATCCGGGTTTCAATCCGATCAGCCTGGTCCGTGGCGCGTTTGTCACCTACCTCAGCGGTGGAAACCGTCAGGGCGGGTCCACCCTGACCATGCAGCTCGCGCGACTGAAGTATCGGCTCAATACGCGCACCCCGCGGGGCAAGGCCGAACAAGTCCTGCGCGCCGTCTGGCTGGAGTTGCGCTATTCCAAAAATGACATTCTGGAAGCCTATCTCAACCTCGCGCCGTATGGCGGCAACGTGGAGGGTGTCGCTGCGGCAAGCCTGGTGTATTTCCGCAAACCGGTCGCACAGCTCAGCCTGCCCGAAGCACTGACTCTTGCGGTGATCCCGCAGGATCCGACGCGGCGATTGCGTGGCAGCACGAAAGAGGCTTTCGCGGGTTCAACGAATGCGATGCGTGTGACCGAGGCAGGACAGCCCGCTCAGGACATAGCAGCGGTCGACGCGGAAGGCGCCACCGTTAGCACCTTGCCCGAGATCACCGGCACCCTCGGCAAGGGGCTGCTGGCCGCCCGCGACCGTCTCTACCGACGCTGGCGCGCGAGCCATCCCGTCGATCCGACCACTGACGCATTGTTCCGTTTGCCGCTCAGCCTGAGCTCGCCGCAACGACTGCCATTCGGAGCACCGCATGCGGTAGACCAGGTGCTCGCCGAGCAGCGCGAAACCGGCCGGTTCGCGGCGCATCTTGAAACGAGTATCGACCTCTCGCTGCAGACCACGGTGGAGCGGCAACTGCACGCCAGCGTGCAGCGCTCGCGCGAGCGTGGCTTGCGCAATGCGGCGGCCTTGCTGATCGACACGCGCGACATGGGCGTCAAGGCGCTGGTCGGATCCGCCGACTATTTCGACGCGGGCATCGCGGGCCAGGTCAATGGTACCGACGCAAAGCGTTCGCCCGGTTCGACGCTGAAACCGTTTATCTACGCGCTCGGTATCGATCAGGGCGTGCTGCATCCGCGCACCGTGTTGCGCGATGTGCCGACCAGCTTTGGGCCGTTCACGCCGGAAAATTTCGACGGGCGCTTTCTCGGGCCGGTGACCGCGACCGAGGCGCTGATTCGCAGCCGCAACATTCCCGCGGTATGGGTCGCGTCACAGCTGGCAAACCCAAATTTGTACGATTTTCTAAAAAGCGCCGGCATCAGCCGTATGGCTGGCGAACGTCACTACGGCCTTGCCCTGGTGCTGGGGGGCGGCGAGGTCACGATGCAGGAGCTGGGCGGCCTGTACGCCATGCTCGCGAATCGCGGAGTGCTGCGCCCGCTGCGCTTTCGCGCCGACGATGCGACGGTCGATGGCGTACGCCTGCTCAGCGAGGAAGCCAGCTTCATGACCCTGGACATGCTGCGCCAGAATCCGCGCCCGGATGACGCGACCACGGCCCAGCCGACGCGGTTGCCGGTGTATTGGAAAACCGGTACGTCCTGGGGCTTTCGCGATGCATGGACAGCCGGCGTATTCGGGCCCTATGTGCTGGTCGTGTGGATCGGCAATTTCGACGGGGCCGGCAACCCCGCGCTGATCGGCGTCGAGGCCGCTGCGCCGCTGTTCTTCGGCATCGTCGACGCGATCCAGGCGCAGGATCCGGGCCTGCGCGAGCCGGCCTGGACACTGCCGGCGCATGTCAGGAAAGTGGACGTGTGCCTGGCCAGCGGTGATCTGCCGAACGCCTGGTGTCCGCAGCGGGGCAGCACCTGGTTCATCCCTGGCAAATCGCCGATCCGGGTCAGCACCGTGCATCGGCCGGTGCTGATCGACACGCGCAGCGGCCTCGCCGCGTGCCCACCGTTCGACGAAAAATATACACGTACGGAAGTCTACGAATACTGGCCGTCCGATCTGTCCCGCGTGTTCGCCCAGGCTGGCCTGCCGCGTCGCCGGCCGCCGGCAACACCCGACTGCGTCAGCGGCGTCGAGATCAGCGGAGCGCCGCCGCAGATTACCTCGCCCTTGCGCGGTGCGGCTTACACCTTGCGCACCCGCCATGAAGCGGAACAGCGCGTCGCCCTCAACGCGACCGTCGACGCCAGCGCGCGCGCGGTGTATTGGTTTGTCGATGATGCCTATGTCGGCAGTTCGGCACCTGGCGAAACCTTGTTCTGGCAGCCGCAGAACGCCGGCACCCACACCGCACGCGTGGTGGACGACCGGGGCCGGGGCGACAGCCGCGAGTTGCGCGTGATCGTCGTGGAATAGGGCGCAAGGTCTGCGGCTGGTGGCGATACCGCGCGCTGCGTCACGTGAGTCGTGGCCGCTGTCTACTTTGCCAGCAGCGCCGTCGGCAGCGTTTTCAGTTCCTGACTGAAGGTCTTCAGGAATTCGCCCATCGCCGAGCTCTTGCGCCAGACCAGCGCAATGCGCCGGCTTGGTCCGCGGCCACGAAATGGCAACAAATGGACATGTTCCGACTGCGCCACGGGGGGCTTGACCGCCAAGGCGGGGAGCAAGGTGATGCCGACGTTGGCCGCGACCATTTGGCGCAGGGTTTCCAGACTGGTGGCGCGAAAACCGTGGCGCTCGTTGGCGCCTGCAAGCTGACAGACGTCGAGCGCTTGTTCGCGCAGGCAGTGACCGTCTTCGAGCAACAGCAAACTCTGGTCGGCGAGATCGTCCATGCTCAGTGACTTGCGCTTGGCGAGGGGATGTCCGCTTGGAACGGCCAGCAGGAATGGCTCTTCGAACAGAAATTCCGTGTGCAACTGGTCATCGTGGATCGGCAGCGCGAGCAAACCGGCGTCGAGTCGGCCTTCGCGCATGCGGCTGAGGATGATCTCGCTCTTTTCCTCGACCAGCAACAATTCCAGACGTGGAAAACGCGCATGCAGATGCGGCACGACGTGCGGCAGCAGATACGGCCCCAGCGTCGGGAAGATGCCCAGGCGCATCGTGCCGGATTCCGGATCCTTGGTACGCCGCGCGATCGCCCTGATCTGCTGGACTTCATCGAGCACGCCGCGTGCCCGATTCGCGATCTCGCGCCCCACATCGGTCAGCAATACGCCGCGTGAGGCGCGTTCGACCAGGGTCACGTCGAGTTCTTCCTCGAGCTTGCGGATCTGCGTCGAAAGTGTCGGCTGACTGACGAAACTGGCATCGGCGGCGCGTCCGAAATGCTTGTGTTCGGCCAGGGCGACCAGATATTGGAGGTCTCGCAGATTCATGGCGGCGTCATCTACAAAAACTATCGTAGCGATGTTATCAATTGATTGGACGCATGGGAATCCAGGCCCCAATCTATGCGGCGAGCATTACCACCCAGCCCGTCCCGCACAGGGATCAACCACCACCAAGGAGCAACACCATGCTGACCGTTGGCGACAAGTTTCCGCAGTTCAATGTCAAGGCCACCGTTTCGACCGACCTGAACAAGGCATTTGTGGATATTGACAACAATACCTACAAGGGCAAATGGCTGGTCGTGTTCTTCTACCCGAAGGATTTCACCTTCGTTTGCCCGACCGAGATTTCCGGCTTCGCGCAGCACAACCAGGCGTTCCTGGACCGTGACGCGCAACTGCTGACCGGCAGTACCGATTCGGAGTTCGTTCACCACGCGTGGCGCACCCACCACAAGGATCTGAACAATCTGCCGTTCCCGATGCTGGCTGACATCAAGCGCGAGCTGACCTCGGCGCTCGGCATCCTCGACAAGGAAGCGGGTGTTGCACAGCGCGCCACGTTCATCGTGGATCCGGACGGCGTCATCCGCTTCGTCTATGTGACCGATCTGTCGGTCGGGCGCAGCCCGCAGGAAGTGCTGCGGGTGCTGGACGCGCTGCAGACGGATGAACTCTGTCCGTGCAACTGGAAGCAGGGCGAAGACACCCTCAAGGCCGCCTGATCCAGCGGCGGTCGGTCGACCGCGACTGCGATTGCCGAATGCTCCCCCGGCATGGCTGGGGGAGCACGCAGGCAGGAAAACCGTTGCAACCATCCGACGCGCCGTTCCGGCGCGCGATTTTCGGCGATGTCATCGACCGGAAGCTTGCATGCGTGCGGCGGCATTGTATCCACAAATAAATAAAGGAACCGTCATGCGTATTGCCGACCTCAAGGCCGCAATTCCCGACTACGCCAAAGACCTGCGCCTGAACTTGGATTCGGCGCTCAGCGAAGGCGGCGCACCGGGTCTGACCCGCAAGCAGATCGCGCTGGTCGCCTTGTCCTCGGCGATGGCCTCGCGTCATGCGCCGCTGGTGGCCGCGATTGCAGCCGACAGTGCCGAGCACGCCAGCGAAGCCGAACTCAACGGTGCGCGCACCGCGGCGGCGATCATGGGTATGAACAATGTGTACTACCGTTTCACTCATCTCGTCAGCGAACCGGATTACGCGACCCTGCGTGCCGGTCTGCGCATGAACGGCATGGCAAATCCAGGTTGCGACAAGATCGATTTTGAGCTTTGTTCACTGGCGGTCTCGGCGATCAATGGCTGCGGCATGTGCATGGATTCGCACGAGAAAACCTTGCGCAAACATGAAGTCACCGCTCAGACAGTGCAGAGCGCCGTGCGCATCGCGTCCGTGCTGCATGCGGTCGCCGTCACGCTCGAGCAACGCGAAGCCGCAGGTGGGGTCGACGTCCGCTGAGCACACGCGCGGTGCCATCGGCCTATGCGGGGCCGCGCGGAGGCTGTTAGCCTCGTGCGGCCTTTTCTTTCGGAACGTCGACATGCGCCGAGTACCTGGCTGGATGGTTTTGTTCGCGGGCGTTGCTTTCAGCGCGCTTGCCAGCGCTGCAGAGTCGCCGCCGACCGGTAAGCTGCCGCGCACCGCGATGCCGCTGCACTACTCGCTGGATTTCCGCGTCGATCCGCGGCGCGAAGACTTCGAGGGCATCACGACCCTGCGCCTTGCGCTCGGCGCGCCGGCGGATCATCTCTGGTTGCACGGCAAGCAACTCGATGTGCGCAAAGTGGAAATTACCGACGCGGCGGGCAAGTCCCTGCCCGGCAAGTACCGCGTTAGCGATGCGACGACCGGCGTGGCACGGATCGATTTTGGAAAGCGCCTGCCCGCGCAGGAAATCTCCGTGCGGGTGGAATACCGCGCGCCCTTCAATCATCAATTGGAAGGATTGTACAAATCCGAGCACGCCGGGCGGCCTTACGTGGTCTCGCAGATGGAGCCGATCAGCGCGCGTTTCGCCTTTCCGTCGCTGGATGAGCCTTCCTTCAAGACGCCGTTCGATATCGCTTTGGAAGTCCCGGCCGACAATGTGGCCGTCGCCAACACCAAGGAGGTGGCGCGCAGGGCACTCGCGGACGGCTGGACACGGGTCAGTTTCCAGACCACGCCGCCACTGCCGACGTATCTCATTGCGATCGCGGTTGGGCCCTGGGATGTCATTGATGGTCCGACCATCGCGCCAACCGCCTGGCGCACCCAACCGGTCGCGCTGCGCGGCATCGCGGCCCACGATGAGGGCAAGCGGCTGGCCGAAGTCCTAGCGGGCACGCCGGATATTGTCACCGCTCTCGAAGACTATTTCGGACACCCGTACGAATTTGGAAAACTGGATTTGTTGGCCGCTCCGGATTTCAGCGCGGGCGCGATGGAAAATCCTGGCCTGATCGTGTTCCGCGACAGCCTGATGCTGCTCGATGCGAATACGCCGGTCGACATGCGTCGGGCGAGCTTCAACGTCAATGCGCACGAGTTGTCGCACCAGTGGTTCGGCGACACGGTGACCATGCCGTGGTGGGACGACATCTGGTTGAACGAGGCCTTTGCGACCTGGATGCAGGGCAAGATCACCCAGCAACTGCGTCCGGCCTATCGCGCCGATCTGGATCGGATCAAGAGCGCACAGGAAGCGATGGACGAAGACAGCCTGGCGAACGCGCGGCGGATTCGTCAGCCGATCGGTGACAGTGGCGATATCGAAGGCGCGTTCGACGGCATCACGTATTCCAAAGGCGCAGCGGTACTTGGCATGTTCGAGGCCTACCTCGGAGTGGACACGTTCCGGCGCGGCATACGCCAGTACGTCAAGGATCATGCCCTGGCCAACGCCACCGCCGACGATCTCGTCGCGGCATTGGCCAAGGCCGGTGACCAGGGCGCGCGCTTCGAGAAAGCGATGAAGAGTTTTCTCGATAAACCGGGCGTGCCGCTGCTGTCCACGCGCCTGGATTGCAAGGCAGAAAAAGCAACATTGCACATAGTTCAACAGCGATACCTGCCGCTCGGCTCCACGGGCGACGCCGCACAGAAGTGGGGGATTCCGCTGTGCCTGCGCCTCGCGCATGGCAAGGTGCTCAGTGCGCAGTGCGTGATGGTTGACGACCCCGAGACCCGCATCGCCCTGGATGGCGGCTGTCCCGACTGGTATCTGCCGAATGCCGATGGCCGCGGTTACTACCGTTTTGCGATGGCCGGCATCGACGTGCGCCAGCTGACTGCCGCTGCAGGCTCGCTCAGCGATGCCGAGCAGCTCACCTACGCGGATTCGATCGCTTCCGCCTTCGATCACGGCGACCTCGATGCATCCGGCGTGTTGCTGGCGATGCAGACGCTGGCCAAGGCGCCGACGCGACAGGCGGCGACTGCCATGTTCAGCAGTTATCACTGGATCCGTTTACATGTGGCGGATGATACTTTGCGGCCATTGCTTGACGCGTGGGTCGCGGACTTGTATTTGCCGCGCCTGCGCAGCCTGGGTTACACGCGTCGAGTCGGCGAGAGCGAAGACGACTCGCTGTTGCGTGCGAGCCTTGTCGATTTCCTCGCCATGACCGTGCGCAATTCGGAGGTGCGCAAGGCTTTGTTGAACCAGGCGGACGCGGCGTTCGCGCTGAGCGACAACAAGCATCTGAACCTGGGCGCCGCGAACGCTGACCTGCTCGGCAACGTGCTTGCCGTGGCCGTGCAGGAGCGTGGCGTGGCGGCCTTCGATGCGATCAGTGCCGAAATTGCGCAGCAGAGCGACCCGAATCTGCGCAAGTCCCTGATCGCGTCGCTTGGGGCAACGACCGATCCGGCACTGAGCGAACGCGCACGCAATTTTGCGCTGTCGGACGCGGTCAAGATCGGCGAGATGAGTCGTCTGCTCGGCGTCAATCGCGCCCAGCCGGAAAACCGTGCGGCATTCTGGAGCTGGTTCCAGTCGCACTTCGCGCCGCTGGCCAAACGCACGCCCGCGTTCGCCCAGGGCAAGTTGCCGGAATATGCCGCGGAGGATTGGTGCGATGGCGCGCAGGGTGCCGCACTGCAGAAATTCTTCGATATGCACGCCAGCGCGTTGATCGGCGGTGCACAAGGGGTTACGCGGGCGCGCGAAGCGATTGGCCTGTGCGATGCACTACGCCAGCACCAGGACCCGGAAGCGTTGCGCCAATGGCTGAAAAGGGCGGGCAAGCCCTAGCCGCCGGCGAGCCTTGACCGCACCGGGCTGGCAAAGCGTGCGGCGCCTTCCTATGATCGGAGTAACGGGCTGGAAGGCGGGGGAACGACAACGATGGACGTGGAGGAGCAGCGGACGGCAAACCTGTTCGCGAACATTCCCGAGCGCAATACCTCGGACAATATTCTGCGAACAGCTCAGCAACACCACGTGCAGCTTTCGGCGATGGCCGACACGAAGGCCAATATCATCATCACGGTGTCGTCGATCGTGCTGACCCTGTCGATGGGCAAGCTCAATGAACCGGGCCTGCGTATCGGTGTGCTGATCCTGAGCACCTTTACCCTGGGGGCCCTGCTGCTCGCCATCCTCGCGGTCTTGCCGAAATACCGGCCGTTGCGCTTGCGCAGCACGGAATTACCGTCGCATTTCAACATGATCTTTTTCGGACATTTCGCCGAATTGTCGCGTGAGCGCTTTCTCGCCGAGATGGCGCAACTGCTCCAGCCGGACGGTTCCATCTATCAAACCCAGGTCAACGATCTGTATTCGCTGGGCGTCTATCTCGCCCGTCACAAGTACCGTTATTTGCGTTTGAGCTATTTGTTCTTTTTGACCGGTTTCGTGCTGGCCTGCGGGGAGCAGGGCCTGCGGCTGCTGATGCACTGGTAATCCCGGTGCGTGGCATGGATCGACCGGTTTTCGAATCCGCTTGACCCCGGTGCTGGCGCCGGTCCGTTGCATTTGCCACATTCAGAATGGAGTCGTCGATGCGCGCCCGGATCTCATGGTGTGTCCTGAGTCTTCTGCTTGGCTATTCCTGCGCGATGCCGCTTGCCGCGCAGCCGGCCCCGGTTTCCGTTCCGCCGCTGCTCGATGCCTGGCGCGGATGGGTGCTCAAGGACCTGGAATATCGGGCGTGTCCCTTCATTGCAACGTCAGACCTGACCGAAGAAGACAATTTCTTCTGCGCATGGCCGGGACGCTTGCAGATCGACGCGAGCGCGCGCGGTGCCGAACTGGCACAGAGTTGGAGAGTCGAGGCGACATCGTGGATCCCCTTGCCTGGCGATGCCGAGAACTGGCCCCAGCAGGTGACCGTCGACGGACAGGCTGCGCCGGTGCTGGACCACGACGACGGGCCGATGCTGCGCCTGTCGGTGGGTACGCATCGCATCGTCGCGCATATTCCCTGGCAGCAACGCCCGCAGCAGCTGTCGGTGCCAAAAAAAATCGGTCTGATCGACCTGCGCGTCGATGGCAAGACGGTCTCGCCGCTGCAGCGCAGCGAAGACCAGCTGACGCTGGGCCGCGGCGAGGCTACCGAACCGGAAGCGGATGCGATCGAAATGCAGGTGTTCCGCAAGCTGACCGATGAAGTGCCGGCGCTGCTCGAAACGCGCATCCATTTGTCGGTCTCGGGTCAGGCGCGCGAGGAAAGTGTCGGGCCGGTGCTGCCTTTGGGATTTGTACCGATTGCCTTGAGCGGCGGTGTGCCGGCGCGACTGGATGGCGAAGGCAAACTGCATATCCAGGCGCAACCCGGCGCCTGGGATCTGGTGCTGCTCGCGCGGCTCGATGGTCCGCTGGGCAAAGTGACGGCGCGGCTGGCGCCGGAACCCTGGCCGAATCAGGAAATCTGGAGCTTTGCCGCCGTGCCGCGCTTGCGCGTGGCGAGCCTGAGTGGCGAATTTCCGATCGATCCCGCACAGGCGGGATTGCCGAACGAATGGCGCAACCTACCCGCGTTCACCCTGGCGGATGCGGGTCAGCTCAGCGTCGAAGAGCGCACGCGCGGCCTGTCGCAGGATGCCAATCGGCTGCAGTTGGTTCGCGAAGCCTGGCTGGATTTCGGCGGCGCGGGGCTGTACGCCAAGGACCGCATTGTCGGGCAGATGCATCGCGACTGGCGCCTGGATGTCGCGGCGCCGTACGTGCTGGAGCGCGCGGACAGCGGTGGCGAAGGTCTGCTGATCACGCGGGGCGCGAACGCCGAGCTTTCCGGCGTCGAAGTGCATAATACCAATGTGAATATATCCGCCGGCGTGCGCATCGCGCAGCGTAGCGGCGTATTGCCGGTGAACGGCTGGCAGCAGACGTTCGACAATGTCAGCCTGCAGCTGCACTTGCCGTACGGCTGGCGTCTGCTCGCCGCACCCGGCGCGGACAACGCGGCGGGAAGCTGGATCTCCCGTTGGAACCTGCTCGACGTGTTCCTGGTGGCCATCGTGGTACTGCTCGCGGGGCGTTTCCTGGGCTTCGCCGGCGGGGCGATGGCGCTCGCGTATCTGGTGCTCGGTTACCACGAATTCGGTGCACCGTTGTGGAGCTGGTTCGGCGTGCTGTTGTTGGCCCTGCTGCTGCGCAATCTGCCTGCCGGAAAATTGCAGACAGTGACGCGCTGGGCTGCCCGCAGTGTAGCTGCCCTGCTGCTGATACTGGCGTTACCGTTCTTCGTTCGCGAAGCGCGCTACGCGCTTTATCCACAGCTGGAAAATACATCCATTGTATCGAGTTCGCCGGGCGCGGCGCTGGCGAACTACGCGGGCCTGTATCGCCACCGCAGTGCCGAGCCGGTTCCGTCCGATGAGTTTCAGCAGCAGGCGGCTGGCGGCGCTCAGGAACTCAATGAGGTTCCACCGATGCCAGCCTCGGCCCCGGCGCCGATGGTCCAGGCGGAAGAAAAGTCCGACACGGTAGAAGTGAACGGCTCACGTATTCGTCGTGTCGACCTCGATGCGGCCAACTCGCTTTCGCCTGCGTCGAAGTCAGTCGCGCAAGCAGCGGGAAAAATGAATAATTCCAACAATATGCTGAAACGCTATGCGCAGAACACGGTGATCCAGTCCGGCCGCGGTGAGCCCGGCTGGCAGTACGGCAGCACCGCGCAATTGCATTGGAGCGGCCCGGTTGCGGCGGATCAGAGCGTGCGCCTGCTGGTCGCCGCGCCGTGGCTGGTGCGCATCCTGCGCGTGCTGATGCTGGGCGCATTGGTGGGCGCCCTGGGATTGCTGCTGTCACGGCTGTTCGGTGCGGTCGCGTTGCGCCCGGTCAAAGCCACGGCAGGTTTCGCGAGCCTGCTGTTGATCGCGGGTGCCGCCCTGTTTGGCACTTCCGCAACACGCGCCGAAGGCATTCCGGACAGCGCGACCCTGGAGCAGCTGCGCGAGCGCCTTACCGAAGCGCCACGTTGCTCGCCGGACTGCGCCAACCTCGCGCGCGCGCAAGTCCGCGCGCAGGGCGACGAGGTGTCCGTTTCGCTGGAAGTGCACGCGGGCGAACGCGTGGCAATTCCGTTGCCCGGTGAAGAGTCGGCACTCGATTTGACGGCGATCAGCATGGACGGTGCCGCTCAGGACGCCCTGGTTCGGCGTAGCGAGCAGTTGTGGCTGGCGGTATCGCGGGGTGTGCACCGCGTCGAGATGAGTTTCCGCGTCACCGATGCCGACCATGTCGCGCTGAAGTTTCCGATGGTTCCGGCGCGGGTGGAGACCGCGCTGAATGGCTGGCAAGGCAGTGGCATCAGCGAGGATCGACTGCTCGGCGATACGCTGACCCTGGCCCGGGAACGACGCGATGCAACGTCTTCCACACGGCCCGGTGTGCAGCAATTTCCACCCTATGTGCAGCTCGTGCGCACCTTGGTGCTGGATCTGGAATGGCGTGTGGAGTCGACTGCGCAGCGTGTGGCGCCCATCGAGGGCGGTTTTGCGGTGAATCTGCCTTTGTTGCCCGGTGAGCAAGTGTTGAGTTCCGGAGTGAAAGTCAGCGAGGGTTCGGTGGCGCTGTCGTTTGGTGCCGGACAATCGGAATCGCAGTGGAGCAGCCGTCTCGAACGCAGCGATGCGATCAGCCTGACGGCACCCGCGCTGGCCGATCGTGGCGAGATCTGGAAAATCGTCCTGAGTCCGACCTGGCATGCGGAGTTTTCCGGTATTCCAGAAGTACAATCTGGCGACACCGGTGAATACTGGACCCACGAGTTCCATCCGCTTCCCGGCGAAACGCTGAAAATCGTGCTCAGCCGACCGGAACCGGTATCCGGCCGTACCCTGGCCATCGACAATGTCAGTGTGCAGAGCAACACCGGACTTCGTGCCGTCGATACGACGCTCAACCTCAACGTGCGCAGCACGCAGGGCGGCGAGCACGCGTTGACCTTGCCGCCTGCGGCCGAGGTTCTGTCGGTGAGCCGCAACGGTCAGGCGCTCAATCTGCGGCCACGTGACGGGCATCTGAGCCTCCCGCTTTCGCCAGGCCCGCAGAATTTCCAGATTGCCTTGCGCGAAGAGCGTGCCTTGGGACTGCGCGCGCCAACTGCGGCCCTGAACTTGAACAGTCCCGCGGCCAATGTGCAGTTGGGATTGAACCTGCCCGAGGATCGGTGGGTGTTGTTCGCGACAGGTCCGGCGGTCGGGCCGGCTGTGCTCTATTGGGGCGAGCTGCTCGTGATGATCGGATTCGCGTTTGCCCTGGCGCGTACGCGGCGCACGCCCTTGCGGGCATGGCATTGGCTACTGCTGGGCCTCGGATTTTCGACCGCATCCTGGTTCGCGCTGCTGCTCGTCGCGGCCTGGCTGCTCCTGCTGGACTGGCGCGCCCGCCGGGTCGGCGAATGGACGCCCGCAAATTTCAATGTGGTACAAATAGCCATTGCGCTGGCCAGCGTAGTTGCACTGTGTTGCATCGTCAGCGCGGTTTACAGCGGACTGCTCAGCGACCCCGACATGGGCGTGCGCGGTAACGGTTCCACCGCACACGCCCTGCGCTGGTTCGCCGATCAGTCCGAGGCGCTGCTGCCAGTTGCCAGCGTCTGGAGTCTGCCGCTGTGGGTGCACAAGATCGCCATGCTCGCGTGGGCATTATGGATGGCGGTGGCGCTGGCGGATTGGCTGCGCTGGGGCTATGCGGCCTGGAGCAAAGGCGGCTATTGGCGCCCACTCAAACCGCCTGTGCCCACTGCTGATCAGGCGCCCATCCTCGATGTCGACGCCGCTCCGTGATGCGAGTGAGTCTGCGCGATGCGCTGCGCGATGCCCGTGAAATCCTGCCAGGCGCGCAAGCGCGCCTGGAGGCCGAAGTGCTGCTGCGCCACGTGCTACAGCGTTCGCAGGCGTGGCTGTACGCACACGACGACGATGCCTTGACCGACGCGCAGCGCGCGGCTTTCCAGCACTTGCTGGAGCGTCGCTGCCGAGGTGAACCGATCGCCTACCTGCTGGGCTATCGCGAGTTCTGGTCGCTGCCACTGATCGTCACGCCCGCAACACTGATCCCGCGCAGCGACACCGAAGGACTGGTCGAATGCGCATTGGCGCTGATCCCGCCCGATGCGCAATGGACGATCGCGGATCTCGGCACCGGCAGTGGTGCGGTCGCGCTTGCGCTGGCCAGCGAAAGACCACTCTGTCGAGTCATTGCGACCGATGCCAGTCCAGCCGCGCTCGATGTCGCCCGGAACAATGCCCACTCCTTGAAGATTACGAATGTGGAATTTGCGTGCGGCGACTGGTGCGCGGCGCTGGGTGTTGAATCCTTTGCGCTGATTGTGTCGAATCCGCCGTACATCGTTGCCGGTGACGATCACTTGCACGAGGGCGATCTCCGCTACGAACCAGCCTCGGCCCTGGTGTCCGGCGCCGACGGTCTCGATGCGATCCGTGCGATCACTGCTCAAGCCAGGCAGCATTTGCTGCCGGATGGGTGGCTTGTTCTGGAGCATGGTCATGAGCAGGGCGCCGCGGTGCGGGAACTGCTGAGCAAGACGGGCTACGTGGACGTCGAGACTCGCGAAGACCTGGAGCACCGCGATCGGGTCAGCCTGGGGCGTTTTGGCGGCTAGCGACAGAGCCAGGCGTTGCCGAATACAGCGGCCTGGCCGCGCAGGAAGCCGGAATCGCATCGAAACGTGATCGAGTTGGCAGTTTGCCTGTGCGCCAGGTCGCCTGCGCACTGCTGCTCGCCGCACGGACACGCGCTACGCACAGCGGCATCATTTGCACCAAGCCACATGGCTGGTGTGGCGAACCGCCCCGGGGTGTTTCAGGCTCCAGTGCACAGCGACTGTCGGGAGGCAGGCGCGGCGGTAACCGAAACGACGAGTGGCTTCCGAGCCGACGTCAGCGAGGCGTGTGCCCCACAGCCCCCGCGAAAGCGGGGGCTTTCTATTTTTTACGGCCATGGATGGCCGGAATGGCGGAAATGCAGGAGCATTTTCCGGCGCGGCCATGGATGGCCGGAATGGCGGAAATGCAGGAGCATTTTCCGGCGCGGCCATGGATGGCCGGAATGCAGGAAATGCAGGAAATGCAGGAAATGCAGGAGCATTTTCCGGCCACGCGAAGGATCGCCTCGATGCCCAACAGCGTAATGCCGCAACATTCATGCGCCAGGCGTCGCCGGGTCGGAATGCCATGACACCGTTGGGCGCTGAACCACAGTTCGCCGCCGCCTCGCAGAACTCTCGCTTAAGCAGCCTCAACCAGCGTTGCGTACCGGCGTCGCGCGCGGATTGAATTGTGGAAAACGTCGCAATATCGCATTGCGCATGCCAGAAATATCCAAGCCACAATGAGCGAGCAACTCTTCCCGGCTGGCATGCTCGAGAAACTCATCGGGCAATCCCAGGTGCAGGATCGGCAGGACCATTCCTTCGGCAGCGAAGTACTCGGCGACGGCCGAACCCGCGCCACCCATCACGGCATTGTCTTCGAGCGTGACAAACGAGACGTGGTCGCGCGCCAGATCGCGCAGCATGGCGGTGTCCAGCGGCTTGACGAAGCGCATGTTGATCACGCTGGCATCAAGCTCTTCGCCGACCGCCAACGCAGCGGCCAGCGTGCTGCCAAACGCGAGCAGGGCCAGTCCGCGCCCGCTGCGGCGACGCTGCGCTTCGCCGATTGTCAGCGTGCTCAGGTCATTGGCGACCGCCACACCCGGACCGCTGCCGCGCGGATAACGCACCGCGGCGGGGCCTGCATAGGCGTAGCCCGTGCTCAGCATCTGGCGGCATTCGTTCTCGTCGGACGGCGCCATGATCAGCAAGTTCGGTATGCAGCGCAGGAACGACAAATCGAAACTGCCCGCATGGGTCGCTCCATCAGGGCCGACCACACCTGCCCGATCCAGCGCGAACAGCACGTCGAGATTCTGAATCGCCACATCGTGCAGGAGCTGGTCGTAGCCGCGTTGTAAAAACGTGGAATAAATCGCAACGACAGGCTTGGCGCCTTCGCAGGCCATGCCCGCAGCCAGCGTGACTGCATGCTGCTCGGCGATGCCGACGTCGAAATACTGCTGCGGAAATTCCTTCGAAAAGCGCACCAGGCCGGAACCTTCGCGCATCGCCGGCGTGATCGCGAGGAGACGCGCATCGGTCGCCGCCATGTCGCACAGCCAGTTGCCGAATATGTCCGTGTAAGTCGGCTTGCCCGGCGACTTCTTTGCGACCCCGGCGTCGGGATCGAACGGACCCACCGCGTGGTATTCGATCTGGTCGAGTTCGGCGCGCGCGTAGCCTTTGCCTTTTGTCGTGATCACATGCAGCAGCTGCGGTCCTTTGAGTCCTTTTACGGTGCGCAAGGAATGCAGCAGCAGCGGCAGGTCGTGGCCGTCGATCGGACCGGTGTAATGGAAGCCCAACTCCTCGAACATCGTGCTGGGCAGAAACATACCCTTGGCGTGCTCTTCCCAACGGCGCAGAAAACGCCACAGGAAGGAGCCGCGCGGCATCGCCTGCTTGGCCCGGTCGCGCCAGGCATTCAGGCGTCGGCTCGACATTAGTCGCGCCAGCATCTTGCTGAACGCACCCACGTTCTCGCTGATCGACATCCCGTTGTCGTTGAGTACGACCAGCAGGTCTGCCTCGACGTCACCGCCGTGATTGAGCGCCTCGAACGCCATGCCGGCCGTCGCTGCACCATCGCCGATGATGGCAACGTGACTGCGATGGTCGCCCTTGCGCTGGGCGGCAATCGCCATGCCGAGCGCGGCGGAAATAGAAGTGGAAGAATGCCCAACGCCAAATGTATCGTAAGGACTTTCTTCGCGTTTCGGGAACGGCGCAAGTCCGTCGCGCTTCTTGACCGTCGTGATGCGGTCACGCCGGCCGGTCAGGATCTTGTGCGGATAGCATTGATGGCCGACGTCCCAGACGAGCCGGTCCTCGGGCGTGTTGAACAAATAGTGCAGCGCGACGGTAAGTTCGATGACGCCCAGTCCGGCGCCGAAATGGCCACCCGAGGTCGCCACCGATTCAATCAGGTAGTCGCGCAATTCAGCGGCGATCCCCGGCAGTTCCGCGTCGCTATAGCGGCGCAGGTCGGCGGGGGAATTGATGTGGGTCAGGCGCGGATAGCGCTGCGGGTCGATCATTGTGGCAATGGTCCATGCGTCATGGCCGCCATTTTCGACCAGCACGAGGGCCGCGGCAAGGAAACGATGCGGGCAAAATGCGGGCAGATTGCCGCAGGCAGGCGACAGTCGCCTTCAGAACGGGTATCCGGACTCAGCTTGGCCGGCGTTGACGCGGCAGATGTCCGACGAGGAATTGCATCTGATCGGCCAGGATATTGCGATTCGAGAGGATCAGGTGTTCCACCCAGCTCGGCCGGTACGGGACGGCCAACAAGGGCATGTGTGCCTGTTGCGGCGTACGGCAGCCCTTGCGCACATTGCAGTGAAGACACGCGCAAACGACGTTTTCCCACTCGTCCTGCCCGCCGCGAGAGAGCGGAAGCACGTGATCGCGGGTCAGGCTGGTCTTGTGAAAATGCTGGCCGCAGTACATGCACAGGGAGTGATCGCGTGCGAACAGGGCGGCATTGGTTAGCGCTGGCGCGGGCTCCAGACTCCCAGGTCGAGCGTGACCCCGGCTTGCCACGATCGGATGCAGATCGATCAGACTCTGCTCGCCACTGTGCCGGTTCATGCCGCCGTGAATCGTCAGGCATGCATCGCCGAGGGTCCAGGCGACCGCACCTCGCACATACAGGCAAACGGCGTCTTGCCAGCTCATCCAGTCAAGGATGCGGCCATTGCAGTCCAGCGACAGCACTCGCGTTGAGTGGATGTCGCCATTCGTCCGGACAGCTTCCAGCATGCCTTTCTCCGCCTGCGTTGTTCGCGAAACGGGCGACCCTGCCGATGTAACTCCGTGATTGCGCAGGGAGCATAGCGGAAAAAGCGAACGGATTGTCGTGGCGGCGCGGCGCGCACGTCCTGCTGACGAAGGACGATATGGAAGTCGGGCACCTTGCCGTGTCGAAATTCCGGCAGGCGCGGGCATCGCCACCGCGGGCGAGGTACTCCTCGCCCGCGGGGCAGGATGACTTATTGCAGAGGCAGCGCCGGAGCGCTCGGGGCGCCTGGCGTGGTGTTGCCGAAGTTGCGATTGTCACCGAACGACTGGATCGTGCCGCCGCCGATTGTCGTCAGGCCGATGGAATTGCCGAAGATCGCATCGCGCGAGAGGACCACTGATCCGGAGCTGAGCGCCGTGACGGCAGCACCACCGTTGCCGCTGATGATGGAATCGTCCATCACGATGGACGAACCGCTACCCGTCGCCTGGATGCCGAAAACGCTGTTGTTGGCGATCGTGCTGTCGCGGATGAAGACCTTGGAAGGTGCAGTCGCTTTCACGCCGAACAGGCTGCGCGTGAGTTGCACATTGTTGAGCGTGGCTGTGACCACTTGTCCACCGCTGGGCGCAATCGAGATTGCGCCGCCGTTGGTGGCGTCATTTGCATTATGAATTTGTGTATTGTTGACCGTCAGGCTGGATGGGCTGGTGACGCTGGACGGTGCGAAGTTGATACCTTTCTGCAGCACCCCGTTGATCACGCAGCGCTCGATGGTGAGGCTTCCGCCGTTCAGGAAACGCACGCCATCGATGCCCGTGTTGGCGCCATCGATACTGATTCCACGCAAGGTCACGTTGTCGTTGACACCGGCGTTGACGATCACGCCGCTCGTGCCGGCGCTGAGAATTCCAGCGACGGCTCCGTCATTTTCGATGGTGATCGACTTGGTGATGGTGACCGCGCCGAAACCGCCTGGATCCAGCACGCTGATGACGCCTTGGGCTGCTGTTTTCGAGATCGCACCGGCGAAGGTCTTGCATGGTGCTGTGCGGCTGCACGGATTGGCGTCGTCACCCACACCGGAAACCCAGGTGCGCGTTGCCTGCGCATGTGCGGCGCTGGCGAACAGTCCGAGCAGCAAAGTCATGCCAAGCAGACGGCTGAATGTGGAAATGAGATTTTTCATGGTTTACCCCTGCAATGTGGAATTGGTAATCGTGCCCATCAGTTCCGGACTGGCGATGACGGCATCAACCACGCCATGCATCGGGAGTCTGAAGACGAGCGATTCCTCGCGGGCCGACGCTTCCGGCCCTCCGCGCAAACAGCCTCGGCCCCCCCGGGGCAAAACCCTGCGTGCACCAACACCCGTCACCAGATCGTTGATGCGCGCAGTGTATACCTGTCGACCCGCAGCCGCTCCGATGCCACCGTCCGTCTGCGTTCGGGTCGTCATGCATCGTACTAGCGTGAAACGAGCACGCTGCCCATCACCGAACAATGGGCGCTGATACGGGTTGATCTGGGGGTTTTCCCTCGGGACGGGTCAAAATCCGACAAAGGCTGCTGACGTGTAGCGCGCTTATTTCACGGGCTTGGCCAGGCGCAGCGTTTCAATGCCGTAGCCATGCTTTTCGTACAGGGCGCGTGCGCGTTGATTTCCCTCGAAAACATTTAGGGTGACATGGCGGCAGTGGTGATCGCGTGCCCAACGTTCGCTATATGCCAGCAGCGCGCCGCCGACACCTTTGCCATCATGCCCCGGCGCGGTAACGAGATCGGAAATGTGGCAATTCAGCGCGCCAGTAAAAAAGTCCGGCATCGTCTGCAGATGCAGAAAGCCGACGCGCTCGCCATCGTCGTCTTCGGCAACATACAGATGTGAACCCGCCGGCTGCTCGCGAAGGTGCCGCGCAATGTCCCGGCGGATGCCTTCGGCGGTCTCACCGCGGCGGCGCCACTTCGGCAGGTCGAATCCTACAAAACGTTCCACCAGCCCAAGGATGAAATCATCGTCTCCGGCGTCGGCGAGACGAATATGGATACCGGCCTGCGCGTCCATCGATGGGTTCCGAAACGTGGTTGATCGATGCCTCAAAATTAGCGGAGTCCGGCGCGTTGCGCCAGATGCCGCTGATTTATTTTTTTATCCGGGTGCCTCAACCGAACAGCGCGTCGGGCATCGCCATGAGGCTGTCCGCGCCAGCACGAATCGCAGCGATGTGGCCGCGGGTACGCGGCAGGATGCGCGAATAGTAAAATCGGCCGGTCAAGCGCTTGGCGTCCTTGAAATCGCTCCCATGCGTCGTGGATGCGTCCGCCGCCGCGACGCTGCGCGCCCAGAAGTAGGCCAGCGCGATGTAGCCCGCATAGAACAGATAGTCCACCGCCGCCGCTCCCATTTCCTCGGCGTTGGCAATCGACCGCTTGCCGATTTCCTGGGTCAGGGCGATCCATTCCTGGGTCAGCTCGGCGAGTGGCTTGATGAACTCGATCAGGGCGCCGTTGCTCTGTTGCGCATGGCAGAACGCGCTGATCTCTTCGGCAAAATGGCGCAACCCGACGCCTTGCAACTGCAGGATCTTGCGTCCGAGCAGATCCAGCGCCTGGATTTGTGTAGTGCCCTCGTAGATCGTCGTGATGCGTGCATCGCGGGCGAATTGTTCCATGCCCCATTCCGCCACGTATCCGTGCCCGCCGAAAATCTGTACAGCGTGATAAGTACACTCGTTCGCGGCTTCGGTGAGCATCGCCTTGACGATCGGTGTAATGAAACCGAGCAACTCGTCAGCGCGTTTCCGTTCCGCTTCGTCCGTGCTGCGTTCGACGATGTCGACCTGCACCGCGGCGTAGTAGCCCAGGGCGCGACCGCCTTCAGCAAACGCTTTCTGGGTCAGCAGCATACGGCGGATATCCGGATGCACGATGAGCGGGTCGGCGGGCTTGTCGGGACGCTTGATCCCGCCCAGCGAGCGCATCTGCAGACGGTCGCGCGCGTAGGCCAGAGAGTTCTGATATGCGCGCTCGATGAGCGCGAGGCCCTGATATCCGACGGCGATGCGCGCGGTGTTCATCATGGTGAACATGGCGTTGAGGCCCTTGTTGGCCTGGCCGATCAGATAACCCTCGGCACCGTCGAAATTCATCACGCAGGTGGCCGACGCCTTGATGCCCATCTTGTGCTCGATCGAGCCGCAGGCGAGTGCATTGCGCGCGCCAACGCTGCCGTCCCGCGCAACCTTGAATTTGGGAACAATGAACAAAGAGATTCCCTTCGTCCCCGCAGGCGCATCGGGCAGGCGTGCCAAGACCAGATGCACGATGTTTTCGGTGAAATCGTGCTCGCCCGCAGTAATGAAGATTTTTGTGCCGCTGATGGCGTAAGTGCCATCGGGGCCCGGTTCTGCGCGCGTCTTGAGCAAGCCCAGATCGGTCCCGCAATGCGGTTCGGTCAGGCACATGGTGCCGGTCCACTTGCCCGAGACGATGGGTTTGAGGAACACCTCCTGTTGCCATGCTTCGCCGTGGTGCTTGAGCGCCTCGCTGGCGCCATGCGACAGCAAGGGATAGTTGCCCCAGGAGAGATTCGCCGAATCGATCATCTCCTTGACCGCTGCGCCAACGATTTCAGGCATGTGCTGGCCGCCGAATTCCTCGCGCGCATTCAACGCCGGCCAGCCCGCGTCGACGAACTGCGCATAGGCTTCCTTGAATCCCTTGGGCGTACGCACCACTCCTTTTTCGAAGTGGCAGCCCTCCTGGTCTCCGCTCTGGTTCAGCGGCGCAAGCACCTGCTCGTTGAACCGGGCCGCTTCGTCCAGCACCGCATCGATCACGTCGCGGCTGGCTGCATCGCCGCCCGGCAACTTCGCCAGCAGCGCTTCAATGCCCAGCACGTCGTACAGCGCGAAGCGCATGTCGGTTACGGGAGCTGCATATTTGGTCATCGGACAAACCTCGGACTAACGATAAGTGTTGGGAACGCCAGGCACCGGTGCCAGGCGACTCGCGTGATCGAAGGGAAAGCGCTTGTCAGGCTTGCTCGCGGAAATGCTGCCGACCAGGCGATATGGGATTTCTCCACCTTTTGCGCCGGCCATGGCCTCCCGCGCGGCGGCGCTGGGACTCAGAGTCGTGCTCACCACGTCGGCGTATTGCCCGGCGATTTCAATATCGGTCTGCAGAAAGATCGGGCCCGCGCTCGTCTCGCCGATGCGCAAATCGGCCTCGATCGTGCCGAAGGTCATCGGCACCGTGCTGAAATTCTGCAAGCGCAGATCCAGTTCCCAGCGGCCGTCCGGCAGCGCGCGCAGCTGTTGTACGCTGGCGACCGGCGGATTGATGCGCTTGGGTAATCCGCCGCCACCGCCACCGCAGCCTGTCAATGCTGCACAAGCAACAAATAAATAAAATCGCAAAGCTCGGACCATGTCGGTACACGCCTCAAACAAGTGTTTGAATGGTAGCGGTTCGAGCGCAGCTTGGGGAGAGCCGGAACTGCGCGCCTTGCCGCATTCGCCGAAGCGCAGGACGCCTTGACTGCGGGCCGTTAGCGTACCCCCAATCGGCCCATTTCGCTGCCTGCGTGTCTTCAGGCTCTGCGGGCGAGCGAGCGGGCGGGGCGCGACGCCAAGGCGACAGTCGATTACCATCGGTGGATGACGCAGGACGCGCGAGCACTTCTCAAGACCGTTTTTGGCTACGACAATTTTCGTGGCGAGCAATTGGCCATCGTCGAGCACCTGCAAGCCGGCGGCGACGCCCTTGTGCTTATGCCGACCGGCGGCGGCAAGTCTCTCTGCTATCAGATACCCGCGCTGCTGCGCGACGGCACCGCGATCGTGGTGTCGCCGCTGATCGCGTTGATGCAGGACCAGGTCGATGCCTTGACCCAATTGGGAGTCAGCGCGGCATTTTTGAACTCTTCGCAGGATGCGGCAACCCAGCGGGAGGTCGAACGCGCCTTGCTGGCAGGCGAGCTGAAACTGCTTTACGTGGCCCCGGAGAGATTGCTGACCGAGCGCACGTTGGCCCTCTTGCAGCGCGTGCGCGTGGCCCTTTTCGCGATCGACGAAGCGCATTGCGTCTCGCAATGGGGGCATGACTTCCGCCCCGAATATCGCGGACTGGACCGATTGCACCAAAGCTTTCCGGCGGTGCCGCGGGTAGCGCTGACGGCGACCGCGGATGCGCCGACGCGGCGCGAGATCGTCGAGCGACTGGCTCTGGAGCAGGCGCGTCAGTTCGTTGCCAGTTTCGATCGACCGAATATCCGCTATCGCGTCGTGCAGAAGGACAATGCACGGCGCCAGCTGAAGGATTTTCTCAGCGCGCACCTGGACGAATCCGGCATCGTCTATTGCCTGTCGCGAAAAAAAGTCGACGAAACGGCCGCCTGGCTGGTCGAGCAAGGTGTCGCGGCGCTCGCTTATCACGCTGGCATGGACACGGCCACGCGCACGGCAAACCAGCAGCGCTTCCTGCGCGAAGATGGCGTCGTGATGGTGGCAACGATCGCTTTCGGAATGGGCATCGACAAGCCGGACGTGCGATTTGTTGCACATGTGGATTTACCGAAAAGCCTGGAAGGCTACTACCAGGAAACCGGCCGCGCCGGCCGCGACGGCCTGCCGGCGGAGGCCTGGATGGCATACGGCCTGGGCGACGTCGTGACCATGAGCCAGATGATCGCGCAGTCCGAATCCGGCGAAGATCGCAAGCGCATCGAACGCGCGAAACTCGAGGCCCTGCTTGCCTACGCCGAAACCACGCAATGCCGGCGGCAGCGGCTGCTCGACTATTTCGGCGAATCACGCCAGTGGCCGTGCGGAAATTGCGACGTCTGCCTGGACCCGCCATCGACCTGGGATGCCACGCAGGCCGCGCAGAAGGCGCTGTCCGCGGTTTATCGCACCGGCCAGCGATTTGGTGTCGCGCATGTCGTTGCGGTTCTGCGCGGCGACGATGACGAACGCGTGCGCAAATTCGGCCACGACCGCCTCAGCGTGCACGGCATCGGCGCCGATTTCGATCAGCGTCAATGGCGAGGCGTATTTCGCCAGTTGGTCGCCGGCGGCCTGCTCAGTGCTGACGAAGAGGGTTTCGGGACCCTGCGCCTCACCGATGCCGCACGTGCCGTTTTGCGCGGAGAGCGCTCGGTGGCGATGCGCCACGAGGCCGACCAGCGTGAGCGGCGCGTCGCGCGCAAGGGGGCACGCACCGAACGCAAGAGCAATACCCTGGCCATCGATGCCGGGGAAAAATCGTTATGGGATGCTCTGCGTACGGCGCGCGCGCGACTGGCCAAGGAGCAGAACGTGCCGGCTTATGTAATTTTCCACGATGCAACCCTGTTGGCCATGTTGCGTGAACGGCCGGCTACGATGCGTGCGCTCGGGGGTGTAACCGGCGTTGGCGCGACGAAGCTGGAGCGCTACGGCGCGGCATTTCTGGGTGTACTCAACGCTGGCGACGAATAGCCTTGATCCAACGCGCAGCTGCCGGAAATCTCGCCCGGATCAGCAAGCCGGATTGCGACGCCAGTGGCGCAGCGCGCCCAGATCGAGAACAAGGTAAAAAAGTTAATATAGCAAAAGTGCCGGAAATTGGTCGGACCCTGGATAAGCCAGTAGACGGCACCATCGCCATCATGAACGTGCTGAACGCCAATGTCAGTGGCAGCGGTAGCCGGCTCGCAACGCGAGCGGAAGGGCAGGATGGATTCACGCTGGAAGTTCCTTGAGCCGTTGGCGGTTCGGCGCAACCACCGACGCAGCAATGAATAGGGGAGGCGCGGCACGTGTCAATCCGTGGGGGTATGGCCACCGGCACTTGCAAAGTATTTCGCCAGATGGATAGTTGGTCGTTCCCTGGGAGGAGGCTCAACGCTCATGAAACCTGTCGCAAAGTGGCTGTTCGCCGCATCCGCCACGCTCGGTGCCCTGGCTGTCGCAACGACAGGGTGGCATTCCGTTTCCGGCGAATGGGGCGAGCCCGAAGGCGAAAACGAGGCCGATGAAGCGCGACTGCTGGCCGACATGGGGGACTATTGGCTCAATCGGGTCACCTATCCGACGGGCCATTTCAATCCGCAGTGGCAGGTGGAGTCGGCCCGTCAGCTCGACTCGATCGCCTCCGCCCTGCCGATGGGCAGTTCGCGTACAGAAGCCATAGGCACGCTGAACCCGGCACAGTTCACGCCGTTGGGACCGCAACCGTTGGGCAACTCCTTTGCCGGTCGCACCAACGTGATCGTCAGCCATCCCACCGATCCGACCACGGTCTGGATCGGCTCGGACGGCGGTGGCGTGTGGAAGACGACGAACTGCTGCAGTGCTGCGACCACCTGGACGATAAAGACGGATATTCCGCAGATCCAGAACAGCACGATCAGCGACATGGTGCTGGATCCGCACAACCCGAACACTTTATATGCGGCAACCGGCGACCTGCGCTTCGGCTCGTTTTCGTTCGGCAGCAACGGCGTGCTCAAGAGTCTCGACGGCGGCGAAACCTGGACGGTCAAGGGCGCGGATGTGTTCAATCCGTTCTACCCGCCGTCCGCCAATGGCCAGGCGCAGTACCAGGCCCTGGGCCAGGTGGAAGTGGATCCGAACGACGTGAATCGTATCCTGGTGGGGGCGAAAACCGGCCTGTACATCAGCTACGACGGCGGCGACAACTGGACAGGCCCCTGTCTGAGCAACGCATTTCCAACCCAGCGTCAGGACACTACAGGCATTGTTCTGCGCGACATTGGCGCGACCACGCAAATCATTGCCTCCATCGGTACGCGCGGATTTGCGACCACGGTGCAGACCGGACTCGACAAGAACGGCGCCAATGGTGTGTATCGCGCAACGGTGCCAGCGAGCGGCTGCCCGACCGACTGGATCGCCGTGTCGCGCAGCGACAACGGATGGCCGGCAGGTTCGGCCGGCGGCACGGCGTTTCCGACGAACACGCTGGGACGTATCGACCTTGCGATCGCGCCGACTAACGACCAAGTGATTTATGCACAGGTCGCCAAAGTGGATTCCGCGTCGCCGACGATCATCGGCGTCTGGCGCACCGTAGATGCGGGCAACAACTGGACTGCGGCAACTTCCGGCGATATTTCCGGCGCTGGCACGCAGAGCTGGTACAACGCGGGCATGACCGTCAGTCCGACCGACGCGAATACGGTCGTGCTGAGTGCGTTCCATACATTTCGATCGACGACCGGTGGCAGCGCATTCGCCGACATCGCATCGACACCGCATGTCGATCATCATGCCCGCTCGTTCGTCGCTGGCGATCCGAACAAACTCCTGATCGGCACTGACGGCGGCGTGTTCTACTCGGCCAACGCGCTGGCCGGGTCGCCGACCTGGATCCAGCTCAACAACACGCTCAACACGATCGAACTTTACTCCGGCGGTCTGACCGCGAATTTCAACACCGCGCCCACCGCCGGCGCCGTTGCTGGCGCGCAGGACAACTCCTGCATGGTGTCGAGCTGGAGTGGTGGCACCTTCGGGCCGCAGAACTGGTCGGTGCGCAACGGTGGCGACGGGTTCTTTTCGACCATCGAGCCGGTGCTGGGCCAACGCTGGTACTACTCAAGCCAGAATGGCGCGATCGTAGTGAGTTCGACCGCGCAGGGCAGCAGCACCACGGCCGCGCGACCCAGCGGCTGGACTTCGGATCGCAAGAGCTTTCTTACCAATTTTGATTTGTACCGTTTTGGTGGCGAAACAACAGGTTGCCCGGCGGCGACCGGTTGCGGTCATATCATTGCCGGCTCCTACCGCGTGTGGGAGAGCATCGTTGGCGGAACGCCGACCTCCAGCTGGAAGTCCAACAGTCCCGACCTGACCAAGGGCACGCTGGCAGACCGGTCCTTCATCAATCAGGTCGCGTATGCGATCAATACGCCGACGGTCGCCTTGGCCGGCACCAACGATGGCAACGTTCAGATCGGCTTCAATCTGGGACAGGACGTCACTGACTCGGCCACGTGGGTCAATTTGACCGCAGGCAACGCCGTGCTGCCGAACCGGCCGATCCTCGATGTGTTCCCGGATCCGGCCAATCCGCTGATTGGCTATGCTTCGGTTGGTGGATTCGATCAGAACACACCGACCACGCCGGGGCATATGTTCCAATACACTTGCACCGCCAACTGCGCGACGTTTACCTGGCGCGACGTGACCGGAAATCTACCGAACATTCCAGCGGCAAGCGTGATCACCAATCCCAACGTGCCCGGCCAGGTATTCGCCGGCACCGACTGGGGTCTCTTCTACACCGACAATATCAATGCCAATCCGGTGGTATGGACCAAGCACGCCGGGCTGCCCAGCGTGATGATCTGGGACATGACCTTCGATCGCGGCTTTACCACCCTGGCTGTCTGGACGCGTTCCCGCGGCGCATGGGTCTGGCCACTGCCGCTGACCGATCTGATTTTCAAGAACGGATTCGAGTAAGACCTCAGCGAACCCTGCCGGCGGCGCATGCCGCCGGCAGTCCGATTTCAGGACTTGCGCAGATCGTGAAAGCGCTTGCGGAATTTCGCGACTTTCGGACCGACCACCAGTTGGCAGTACGGCTCCTCGCCGTGCAGCGCAAAATATTCCTGATGGTAGTTTTCTGCTTTGTAGAATTTGTCGAGCGGGATAACCTGTGTCACGAAGTCGTCGGACCATTCGTGGCTCGCACGAAATTCGGCGATGACTGCGTCGATCGAGGCCTTCTGTTCCGGACTCTGGAAAAACGCGACTGACCGGTATTGGGTACCGACGTCAGCGCCCTGGCGGTTAAGTGTGGTCGGATCGTGGATCGTGAAGAACACGCGCAGGATGTTTTCCCGTGAGACGACCTTCGGATCGAAGGTGATGCGTACCGATTCGGCATGCCCGGTGGTACCGCTGGACACCTGTTCGTAGGTTGGATTGGCGACCGTGCCGCCGGCATAGCCCGAATCGACGCTGGCAACGCCTTTGAGTTCTTCGAACACGGCTTCCAGGCACCAGAAGCAGCCGCCGGCAAGGACCAGGGTTTCGCTGCTTGCCGGTCTGACTTCCGGAGCAGGCTCGGCCGCATTGACGACACCCAGCGACGCGGCCAGCGCGAGCAGAGGACCGAGCAAACATGTGCTGAATGAGCGCATTGCAGATTCCCGTTGAGTGGTGTGCCATTGGACCGGCGAGGACCTCCGCATATTGCAAAGGCGCCCAGCAATCCGCATTGCGGTTTCAGCGAGGTTCAGGCGCCCGGCACGCGACTTCGATCGAAACGGCCATGTGTTCAAGCAATTGAGCCAGGGTCACGACATCTTGTCGATTGTGCTCCAGCACGCGCATGAGGTTCGTCGTTTCGCCCCGTCGCAGGTACGCCAGCCAGGCCGCCGGCGCCTCCGAGCCCGGCAGATCGTCATCGCGATGGATGTGTAGCGCATGACGCTCGATGGTCGCGAGTTTGCAATTTCCCCAAACACCGCGATAACGTCGACGCACAGGATGCAACAAATCCACATGGGGAATCCCGACGAGAGGGTTGGCGAGACGCTGCAGCCGGAAGCGCGTCGTGAGCAACGGGGCGTCATAGCTGCGCCCGTTGTAGCTGACCAGGACGGAGTCCGGTCGCAGCCAGCTCGCGAATGCCGACAACATGGCAGCTTCCGCGCCCAGGGTTGTGGTGTAGAGCTGGCGTACGCGCAGTGACTCACCGTGCCAGTCGGCCACGCCGATCATGAAAGCACGCGTTCCGCTGCCGCCGGACAATCCTGTCGTTTCCGTATCGAAGCATACGAAGCGATCACGCGCGACCGCGTCGCTGCTGTGCCACCGCGGCGGAAAAATAGGCTCACCGGGTTCGACGGCGTAGCAACGCTCGATCTGACGCAGGCCAGGCAGGATCTCTTCGCCGATCAGCGTGGAGCACCGTGGCGCGACGGGTGTTGGCACCGTGGGAGGTCGCAGACGCAGCAGCCTTCGCAGATGCTCGATGGTTGCGGTCCCCGCCCGCGACGTCATCGGGTCGCTGCGTGCGGTGGATGGCAGCGCGTGGGTCTTCTGCGCGCCTTGAAGGTCGGCCACAGGCGACGGAATTGCGGAATGTTGGGTGTGGAATGCGCCCGCCTGCCGCTGCAGCCGCTTCAGGCGTTCGACCGTGCTCATTGCGTCACCAGCAGGCGCAACGCTGTTTCGCCGTGAGTCTTGATCGACAGCTCCGCGGAGTCCGGATCGACCAGCACCGGACCGACGCAGGCGGGACAACCCGCCCTGCACGGGCAAGACCGGAGTAGCGATAACGCATCGCGCAGCAATTCCGACTGGACGCGGAACAGCGGATCGCTCAGACCAACGCCACCGGGGTGGTTGTCGTACAGATACACGGTCGGCGCAAATCGCTCGCCTGCGTCCGCCAATGTGGAATCATCCACATTCATCCATTGCCCGCGGCCGCGCTGGTCATTCAGCACCGGCACCGCGCCGTCGCCGCTGCCGACGGATTTCATCAGATCGCGCGACTCGGCCATGACGCGCACGCTGGCCACCGTGTGCAACACGCTTGCGGCACCGAGAAAGCCGTCCAGCGCGTGCTGCCGGGACGTGTAGGCGGAATCCAGCGCTTCCTGCGGAAGCTGCCACCACACCGCAGTGGTGTGCAGTTCCTGGTCGGGCAGGCTGACCGGCCCGTAGCCAATATTCTCGTGCGTGTAGTAGCGGATCTTCTTGTAGCCCGACACGCGGCGAATCACCTGGACTTCGCCATGGTGACAGGTGCCGGCACCGGCGCGCACGCCGTCGAATCGCTCCAGCGGCTTGAGCTTGGTGTAGTCGATTGCGTCGGTGTAATAGTCGACGTGTGTGCGCGTCACATAGGCCTTGCGTCCCGGCCAGTCCAATCGTTCGACCTGATAGGGGATCGACTGGATCATGTGGATCGCTCCTTCGTAAAGGGTCAGCGCCGCACTGGAATAATCCACCTCTGCAATGATGGACTGGCGCCCTTCGGTGCGGTCGACCACCACGAAATTGCCGTCGGCGACGGCGCGCAGATTCACGGCGATGGCCGGGTAGGCGTCGGCGATCCACTCCCAGCGTGCGCCCTCGCGGTGGATCACCTGCGCCTCAGCCAGAACTTCCAGATACGCCGCCGGATCGACATCGCCGAAACGGTCGCCTTCGACGAACGGAAGTTCGAAAGCGGCGCAGCGCACGTGATCGAGCAAAATCAGCGGCTGGTCGGGTGCGATGCGTGCCTGTTCCGGCGGAGCGTTCCGGAAAAAATCCGGATGCTGCACGATGTACTGGTCCAGCGCCTGGCTGGAAGCCACCATGACCCCAATCGCTACTTGCTGTCGGCGCCCGGCGCGCCCAAAGCGTTGCCACGTGCCCGAGATCGATCCGGGATAGCCGTGCAACAGGACGACGTCCAGTGCTCCGATATCCACGCCCAGTTCCAGCGCCGAGGTGCTGACGATGCCGTCGATGCGGCCACTGCGCATCGCCTGTTCCGTGCGGCGGCGTTCGCTCGGCAGGTAGCCGCCGCGGTATGCGTGGATGCGTGCCGGTTTGCGCGGATCGTGGTCAAAGACGTCCTTCAGATACTTGGTGATGATTTCCACCAGCAGACGGGATGGCGCGAACACCAGACTCTTGAGCTTGGCGCGAATCGCCGCCCGAGCGATTCGCGTGATCTGAGAGCGCGCTGATGCACGCAAGCCGAGATCCGGATTGATGATGGGAGGATTCCACAAAAGGATATGTTTTTCGCCGCTCGGCGCGCCGCTGTCATCAATCGCATCGACTGGCGCACCGATCAACGCTTCCGCATGCTCGCGCGGATTGCCGATCGTCGCCGAACAAAGGATGTAGGTCGGCGTCACGCCATAGAAGGCGCAGATGCGCTGCAGCCGACGCAGCACGTTCGCCAGATGCGAGCCGAAAACGCCGCGATACGTGTGGATTTCATCGATGACGATGTAGCGCAGACTCTCGAAGAACTGCGCCCACTTGGTGTGGTGCGGCAGGATTGCCTGATGCAGCATATCCGGATTGCTGACGACGATGTCGCCGTGCAAGCGGATTGACTGGCGTGCATCGCCGGGTGTGTCGCCATCGAACGTCGCGGTACGCAAGCCCAGATTGCCGGCGCGATTGAGTTCCAGCAATTCGGCGACCTGATCCTGGGCGAGCGCCTTGGTCGGAAACAGGTAAAGCGCCTTGGCCCGAGACTCCATTGCCGCGCTGACAACCGGCAATGTATAACAAAGTGACTTTCCCGAAGCGGTCGGCGTCACCACGACGGTGTGTTTGCCCGCCCGGACGCTTTGCCACGCCTGCGCCTGGTGACTGTACAGCGAGCGGACACCGCGGGTTTCCAGGGCCAGGCGCAGCGAGGCGGGGAGTTCGGCGGGCAGTTCACAGTAGCGCCCCGGCCTGGCCGGAACATGGATGTGTCCAGTGATGCGCTCGGCATAGCGCTCGACGAGGCCCTGCAGCAGTTTGTCCGGATTCGGCGGTGCCGGGCGGTGCTCGGCGATCAGGCTGGCGAGATTGGTCGACATGGCGGAACTCCCGGGGAAGAAGCCGTCTCGATACGATCGTCGTGTCTCAGCGTCTGCGAATGCCCGGTCGTGGCATGGCCTCGCGGGCAGGATCGCGGCTGATCGTGCGATAGGAGAGATCCGACCGCAGGCCTGCGCAGATTCGCGCCGTCCTTATGTCCGAAATCGGGATAAGTATAAAAATCAGTGGACCCGCAAGCGCGTACTCGCTGCCGTCTTGCGCGTCGTACTCGAATCCAAGCGTGCGTCGAATCGTGCGCAGCCTGGCCTCGCTCCGGAAGACCTCCGGGTGAGGCGTGTCAATCGCGCCGTCGCGCCAGGTCCCGAAATGGCTGCAGCAACTGGCCGCGAAAGCTGTCGGCCATGGGCGTGTTGATGCCGATGTCCAGGGGCGGACGACGTTGCGGCAGGAACCACGTGCCAAACATCAGGTCCCACAGCATCAGATTCTCACCGTAGTTGCGATTGCCTTCCTCGGGCAGGCGGGAGTGGTGCCAGCGGTGCAATTCGGGTGTATTGAATACATAGTTCAGCGCACCGCAGCGCAAGTCCAGGTTGCAGTGGGTCAACATGCCGATGTAGGCGGTGATCGCGCTGACCCAGTTGACCACCTCGGAGGGTGCACCAACCAGCAACAACAGCGGCATGCTGAACACGATCTTGATCAGTGTGTCAACAAAGTGGAAACGTCCAGTATTCCAGAACCACAGTCGACGTACGCTGTGATGCACAGCATGGAACGGCCACATCAGCGGCCATTCGTGTGAGAGACGGTGTGCGGCGTAGAGTCCAGCTTCGACGGCTACCAGTGCCAGTGTCACTTGCAGGGCCATCGGCCAGGATGCCGGCCAATAGCGGCCGGCGGTAAGCCCGCCACCGAGGCCGAATACCAGACTGACCACGACCCATATCTGCACCGCGCCCTTGGTCAGCGCCGTGTGGGCAAAATCCGCGACCATCTGCCCATCGTTCGACAGCCACGTGCGCTCGAACGGCCAGCGGCGTTCCAGCAGGAACAGTGCGATGCCGAGACCGAAATAACTTATGTTGAAACCGAGTACCGTATGTCCCGACGCCATCGCCGAGGCCGTAATCGCAAGGCAACTGGCGAACAGCACTGGCCACAGCGCGTATTGACGCAACCGATCCAGATGGTGGCGCCAGTGCAGGCGGGTTCGCGCACTCTCACGATATTCCACAATGCATTCCAGATCCCTGAAGCGTGGGCGTTGACTGACTTGAATTCGGTCGCGACATGGATTGTGAAATAAGCCGATGAGGTATGCCAACTGGACTCGGATGACCGGGCCAAGCAGCCCCTGGTTTTCGCCGTTGCAGTGGTGTCAGCGCCGAGACTTCGAAGCCCCTCGTGACACTGTCGTTGTCCAGAGCCGGCAAGTCTAGTCCAAGCTCGGGAAATAGCTCTGCAGCGTTCCTTCACGGCGAATATCCAGGGTACAACAATGAAAACTTCCACCGAAGCCGTAAACCCGCTCGAATGCGCAGGGAATCACTTCGCAGCCCAGTGAACGCAGCAGGTCGATCATCGGCGTTTCGGATTGCTCGACGACGGCGGTGCGCTCGTCGAGCATCAGCAGATTCATCGAGATCCAGTTGCTCACGCCGCGCGCCGGTGAGGGACCGCTGCGCACGGAGGGCGGTGCGTCAATCACGCGCCATTGGTTGGCACGAAACAGATCGAGGGTATCGTCGAGGCAGGGGCGCTCGGGGTTGACCATGACCACGCCGGGACGTATCGGCACCAGGGTGGTATCGATGTGCATCGGTGTCGCCTCGCGGAAGCTGACCCGGTGCAAACGAAATTCCGGACCGAGATGGCGTGCGAGCCAGGCAGCACCGAAGTCATTGCTGACCATGTCCGGCTGCCAGAAAATATCGCGGCCGAATCGTGCGAAACAGGCAGCGTCGAATACCGGTTCGAATTCGCTGAGCAAGGCGGATCGCTGGTGATCGAATGCAGCGCCAGTCGACGGCTCGCGATACAGGGCGTCATTCAACTGAGGCTTCGGGGCCGCCGTCCAGCGCGCACCGGCGTGGAAGTATTCCTTGATCAGGCGGCGATAGGCGCGGAACTCGAAATAGCGCGCGCGTTGCGCCATCGGCGCCTCGATGATTTCGTTGCCGATGATCAGCAGCGCATCGCGCGGACAGGCGTTCGCGTGGCCGCAGTGCACCTCCCAATCCGGCGTGCGATGCGGGGCAAAATGTTCGACCGGATCCGGTCGCTGCACGCGTATGCCGAGTCCGACGAGCACGTTCGCAAAAGCATCCAGTTGCCGCTCGGCTTCATCGATCAGTGCTGCCGGCACCGGCGCTCCGCGAAAACGACGGTTGTCGCTGCCGTTCGGAAAATAGGCAGACTGCCATGGTTCGTAACCCATATCCGCCTTGCCGCGCGCCGAACCGACCACGACCTCGCGCAGCGGGTCCCATTCATTCCACGAATTGACAATGTCCATTATTCCCCCGTGGCCGCACGTGCCGTGCAGCGACGCCACTTCCAGTCGATTTTACGTGTCTCCGTGCAGTATGGGTGAGCCCATCGAGAATTGCGCAAGCGCCGCTCCCGGCGTTGCGATGCCGACGTCCTCACGCTTTGCAGACAATCGATCGCGAACCATGCCCGGATGAACGCAGGGCAGTGGATCGTGACCGCATTACTGGTGCCCGCATTGGCGGGCTGCAGCGACTTCGCCTTGCGTTCGCTCGATGCCACCGCAGAGCGCGCGGGCATCGTGATACACAAAAGTGTGAGCTTCGATGCGCCGCATCAGCTCGATCTCGATGTATATGCGCCCGTCGCCGCAGTGAATGCACCGGTAGTCGTGTTTTTCCACGGTGGACGCTGGCAAACGGGAAATCGCACCCAGTACGCGTTTGTCGGACGCGCGCTCGCGGCTCACGGCATCGTTGCGATCCTTCCGGACTACCGCAAGTTTCCTGCCGCCCGGCAGCCGGAATTTCTGTCGGATGCTGCGCGAGCGGTGGCGTGGTCGCGACAGCACGCACGGGACTATGGCGGCGATCCGGCCCGCCTGTTCCTCATGGGGCACTCCTCGGGTGCGCACATGGTCGCAATGCTGGCGACCGATGCACGCTGGTTTGCCGCCGAACACCTCGCGCCGCGGGACATCGCGGGTGTCATCGGCGTGGCGGGTCCTTACGATTTCCTGCCGCTGACTGAAGCGGACCTGGTCGACCTGTTCGGCAACGACCCGGCCGAACAGCAACAATCGCAGCCGGTGAATTTCATCGATGGCGACGAACCGCCGTTTCTTCTGCTGCACGGAAACGCCGACACGACCGTTTGGCCGCGCAACAGCGAGTCGCTGGCGCGCGCGCTGCGGCTGCGGGGTGTTCGCGCGGATCTCAAGCGCTACGATCACATCGGGCATTCCGGCATCCTGGTCGCCTTGTCCCGGCTCTTGCGTGGCAAGGCAGCGACGCTTGCAGACACTCTGGAATTCATCCGCTCGTTGCACTGAGTGCGCGATACCTGCGCGATCGGGCAGTGCTGCGACACAAGCGACCCGTTTAGTTGGCCTCGCTCCCAGCGATTTTCGCAAAAACGTTGCGTTTAATCCTTTGTGCAAAAGCGCGCTGCGATGTCCTTGCGCAAGTCGGCATGAGTGAAAACCACCAGGCAAACGGCCTTGCACCAATCGGCAATGCCCCGAGGTCCGCTGCGGGATTTGCCCGATTCGCAATGCCCGCGCGAATGGCAAGCTGAAGTCGCTCCAGGGCAAAGCCTCGGGATAGCCAGGACGGCGCGTTTTGATCCGACGCCCAGCCCGGCTTCAGAGCGACGCACCCGGCGCGAACCATTGCGCCGGGTTTTTTTTGAATCAAGGAGGACCGCATGCACGCTGAAGCGCTGAAGACACTCACCAAGCTGCGCGCCATCGAGCGACTGGAAGCCTTTGTCACGGGCGCCCGTGATGCGCTCGCATACTGTCCCGGCGACCGGCTGCTGGGTGAATTCATCCGGATCAACGAAGCGTTGATCCAGAAGGAACTCAAACGGCTGACGATCGACCTGTCAGCGCGGCGGCCCAGAATCAAGGCGGCCTGACGGCCTGCGTATTCAGGCAAGTACCCTCAGCTGATGGCGGGAAAAACCTGTAATTGTTGACAGTGTGCATAGTTTGCAGAATGCCTGCGGCATGCTTCAACTGCAGGGTCGCCGCAGCGACGGTCGAACCGGTCGCAACGCGAGTCGAGCGCATGCTTGATCGCTTTCACGCCTCGATCTCGGAACGCGCCAGGAATGCGGGTATGCGTGGCGAGCCGCCTCTGTCCTCGCCCGTCAATCGTTTGGACGACTGCCGCGAGGCAAGGTGACAGTGTTCGCACGCTCACGACCAGCTGCAGCGCGTCGTGCCTCCTCATCGCTGCCGACGAAGAACTCGCGCAGATAGTCGCGACCGTGAAAATTGGCGCGGAACTGCCAGTAGCCATGCGGCGCATCGGCGGGCAGTGATTGCAGCCAATCCCAACCCGTCGCGGAGTAGAACGGTCTCGGTAACTGCTGTTCCGCAAGGTCGAAGTTCCATGCGGTGAATTGGCTGCCATCGGGACGCCACAGAGAAAAATGGCTCACGTCTCCATTGCGATGATCGCGATATGAGGCAAACGCGCGCAGCGTGCTACCTGGCGCGAATATCTGTGCCTCGAATGTGGTTTCGTTGACCGGCTGGCCTGCGCTCACGCCGCAGGAAATTGACTGGGGTTCTGCCGTATGCAGCGAAAGACTGTTGATTGCCGCATCCTCGTAAGGCTGCGGGTTGATCCAGCGGTCCGGTCCGGCATTGCACATGCCGTGTTTGGTATCGATGATTACCCCATTTGCATCGTGCAGCTCAAAATGCAGATGTGGACCGGTGGACGATCCCGAGCTTCCCACCAGGCCCAGGTATTCCCCGGCTTCGACCATTTCGCCCGGCGCCTTTCGCGTCACGCTGCCGCGCTTCATATGCCCGTACCAGGCGATGCTGCCGTCTGCGTGGCGTATGTACACCGCATTCCACGGCGCGTCACCCATCGCGCAGGACCGGTCGGGATTGCCGTCAGCGCTCGCGATCAGCACACCCGGCGCGGCCGCGATGATGGCGACCTGCTCCTCATCCATCGTGCGCCAGGGAAACGGCCACAGGAAATAATCGATGCCGGCGTGGTTGTAGCCGCCCGCGTTGTCATAACTCCGCGCGCCGCAGGCATAGTCGCGCACCTGATTCGGAAACGCCGGGTCGTCATCGACGTAGTTCGACACACCGTGATAGCCGAACTGGTTTGAGCGCTGGTTTCGGTGCAGTGGCCATCCCAGCATCACGATGTCATCGCGGGAGGCCGGTCTGCGCAATCGCGCCTGAATGTCCGGCTGTGCCAGTGCCTCCGTCAACGTTTGCTGGATCCGCTGACGTTCGGCACTGCTCAGGGCGTCGCCAAATTGTTCAGACTCCGCCAGCCAGCGCGAATCCGGCTGGCGAGCCGTGGCGCAGGTGGCGATCAGCAAGGCGAACACGCCTACCCCCATCGAGCTGGATTTCATCAGTCGGAGCCTCTGGGGATGCATGCGGGCACGATAGCACCGATGAAACGTCCGTCCGCATCCTGACGTTGCGAATCGGAGCACGTGCGGCACATTGCCACGTGCTGGATTTTTGCTCCCGGCGTTGCCGTTAGGCATGTTCCGCTGGCGTTGCCCATCGGCGCCATTTCGGATCTGGGCGTAGTCCGTTCGCGTATTCATGGCGAACGTCGTCGCCAGATTGACCGTGCTCGTCGTTGAATGAAATTGGACGCGCCCAGGCCCGCGGCTTGCGCCAAATTTGTTACAAGGATAAATATTGAGCGATGCTGGCTTGGTCGTGGTCACGCTCGTGGCTGAGCCAAGGCGACACGCCATAATCGCGGACGTCAACCTGTCCGGACGTGGCGCCGAAAAGCATCCCGCAAGGCCGGACCGCGCGCCAGCTACAGCGCAGACGTCCAGATCGCGGCCAGCAGTGGCATTCGATACGGCCCACTCTTGACTCAAACGCCTCCAACCGATTTAATACGCGGCCTTGCAGACGCGACCCATTCGGTCTCAGCGTCGAACAAGTCCCGGTGGCCGGGTAGCTCAGTTGGTAGAGCAGGGGATTGAAAATCCCCGTGTCGGCGGTTCGATTCCGTCCCCGGCCACCACTAAATTCAAGCACTTGGCGCAAATCCTGCCTGCCACTCAGATCGCGAGTCGGCAATAAGTCAGCACCGCTCCCAACGCGTCGGCCGGTGCACTCTATACAGATATAATTTGCG
>JBDTLV010000015.1:0-65624 GCA_039934615.1 Tahibacter sp.
TTACTTAGGCGACAACCGACTGTCGCGTGACGTAAGGCGCTCCCTCTCCTCCATCAGCCGATGGGGGAGAGGGCTAAAGCGTGCGGCGACCGCATTGATCGGCGCACGCTCATCTACCCCGCCGCGGTCTGCTCGGCCTAAGTAAGTGCCATTCGGGTCAGAGACATTTACCGAATGGTGGCGTATCTCTACTTGCAAACGAGAACGACACGACCTCCTCCGGTGTCGGTGCGCCAGGTTCACTAGACTGGAGCATTTGAACATATTTTCGCGAGTCAATTTGCGCGTAAGCCGTATTCGGCAGTGCATTCAAAAATGCAATGCAAAGAAAGGCTCCGAAAATGTTCCGATGAACAAGGTGACTGCGAGCAAGCCAAATCAATGAAAGCAGCAAAATAGAGCCCATCGCGATTGAGATTGTCGGGACTGAGGCCGCGCCGAGACCGCCCGAAACCTCCATCGTTAGAACCGCCAGCGTTTCAGTGATCACCGGTCCAACCTGAGGTGTGTACCAGCGGTTGACCTGCACTGAGTATGTGCCCGAATAAAAAGCGCCAATTGTAAAGCGATAATCGGATACTGGCGGCAGAACACAGAACGAATCTTCTTCGTGGTTCGACTCGAGTAGAACTCGAATGTTGTTTCCGGCTTGCGTGACAACTGCGCTATCGACCGCACCTGGAAACCCGTCGCAAAATCCCGCGCGGATTAAGATTGCTACCTGCTGACCAGCCTGGGGGTCTTCAGGTGACAGAACAGGGAGATTGATGTACGCGCTGGCCGCTGCGGTGCAGAGTACCAAAAGCCATCCCGCAACAATCGCGATGAGTGTCCGCATCGTTGCATCCTGCCCATTGAGCGACAATGCATTCGCGCGTGGCCGATGATCACCGGATTGAGGCGCTATCAGATCACAATGCTACACCACTGAGAGCGCGGCAATACGATGCTTCAGATGGGTCGGATTTGAAGGCAGCTCGCAGCTCGCATCTGCTGCGTGCCGCAATCCTGATCAGTAGACGCACATTGCCTGTGTTGGACACGGGGTTGCCCGCGGGCGAGCAGGCGTCGACGCGCGTAGAATCACGCTTTCTTCAGCAGATGCGTGCGTTGTTGCCGCCCGGATGTGGTCCCATACTCGTTAGTGCGCAGGCTTTCGTGCGCCCTGGTTTCATGCAGCGACCGCCATGGGTTGGCGATGGGGGGCGCTTTCGCGCGATATCGATCATCTGGGACGTCGCAACCGCGTCGGAAGATCAATGTGAATTTTGCGGCCTGGACACTTGCTCAAGGAAATCTGACATGGCACGAGTAATTTCCGTCGCGATCAATTTGGCGATCGCACTGATCGCTACCTCGGGAGTCGCGCTTTCCGCGGGCCCTCCAACAGCCACGCAGTCGGTGGATTTTCACGACATCCAGCGCGATGGCAGCGTTGCCGTGATTGGTCATTTCGGCCTGCCGATCGGACGGATCGTCAAGATCGAAGGCCGATTGGCGAAAGCATCAAAAGTGTCCAACGAAGTGACCCTGGAATTTCGCACGGTGAATGGCGCGGCCTTCCGCGATCCACATTGGAGCCCCACCGTCCAGGTGCGCAATACGGATGCGCTGCCGGCCGACGTCGACATCGTCGTCGAAGGCTACGAATTTCTGGTCTGGCGCGGCTCGGCGGAGAGCAACTGGCATCTCGATGTGGAGTTCATGATCACCCAGGTGATCGCCCCGGACAGGCTGAAGCTCAATCGCCTGGAGCCGTGACACCCTTGCGTCGTGACGGGGCAAACCGCGCAGCGCCCCGACTGACGTAGCATGTGCGAGCTGCCATTCACTGGTTTGGCCCGTCAATGCGAGGATCCGCTGCAATGACTATTTTCCGCACGATGCTGGTGTTCCTTTTTATCGTTTTCGTGGCCGCTGGCGCTCGTTCCGCAACGGGCGACGAACCGAATTGGCTGGTCGGGAAATGGGAACTGAGTCTGGATCCTGATGGCAGCGCGAAAGACTGGGTGGAGTTCAGCGCGGCCGGCGAGGCATTCAGTATTTCCCCGGAAGGCCGCCGCGTGGCGGGCCGCTATTCGCAGACCGGTCCATGGATCAGCATTGTGTACATCTTCAACGGCAAGGAAATTCCTATCCAGATGCGTGCCAGTGACGACCATCTGAAACTGCTGGCCGTGTCGAAGCGCACCGGAAATACGTCGGAATATCGCAAGCTACCCTGAGGTCGGCACCGCGTGGGAATCATGACCTCGGCACGATCGGAGCGCGTATGAAGCGGGCGATGTGGTACGCCGCCACCACCGCGGTTTTGCTGTATGTCGGGCTTTGCATCGCGCTGTTCTGCTATCAACGTTCGCTGATTTATTTCCCGCAGGCCAGGGCCTTTGCGACGCCGGAGACGACCCAGCATCTGCGTGTGGCCGACGCAGATCTGGAACTCTCGGTGCGCCCGAGAGCGGGTGCGCGCGCATTGATCTATTTCGGGGGCAATGGCGAGGATGTTTCCGCCAGCCTGGCCGGATTCTCCGCTGCGTTTCCCGAACATTCCTTGTATCTGATGCACTATCGCGGGTTCGCGGGGAGTTCCGGCAGTCCCACCGAAGCCGCACTGCATGCCGATGCGCTGGCATTGTTCGATCTGGTCTACGCGACACACGCGGACGTGGTCGTCATTGGGCGCAGCCTCGGCAGCGGGGTCGCCGTCCACCTGGCCAGCGAGCGTCCCGCGTCACGGCTCGTCCTGGTAACGCCCTATAACAGTCTGCTGGAACTGGCAGAGCAGCAGGTCTCCTACGTTCCGGTGCGATGGTTGCTGCAGGACCGGTTTGAATCCTGGCGTTACGCCCCGCGGGTCAGTGCCGCCACCGACATTCTGGTGGCGGGCAACGACGAGGTGATACCCGCGGAAAGTTCACGTTTGCTGTTTTCCCGTTTTCGCGACGGCATCGCGAGCTATTCGGTCATCAATGACGTGGGACACAACAGCATTGCGTCGAGTTCGGACTATCTGAAGGCGCTGGCGCATGTGCGCGCCGATCGCCCGCCGGGAATTCCTGCCGAGGACGCGTTGACGCGCGCCAACGCGGCGGATATCGCGGCGGCGACGCGATGGGCAGGCGATCCACAGCTGCAGCGGGCGATCCAGATGCGCCTCGGCGACGGAAGTCCGCGCTGGTCGATCGCCGCGGCGCGGGAGCAGGGCGACTATGTGCTGCTGTGGATCCGTTTTCCCGATGTGGACGACGGCGGTATCGATCTCGTCTATACCAAATCGCAACAGCGCATCGGCTGGGAATTCAACGGCGGCGAGCGCGGCTGATCATCCTCGCGTACTCTGCCGGAACAATCGAGGCACGCCTACTTTTCAGCATCGATGGGGGAGTCATGCGCAGACTGCAAATTGTGGCCTATGGACCCCTACGCGATGCGGTCCAGTTCGCCGACGTGGGATTGCCGTCGATGGGCGTCACCGACGTGCTGATCCGGATGGTTGCAGCCGGCATCAATCCGATCGACTACAAGATCGCGGCGGGAGCCTTGCGGCGCGTGCACACCCTGGCGTTGCCGGCGGCGTTTGGCTTTGACGGCAGTGGCATCGTCGAGGCCGTCGGCGCCAGCGTTCGCGCATTCAAGGCTGGCGATGCCGTGTTCGTGCGCGCGCCGCGCGAGCGCATGGGCAGCTTCGCGGAGTACCTCGCGACTGATCAGCAATTTGTCGCAAAAGCGCCATTTGCGATTCCGCTGATCGAAGCCGCGTCGATTCCGTTGGTCGCATTGACCACCGTGCAGGGACTGGTCGATCGCGCCCAGGCGCGACCCGGTCAACGCATCCTGATTCACGCGGGATCCGGTGGGTTGGGATCGTTCGCCATCCAGTACGCCAAGCGCGTGTTGGGTTTGCACGTCACCACGACCACCAGCAGCCGAAATCAGGCATGGGTGCGCGAGCTCGGCGCCGATGTGGTCATTGCTTACGACGAGCAGGACTATCGCGCGCTGCCGGCGCGCTACGACATCGTCTTCGACACGCTGGGCGGAGCGGCGACGGCGGCTTCGTTCGATCTGCTTAACCCCGGTGGCGTCGTCGTCAGCGTGGCCGGTCCGCCGGATCGCCACTTCGCCAGGCAGGTACACGCCGGACCGGTGCTATCGGCAATCCTGTGGCTGATGGGTGCTCGCATGCGTCAACGCGCGCGCGCAAAGAACGCGCGCTATTTCCGCTTTCTCACGGAATCCAGCGGTGCACAACTGGAATCGATTGCGCGGCTCCTCACCGCAGGAACGATCAAGGCGGTGATCGATCAGGTGTTTCCGTTCGAACGGGCGATCGAGGCGCTTGAATACGCGGCGCAGGGCAGGGCCAAGGGAAAGGTGATGTTGCAGATCGACAAGGCGACCTAGTTCGCGCGGCGATGTCGACGACGCGGCTTGTTGCACCGCAACCCGGCAGGAAAAACTCGCCACCGACTTGGCGGCAGTGGAATAATCCGCCGATTCGTCTTCCGGAGATGCACCGATGCTCGGCATACACGATCTCGCCCTGTTCGTGGTTTCCGGCCTGTTGCTGAACCTGATTCCGGGGCCCGATTCGCTGCTGATCATGGCGCGCAGTGCGAGCCAGGGTTGGCGCGCGGGCTCTGCCGCGGCGCTGGGTATCGGTACCGGAACATTTGTGCACATATTCGCCGCGGCGCTGGGCATGTCCGCGCTGCTGGCCGCGTCGGCAACGGCGTTCGGTGCGGTCAAGCTGATCGGCGCCGCGTATCTGTTGTACGTCGGCTTCGGATTGCTGGTCAGTCGTTCGGCTGCCAAAGCGGCGGCGTCAGCAGTGGCCGCGCAGGCACCGACGGTGCTGAGCCATGCGCAGATTTTCCGCCAGGGATTTCTGACCAATGTGCTGAATCCCAAAGTGGCGATTTTCTTTCTGGCGTTTGTTCCTCAATTCATCGCGAGCGACGCGCCACACAAGGCGCTGGCTTTCATCGTGCTGGGCTGCATCTTCAATTTCAACGGCATGCTCTGGTGCCACCTGCTTGCGGCCGTGTCGGCGTTTGCGAGCGCGCGGATCCGGGTCGGCGCACGCGCGGTGCGCTGGCTCAATCGCGCGGTCGGTGCCGTGTTCGTCTCGTTCGGCATCAAGCTCGCCCTGTCGGAAAACCACTGATCCTCGCATCTGACCGGCCACCGGAAAACTCCGCCATGCGCTATCTCGTTTCCGCCATGCTGATCGTCGCTGCGGTCATTCATCTGTTGCCTTTGAGTGGCGTGCTCGGCAGCGAAAAGCTGGCGAGTCTGTATGGACTGTCTGTCGACGAACCGAATCTGCTGATCCTGATGCGGCACCGCGCGGTCTTGTTCGGATTGCTCGGTGCGTTCCTGCTGTTCGCGGCATTCAACCCGGCGTACCAGACTCTGGCCTTCATCGCCGGATTGGTCAGCGTGGTCTCGTTCATCGGGCTGGCGTGGCCGGCCGGCTCGACCAATGCGCAGCTGGCGCGGGTTTTCAGCGTCGATCTGCTGGCGCTGGTGTGCCTGGTCGTCGGTGCGGCGGCACAGATCTATCTGCGTAGCCGGACCTGATTTCGCGCGCATCTGCCGGGCTCGCTGAAAGTCATCCGTGCGGCGACGCGGTGCCGCTGCGGCTTGCTGTCGACGGACGTGGATCAGATCGCGCCCGGCGCGAATTCCAGACTCAGGCGGCCGGGGCGATCTGGCAGCGACAATTCACTGACGCGCGGCGCGCAACGCGCGATGACCTTGCCGGCACGCAATACCAGCAGTCGCGTGGCGCGCAGCCGGATTGCCTCGAAACTGTCGGCCGCCTGTAGTACAACCAGATCGGCTTTGCAGCCGGGTGCAATCCCGTAGCCGTCCAGACCGAGCATGCGCGCTGGCGTCGAGGTCACTGCGTCGAAGGCGGCGCGGATTCCCGCTTGCGACGTCATCTGTGCGACGTGGATGCCCATATGCGCGACTTCGAGCATGTCGGCAGCGCCGAACGAATACCACGGATCCATCACGCAGTCGTGGCCGAACGCCACGTCGATGCCGGCGCTGAGCATCTCGGGCACGCGGGTCATGCCGCGGCGTTTCGGATAGCTGTCGTGACGCCCCTGCAGGGTAATGTTGATCAAGGGATTGGCGATCGCCGAAACCCCGGCCTCGGCCATCAAAGGCAGCAATTTGGACACGTAGTAATTGTCCATACTGTGCATCGAGGTCAGGTGCGAGCCGGTCACTCTGCCGTGCAAACCCAGACGTTGCGATTCCGCGGCCAGCGTCTCGATGTGGCGCGATAGCGGGTCGTCGGATTCGTCGCAATGCATATCCACGCGCAAGCCGCGTTCGGCGGCGATCTCGCACAGGCGGCGCACGGATTCCGTACCGTCCGCCATGGTTCGCTCGAAATGCGGAATGCCACCGACCACCTCGACCCCGCGATCCAGCGCGCGCGCGAGATTCGCCGCGGCGCTCGGGCTGCGCAGGTATCCATCCTGCGGAAACGCGACCAGTTGCAGATCGAGGTACGGTTTCACGCGCGCCTGCACATCGAGCAGCGCATCGACCGCGAGCAGGCGATCGTCGCAAATGTCCACATGACTGCGTATCGCCAGCAGGCCTTGCGCAACCGCCATGTCGCAATAGGCCAGCGCGCGCTCGACCAGTGCCGCCTGGGTGAGGTGCGGCTTGAGTTCGCCCCACAGCGCGATGCCTTCGAGCAAGGTGCCGGAAACGTTGCGCCGCGGTAGTCCCAGGGAAAGGGCGGCGTCCAGGTGAAAGTGCGCGTCGACGAACGGTGGCGAAACCAGGCGGCCGCTGACATCGATTTCCTCGCGGCCGCGCACGGCGACGGCGGGCGCAACGTCGACGATGCGGCCGGCGTCGATCGCGATGTCCACATCGCGGCGACCGTCGGGCAAATTGGCGTGGCGCAGGATCAGGTCCATGGGCAGGCAGTCGGAAACAAGTCGGCAAACGGTAGCATGCAGGCCTGTCGCATGGCGCGGCGGCACGCGTGATGACATCGTGTCCCGGCACAGATCGGTCGGCGCCGCCAGCCGCGTTCCGTCCGTGCCGAATGGCATCCCCCATTGCATTGACTCGCGTCTAGTGCAAGGCTACGCCTTCCACTGCGACGATACGGTCTCGTCGCCAAGTGCCGGGGTCGCGTCGACGCCGGCATGCCCGTTCCGGACCTTCCGCGTGGCGCGGAATCGTCCAGCGTAGTACGGTCCAGTGCGATCTCCTTCGCGAGTCGCCGCGGGTCGGCACCGATGTAACGCGGCTATCCGCCACCCGTCTTCCGTTTGCATGGACTCACCGACACCATGACGTCAGCCAATTCCGCATCCGCAGCGAGCGAACTGAACCTCGATCCGTACTGGATGCCGTTCACCCACAACCGCTACTTCAAACAGCATCGACCGCTGGATCGCCTGCTGGTCGGTGCTGAGGGGGCCTATTACACAACGGTAGAAGGGCAAAAACTGTTCGACTGCCTGTCCGGCCTGTGGTGCAGCTCACTCGGTCATCGGCATCCGAAAATCGTCGAGGCGGTCAAGGCGCAGCTGGATCGCGCCGACTACATTCCGGCGTTCCAGGTGGCCAGTCCGGACAGTTTTCGTCTCGCCGAACGCATCGCCGACGCGGCTCCCGGCGACCTTAACCGGGTGTTTTTCACCAACTCGGGTTCGGAAGCGGTCGACACCGCGCTGAAGATCGCGATTGCGCACCATCGCCTGCGTGGCGAAGCGTCGCGCACGCGCATCATCGGTCGGGAGAAGGGCTATCACGGTGTCGGTATCGGCGGCATTTCGGTCGGCGGCATGGTCGCGAACCGCAAGATGTTCGCACCGATGATGTTGCCCGGCGTCGACCATCTGCCGCATACGCACAATTTGAAAGAAATGGCCTTTTCCAAAGGCATGCCAGCCTGGGGTGCACACCTGGCGGACGATCTCGAGCGACTGGTGGCGCTGCACGACGCCTCCACGATCGCCGCAGTCATCGTCGAGCCGATGCAGGGTTCGGTGGGTGTGGTCGTTCCGCCGCAGGGGTATCTGAAACGCCTGCGGGAGATCTGCGACAAGCACGGCATCCTGCTGATCTTCGACGAAGTGATCACCGGTTTCGGGCGCATGGGCGACTGGTTCGGCGCGCAGGCGTTCGGGGTCACGCCGGACCTGATCACGTTTGCCAAATGCGTGAACAATGGCACCGTGCCGATGGGCGGTGTGATCGCGCGCCAGGGGATCTACGACAGCTTCATGCAGGGCCCGGATTACATGGTGGAATTGTTCCACGGGTATACGTATTCGGCGCATCCGCTTGCGGTTGCCGCGGCGCACGCGACGCTGGATATCCTGCACGAAGACGCAGTGCCGGAGCGCTTCGCCGAGCTGGCCCGCAAGATCGAATCCGTCGCGCATGGTTTGCGCGGTGAGCCCAACGTGATCGATATCCGCAATTGCGGCGCCGCTGCGGCGATCGAGCTGACGCCGATTCCGGGTCAGGTCGGCGTGCGCGGCCTGCGCCTGTTCGAGGAAGGACTCAAGCGCGGCATGCTGCTGCGTTTCACCGGCGACACGATCGCTCTCGCACCGCCAGTGATCACCACGGACGCTGAGCTCGAGCGCATGTTCGAAGCGGTGCGGGAATGCGTGCGGGTGGTGGCGTGAGCGCGCATCGCAGCGTCGCGTGCACTTCGCGCCTGACGGGGCGAAGTTCCCGGATCAGGCCCGATATCGCGGCGGTTCGCCGCTGCATGACGCCACATCTTTTCTTCGACGCACATTGGTAGAAACGTCTACTGGACGTCCTTGTGGACGTTCGGGCAATCCATCCAAGAGAACCGCCATGCTTGCACCCGTCGCAATCCCTCACTACATCGCCGGTCAGCGCATTTCGCCGGTGGAGACCCGCACCAGCCCGGTCTACAACCCGGCCACCGGTGAGCAGACCGGCGTGTTGCCGCTGGCCACGCCTGACGACATCGACGCCGCTGTGCGCGCGGCGAAAGGCGCGTTTCCGGCCTGGTCCGCCATGCCAGCGCTGAAGCGCGCGCGGGTGATGTTCAAATTCCGCGATTTGCTTGAAGCGAACGCCGATGCCTTGGCGGCGGCGATCACCGCCGAACACGGCAAGACCCATGCTGACGCCCTGGGCGAAGTGCAGCGTGGCATCGAGGTGGTCGAGTTCGCCTGCGGCATTCCGCAATTGTTAAAAGGTGAACTCACCGAGAACGTTGGCACGTCGGTCGACTCGCACAGTATTCGCCAGCCGCTGGGCGTCGTCGCGGGAATCACCCCGTTCAATTTTCCGGCGATGGTTCCGTTGTGGATGTTTCCGATTGCGATTGCCTGCGGCAATTGTTTCATTCTGAAGCCGTCCGAACGGGATCCGTCGCCTTCGCTGCTGCTGGCCGAGTGGCTCGCTCAGGCCGGGCTGCCCGCGGGCGTGTTCAATGTGGTGCATGGGGACAAGGTCGCGGTCGATGCGATCCTTGCGCATCCGGATATCGCAGCCGTGAGTTTCGTGGGCTCCACGCCGATCGCGCGTTACATCTATGCGACCGGCACCGCCGCAGGCAAGCGGGTGCAGGCCTTGGGCGGCGCAAAAAATCATATGGTGGTGCTGCCCGATGCGGATCTGGAGCAGACCGCCGACGCGCTGATGGGGGCGGGCTACGGTTCCGCCGGCGAACGCTGCATGGCGATCTCGGTTGCGGTTGCGGTTGGCGATGCCACCGCCGACGCGCTGGTCGCGAAACTCGCGCCGCGTGTGCAGGCATTGAAAATCGGGCGCGGCGACGCGGCCGACATGGACATGGGCCCGCTGATTACCGGCGCCCACAGGGACAAGGTCAGCGGCTACGTGGATACGGGCGTGCACGAAGGTGCGCAACTCGTTGTCGACGGGCGCGGCCATACGGTTTCGGGTTGCGAAGATGGGTTCTTCCTTGGCGGTTGCCTGTTCGATCACGTGCGCCCGGACATGCGCATCTATCGCGAGGAAATCTTCGGCCCGGTTCTATCGATCGTGCGTGTGGGCAGTTATGACGAGGCCGTCGATCTGGTCAACGCGCACGAGTACGGCAATGGGGTTGCCTTGTTCACCCGCGATGGTGATGCCGCGCGGGACTTCGCCCACCGTATCCAGATCGGCATGGTCGGCATCAACGTGCCGATTCCGGTGCCGATGGCGTTCCATAGCTTCGGCGGCTGGAAGGCTTCCCTGTTCGGCGATCACCACATTTACGGTCCGGAAGGTGTGCGGTTTTACACAAAGATGAAAACCGTGACGACGCGATGGCCGACCAGCATCCGCGCCGGTGCGCAGTTCGTGATGCCGCATTAGTGATCCGGCTGGGAACGTCGCGTGTTGGCAACGTGGAGTTGTGGACTGTGCAGCGCATCGAGCGCTGGTGCGCAAAGGTCGCAGCGGGCTGCCGACGAACCCCATGGGCCTCGTCACCCGCTGCAGCGATGCGATCGCACGGGCCAGGTTGTCCCGCACGCCGACCCTGAGTTCCACCCCAATGCCAAGTCTTCCCTGCGCTGTACCGACCCGCACCATTGATCCGACCTCAACGAGACCGAACCATGAACGTCGCCTGGAAGTCTGAAGTCGAGCCGCTGACCGTCAACGGACAGCGTCTGTGGGACAGTCTGATGCAGATGGCGACCATCGGCGCGACGGCCAAGGGCGGCGTGTGTCGTCTCGCACTGACCGATCTGGACCGGCAGGGCCGCGACCTTTTCGTGCAGTGGGCGCAAGACGCCGGCTGCACGATCAGCGTCGACCAGATGGGCAATGTGTTTGCTCGCCGCGCCGGCAGCGATGACAGCCTTGCGCCGGTGATCACCGGTTCGCACGCGGACTCGCAGCCTACCGGCGGACGTTTCGATGGCATCTACGGAGTACTTGGCGGTCTGGAAGTGATTCGTTCGCTGAACGATCGCGGCATACAAACGCGACGTCCGGTAGAAGTGGTTATCTGGACGAATGAAGAAGGCTCGCGTTTTGCGCCGGCGATGGTCGCGTCCGGCGTGTTTGCCGGGGTGTTCAGTCTCGAGTACGGTCTTTCGCGCGCCGACGTCGATGGCAAGACCATGGGCGAGGAACTCGCGCGCATCGGTTATGCCGGTGATCGACCGATGGGGAAACCCATCCACGCCGCGTTCGAATTGCATATCGAGCAGGGACCAATACTTGAAGCCGAGGACACGACGATCGGCGTGGTCCATGCCGCGCAGGGACAGCGCTGGTACGAAGTGACCCTGACCGGCCAGGAATCGCACGCCGGTCCGACGCCGATGCCGCGACGCCGTGATGCCTTGCTCGGCGCGGCGCGGGTGATCCAGTTGGTGAATCAGGTAGGTCTTGCGCACGCACCTTACGCCTGCGCCACGGTGGGGATGCTCAACGTGCACCCGAACTCGCGCAATGTGATTCCGGGCCGCGTATTTTTCACGATCGACTTTCGCCACCCCGAAGATGCGGTGCTCGCGCAGATGGACGCGGAATTGCGCGCCGGGCTTGCGCGCATTGTGGAAGAATCCCGCCTGGAGCTGTCCAGTTTCGAGCAGATCTTCTACTACAAGCCGGTCGCCTTCGACGCCGACTGCGTGGCTTCGGTGCGCGGTGCTGCGCAAAAGTTTGGCTATTCTCACCGGGATATTGTCTCCGGCGCAGGTCATGACGCCTGCTATCTCGCGCAAGTCGCGCCGACCTCGATGATCTTCGTTCCCTGCATCGACGGCATCAGCCACAATGAAGTCGAAGACGCCAAGATCGAGTGGATCGAAGCGGGCGCGAATGTGCTGTTGCATGCGATGCTGGAGCGCGCACAGAGTTGAGGACTTCCCTCCTCCCCTTGGGAGTGGGTGCTCGCAGGGCGGATGAGGGAGCGCACGGCGAGCGGTGATACCTTTCACGGGCGACTTCCTCACCCGGCCCGCGGGACCACTTTCTCCCAGGGGGGAGAGAGAACTCCAAGGCAAGCAACAACCCAGGAGATCGAATGCCACGCAAAGAACACGCCGATATCGCCGCAGGACGACTGTCCGCCGCCGCGCTCGCGCACAATTTCGACGACGTATCGCCGCCGCTGGACCGGCAGGGTGCTTTGCTCGCCGCACAGCGTTGCTACTACTGCTACGACGCGCCCTGCATCCAGGCATGTCCAACCGGCATCGACATTCCCAGTTTCATCAAGCGGGTCAGCACCGACAATCTCAAGGGGGCGGCGCTGGATATCCTCGGCGCGAACATCCTGGGCGGCATTTGCGCGCGGGTTTGTCCGACTGAAATCCTCTGCGAAGGCGCCTGCGTGCGCAATCACGACGCCGCCGAACCGGTCGCGATCGGTGCGCTGCAACGCTATTCCACGGATTGGGTATTTGAGGAAAATGCTGCATTGTTTCAGCGTGGGCCGGAAACCGGCCGGCGCGTCGCGGTGGTCGGTGCGGGGCCTGCGGGACTCTCCTGCGCCCACGCGCTGGCCCGTGCCGGGCACGCCGTTACGGTGTTCGACCAGCAGGACAAGTCGGGCGGTCTCAACGAGTACGGCATCGCCGCCTATAAGGTGCTGGATTTTGCCGCGCGCGAAGTGGAATGGCTGCTGTCGATCGGCGGCATCGAGGTGCGCTGCGGCGAATCGCTCGGCGAAAATCTCAGCCTCGCCGGTCTGCGAGCGGAGTTCGATGCGGTCTTCCTCGGCATGGGCCTGACGGGTGTGAACGCCCTGGGTGTGGAAGGCGAGGCGTTGCGCGGCGTGCGCAACGCGGTTGATTTCATCGCCGAGCTGCGTCAATGCGATGATCTGAACCGCCTGTCGGTCGGGCGCCGCGTCGTGGTGATTGGCGGCGGCAATACCGCCATCGACGCCGCCGTGCAGAGCAAGAAGCTGGGCGCGGAATCGGTCAGTCTCGTCTACCGGCGCGGTGCGGCGACGATGAGTGCGACCGCGGCGGAACAGCAGTTCGCCAAGACCGAAGGCGTAACCGTGATCGAGTGGGCGCAACCACGGCGCGTGCTGGGCAACGACGGCGCGGTCTCGGCCATGGAGTTCGAATACACCCAACTCGACGAACAGGGACGCCTGCTCGGCACCGGCGACGTATTGCGACTGGACGCCGACACCGTGCTCAAGGCGATCGGCCAGATGCTCGTGCCGCCGCTCGGCGGTGATCTGCAGGGCGTGACGGCGGCGGCCACCGAAACCGCCCCGGCGGAAATTCGCGAAGTGCTGGAAATTCGCAATGGACGCATTGTGGTCAATGCAGATTATGCAACTTCGTTGCCCGGCGTATGGGCCGGTGGCGACTGCGTAGGCGGCAAGGTGGATCTGACCGTCCAGGCCGTCGAGGATGGCAAACGCGCCGCACGGGCGATTGATCGCGAATTGAACCAGCAGCGCGCGCGCGCCGCCTGACGGAGAATTTCATGGCAGATCTGAACAGCAATTTCGTCGGCATCCGTTCGCCGAACCCGTTCTGGCTGGCGTCCGCGCCGCCGACCGACAAAGCGTACAACGTGATCCGGGCGTTCGAGGCTGGTTGGGGCGGCGTGGTCTGGAAGACGCTCGGCTTCGACCCGCACGTCGTCAACGTGAGTTCGCGTTACGGTGCGGTGCAGTGGAACGGCCAGCGCATCGCCGGGCTCAACAACATCGAGCTGATCACCGATCGGCCGCTCGCGATCAACCTCGCCGAAATCAGACAGGTCAAGCGCGACTGGCCCGATCGGGCCATGGTGGTTTCGCTGATGGTCCCGTGCGACGAACAATCGTGGAAGAATATACTTCCGATGGTTGAGGACACGGGTGCCGATGCGGTCGAGCTCAATTTCGGCTGTCCACACGGCATGTCCGAACGCGGCATGGGATCGGCAGTCGGCCAGGTTCCGGAATACGTCGAACAGGTCGCGCGCTGGGTCAAGCAGTACTGCCGGCTGCCGTGCATCGTGAAACTGACCCCGAACATCACCGACATCCGCACCTCGGCGCGCGCGGCGTTCCGCGGCGGGGCTGACGCAGTGTCGCTGATCAATACGATCAACTCGATCGTCTCGGTCGATCTGGATCTGATGGCGCCGACCCCGACCGTGGATGGCAAAGGCACCCACGGCGGTTACTGCGGCCCGGCGGTGAAGCCGATCGCGTTGAACATGGTCGCCGAAATTGCACGCGACGTGGAAACTCCGGGCCTGCCGATCTCCGCGATCGGCGGCATTGGCACCTGGCGCGACGCCGCCGAATTCATCGCTCTCGGTGCGGGCAATGTGCAGGTGTGTACCGCCGCGATGCATTACGGTTTCCGTATTGTCGATGACATGATTTCAGGCCTGTCGCACTGGATGGACAGCAAAGGCTATCGGACCATCGAGGATTTCCGCGCACGCGCCGTGCCGAACGTCACCGACTGGAAATTCCTCAATCTCAAGTACGACATCAAGGCGCTGATCGACCAGGATAAATGTATCCAGTGCGGACTTTGCCACATCGCCTGCGAAGATACCGCGCATCAGGCGATCACGCGGGAGAAGGACGGCAAGCGGCACTTCGAAGTGATCAACCACGAGTGTGTCGGTTGCAACCTGTGCATGCACGTCTGTCCGGTCGACAACTGCATCAGCATGCAACGCGTCGACGATGGCGGTTACGCGAACTGGACCACGCATCCGAATAATCCGGGGCGGGTGGCGGAGCCGGTTTAGATTCACACGGGTCGCGAAGACCAGCTCCCTGCTCGTCATCGCCCGCGATGGCGGAACGGGTTTCACACAACGCATCGGGGGATGATCGTCGGATGAGTGCAGAAATCAGGGAACAAGGCGCGCTCTACAACGCCGATCTTGCGCCGACCACACCGGCCCAACGAACCTGGACCTGGTATCACTACGCCGCGCTGTGGGTCGGCATGGTGATGTGCATTCCGTCCTATACGCTTGCCGCGGGCCTGATCGACCAAGGCATGTCGCCGTGGCAGGCGGTGGCGACGGTACTGCTCGGCAACGCCATCGTGCTGGTGCCGATGTTGCTGATCGGTCATGCCGGCGCGAAATACGGCATTCCGTACGCCGTGCTGGTGCGCTCGTCGTTTGGCACGCAGGGCGCAAAACTGCCCGCCCTACTGCGCGCCATCGTGGCCTGCGGCTGGTACGGCATCCAGACCTGGTTCGGCGGACTCGCGATCTACACCCTGGTGAACATTCTGACCGGCAATGCCTTGCACGCGGATCCGCTGCCCTGGCTCGGCATCAACCTCGCGCAGCTGCTTTGTTTTGTGGCATTCTGGACATTGCAACTGTATTTCGTTGTGCACGGTACCGAATCGATCCGCTGGCTGGAGTCGATTTCCGCGCCGGTCAAGATCGTGATGTGCCTGGTGCTGGTCGCATGGGCGCTCAATCACGCCGGCGGCTTCGGCGCCATGATGTCGACGCCTTCCCAATTCGTCGACGGCGGCGCGAAGGCCGGGCAGTTCTGGGCCGTATTCTGGCCGTCGTTGACCGCGATGGTCGGATTCTGGGCAACCCTGGCGCTGAACATTCCCGACTTCACCCGATTCGCCCGTTCGCAACGTGACCAGTTGCTCGGCCAGACGATCGGATTGCCGATCCCGATGGCCTTGCTCGCATTGATGAGCGTGATCGTCACATCGGCCACCGTCGTGATCTATGGCAAGGCGATCTGGGATCCCGTCGATCTCTCGGGTCGCTTTACGGGTCTCGGCGTTGGCGTCGCGCTGCTCGTGCTGACCCTGGACACGATGTGCTGCAATCTCGCGGCCAACCTGGTCGGTCCGGCCTATGATTTCGCCAGCCTGTCACCGCGCCGCATCAGCTACCGCATCGGTGGACTGATCACGGCCGGCATTGCGCTGCTCGCGATGCCGTGGAAAATACTCGCCAGTACACAAGGTTACATATTCACCTGGCTGGTCGGCTATTCGGCGCTACTCGGACCGGTCGCCGGCATCATGCTCGTCGACTACTACTTCCTGCGTGGCATGAAACTCGATACCCAGGCCTTGTTCGCCGAGCGTGGCGAATATGCCTATCGCGGTGGCTGGAACCCCGCTGCGGTCATCGCGCTGCTTTGCGGCGTGCTGCCGAATCTGCCGGGCTTCCTGAATGCGGCATTCCCGGCGAGCTTTGGCGGCGTGCCGGAATTCTTCAAGATCCTGTACACCTATGCCTGGTTTGCCGGGCTGGGGATTTCGGCATCGGTGTATGCGCTGCTGATGCGCCTTGCCCGGCGCTGAAATCAGGCGTCGGCAAGATGATCCGCAACGCCCGACCTTCAGCGCGGCGGACCCTGAATGCCAAGCTGCGCAGGACACACGGCGTACCCTCGATCGAGCCAGCTCGCGCGGGACAACCGAGCCTTCGAAACTCGTTCGTTGCGCACCCGACGCGCGTTGTGCGTTTTCAAGCCGTTGGCGTAGCGTGCAATCCGCTGCGCCCGTGCGCCAAATTCTGTTTTAATCGTCGGCATTGAAATCCATAGCTTCCGGAGCTGAATCATGGCCCTCCTGATCCGCGGCGGTACCGTTGTCGATTCCACGCACAGCTACCGCGCCGATGTGCTCTGCGACGGTGGAACGATTGTGCAGATCGGTACAAATATCCAAAGCGCCGGCGCGGAAGTCGTCGACGCCGGCGGATTGCTGTTGATCCCCGGTGGCATCGACCCGCACACGCACATGGAACTGCCGTTCATGGGAACCGTCGCCAGCGACGATTTCTACACCGGCACGGCGGCCGGACTGGCGGGCGGCACGACCAGCATCATCGATTTCGTGATCCCGAATCCGCAGCAGTCGCTGATGGAGGCGTTCCATGCCTGGCGAGGCTGGGCGGAAAAGGCGGCGTCCGACTACGCGTTTCATGTGGCAGTGACCTGGTGGGACGACAGCGTGCATCGCGACATGGGCCTGCTTGCGCGAGAGCACGGCGTTGCGAGCTTCAAGCATTTCATGGCGTACAAGAACGCCATCATGGCGGACGACGAAATACTCGTGAACAGCTTTCGCCGCGCCCTCGAGCTCGGCGCGCTGCCGACCGTGCATGCGGAGAACGGCGAGCTGGTGTTCCAGCTGCAGAAGGAACTGATCGCGAAAGGCATCACCGGTCCGCAGGGGCATCCGCTGTCGCGCCCGCCTGCGGTCGAAGGCGAGGCTGCGAACCGCGCGATCCGCATCGCCGAGGTGATCGGCGTGCCGCTGTACATTGTCCACGTTTCCGCGAAACAGGCGCTGGAGGCGATCGCGCGTGCGCGTGGCGAAGGCCAGCGGGTATTCGCTGAAGTGCTTGCAGGACATCTGCTGATCGACGATTCGGTTTACGCCGACACGAATTTTGAACGCGCGGCGGCGCATGTGATGAGTCCGCCGTTCCGACCGAAGGAACATCAGGATGCCTTGTGGAAAGGGTTGCAGGCGGGACATATCCACACCACGGCGACCGATCACTGCTGCTTCTGTGCGCCACAGAAAGCCGCCGGCAAGGATGACTTCACCAAGATCCCGAATGGCTGCGGCGGCATCGAGGACCGCATGTCGCTGCTCTGGCACTACGGGGTCAACAGTGGCCGTCTGACGCCGAACGAGTTTGTCCAGGTCACCTCGACCAACGCGGCGCGCATTTTCAATCTCTATCCGCGCAAGGGCGCGATCGAAGTCGGGGCCGATGCAGACATCGTGCTGTGGGACGCGCAGGCGTCGCGAACGATCTCCGCCAGGACGCATCACCAGAACGTCGATGCGAACGTCTACGAAGGCCGCACCGTCACCGGCATTGCGCGCAGCACCATCGCCGCCGGCAAGATCGTCTGGCACGACGGCGACCTGCGTGCGCAGCGCGGCGCCGGACGTTATCTGCCACGGGCGACGTCACCGAGCTATTTCGAGGCGAACGCGCTGCGGCGGCAGTCGGGACCGTAGAACTCAAGTGGTGGGTAGCAACGCCGACAATCGGGCGTTTAGCGCAATCTGCGACCTCAACTGGTCAGGCAATGTCTCTCCGCTATGACCGGCGCGCGAGTTACCGAGCCACGGGCGATTGGCGCCGCACCAATCACCCGTCGATACCTCAGGGCGAATGGTGCGGGTTTTCGGGAATTGTCCACAAAAACTCCATACGTTCGTGGTGAGGTATCGAACCATGAACGGCACGCGGGGTCAGGGAATCTCGTTTGTATACAGAGTCTCGGACCCTGTTGGGATCATTCGAACCGATCCGTGAACAACCGATCCACCGCCGGACAGCCCGCGTTGTAGCTGTTCTGATACGCCGTCTGGTCGGCAGGCGTGATGGTCGGCAAGCCATTGACGCCCAGTGAATGGTCGACATTCGCGCGCACCTGATTCGCGTTGTATGCGGCAATGAAGGCGGCGAGGTCGTTTGAATCGAGCACATGGTCCGCGTTGAAGTCGGCGCGACAGAAGCCCTCCGGTATCGACGCCGCATTGTCAGGGTGCGCGGCGTTGTCGCGTTCGTCACGATCGAAATAGCCGTCGCCATCGCGGTCGACGCCCATGCGGTACTGCGTTCCCGCTGGCACGACCGTGAAGGTCAACGGATCGGCCGCGGTCGCCGCGGTGCGCAGCGTAGTCGGTGTGGCCGGTGAATTCTCGCGATCGGACAGCATCACGCCCTGCGTTGCGTACACAAAGCCGCGTGTTGCATTTTGTGCGACCAGTCCGACGCTGCCGGCATCGGCTTGCGCAATGTAGGCGTTGAGCCTCGCGATCAATGTGGCGTCCGAATTGTTGCTGCCATTGAACTGGATCTGCTTGCCGACGGTGGCGACCGTATCGGTATCAAAGCTCAGCATGAACGCTTCGACATCGCGACGTGCCTGCGGCGCCGTGGCCGGAGGGCCGAAGTTGAAACCGGCCAGCAGCAGCGCGCCGAGGCTGTCGAACTCCGAATCGCTGTTGAAGCCAAAACCGCGCAGATTGGTCTGACTGGTCTTGGACCAGCCGACCTTGTCCCACATTCCGCGCAGCTGTACCGCTTTTGTCGGCTGCGGGGCCAAAGGCAATTGTGGATTATCCACAATATCGCTGGTGCCGAGCGGCAACGCATGACAGACCGTGCAGGGTCCGCCGCCGAGCACCGGCTGGGTCTGGAAGATGTTGCGGCCATTGGCCGGATTGCCGGTGCCACCCGTGACCGCGATGTTCGCCGGCAGGCTGCCATCGGCGTTGTGATTGGGATTCGGCGCGTAGGCGACCTGTTTGACAAAGTCTTCGAATTTCAGCATGTCGGCCGGGCTGGGCTCGCTGTCGCGGCCCTGCAGGCTGACATAGGCGGGCGCAAAGGCGGCCAGATTTTCCTTGTCGCCGCGCCAATGCATCGCGCCGGCCGGCACGATCGCCTGCAGGTTCTGGGTCAGCATCGGCCCCTTCATCGGATGCCACACGCCGCAGCTCTGGCCGGGCGGGCAGGGCAGGTTGACAGCCTTGAGCGAACCCTGCGGATTACCCAAATCCCATTCAAGAAAATCGGATTTTGCGTCGATGTGGCAACTGGCGCAGGCGATCTGGCCAAGGCCGCTGCCGGCGTGGGTGTCGTACAGCAGAGGACGGCCCTGCTTGATCGCCAACGGCGTCGGATCGAAGAACGTGGTGCGGCCGATTTCCGTCTGGGTGCCCGTGTCGATGCGCGAAATGCTCGCGTCAAAGCGGTTCAGCACATACAGGCGTGACCCGGCCGCGTTCAGGGCCAGTCCGGTCGGGCCCTGACCGACATCAATGCGCGCCGAGCGCACACCGCTGGCGTCCGTCACGACGACGTTGTTCGATCCCATGCCAGAGACGAAGGCACGGCCATCCGCCGGATGCCATACGATGCCGCGCGGATCGCCGATCGATTGGTCGCGCACGTTTTGCGGCACGCTGCGCACGGAGTAGTCGAGGTGCGGGTTCAGATCGGCAACCTGGGTGGCAGCCGGACTCGCAGGATCGAAGGAGCCGATCTGAACCCGCATAAAGATACTTTGCACTTTCGGTTCGAAGCGCATCTGATTGAGCGCCTCGGTGCCCACCGCCGCGACGCGCCCATCCGGCTTGACGCCGAGGGCCATGACGGTGGTCATCAGACGGTCCGCGTAGCTGACGGTGAGTGTGGTGGCATCGATCAGCGCGACGTCGTGATCCAGCACGTTCCAAGTCACCAGATTCGACCAATTGCGATTGTTGCCGTCCAGCCACTGCCCCGCTGCGCTGCGTCGCACGATCTGCGCTACGCGCGGTGGTGCGCCATTCGCGCCAACCAGCTGTGGCGGATCAAAGGCGATGCCGCTGTTCGGCGGCGGATTCTGGCCACCATACGGGCCATTCGGATTCGAGACGCCGGGAATGTCCACAATGCTGCTGGCATTGCCGGATTCGAAGAATCCGACATACACGCGACCGCCGTCGGGCGAGGTGGCGAGCGCGCGCGGGCGGCGCCCGAGCAGCGTGATCACGCTCGGCGCCGCGGTCAGATCCGCCGGATCGAAGCGCTTGACCTGATTGGCCTCGGCGATGCTGACAAACGCGCGTTGTGGATTACCCGCAAATACCACATCGCCCGGTTCATCGCCGACATCGAGCGTGCGCGATACGCGCAGGGCCGACAGGTCAACGATGCTGAGATTGTCCGACAAGGCGTTCACGACCCAGGCTTCGCCATTGCCTCGCGCACGCACGCTGACCGGTTCAACGCCGACCGGAATCGACGCGATGGGTACCAGACTGCCGTCGCCACTGACAGTGAACACTTCAAGGCGCTGGTCGGCGGTGTTGACTGCGAGCAGGCGAGTGCCATCCGGCGTGAGTTCCAGCGGATGGACCTGTGCGCTCTCCCAGTCGACCACGCGGTTCTGCGCCGTGGCATTGATCACCACCAGCATGCCCAGAAAAAAGCAAAGTCCCGTTCTCATCGTCGTTCCCCGAGTCGCCTGAGGCACAGACTGACGCCCCAATAAGGAAGCAATGCGCAGAGATTGTGGAGATTCGTCAACGGCGACAATCGTGAAGAAATTGCGGAACTTCGGCATCGCCGGTTCCCCGCCAGGCGCGCAATCGCTACTGTGTCGACGTGCGCCTCCGTCTTTGGCATCGCCTGTTCCTGCTCAACGCCGTACTCATCGTCGCGGCGCTGGTTGGCGTGCTGTTGGTCCAACAGCAGGCATTCCGCCGCGGCCTGCTGGACTACCTCAATGCGCTGGATCGGCAGCATGCGAATGCCATCGCCGGCGCGCTGGCGGCGCATTATCGCGAGGTTGGCGACTGGGAAGCACTGCGGCATCGGCCGGCCGTCTGGCTGCGCCTGGTGGGGGCCGGTCTGAACGGCGACGGACCACCGCCGGACGACGACCGGCAACCACCGCGCGATCCGCCGCCGCCGGCCGATGATCCGCCACCGCCCCGCGACGAATTCGATCCGAGGTCCGACCCGCGCCCTGATCCGAGGCCTGATCAGCGACTCGATCCGCGCCGCCAGCGACCACGACCGCCGCCGCTCGCGGAACGTCCGCCGCCACCGCGCCGCGCGGGCGGCCTGGACTTGCCGGCGCGTCTTGTTCTACTGGATTTGCAGAATGCGCATGTCGCCGGTGCCGCAGATCCCGGGCAGACCGACTTCGATCTGCCGATCATCGTCGCCGGCAATATCGTCGGTCACTTGAAACTGATGCCTTTGCCGCGTTTGCGCGGAGAGGACAATGTTGCGTTTGTGCAGAATCAGGCGTGGATCGCCGTTGCCGCCGGCGCGGTGGCCCTGATCCTCGCCTTGCTCGCGTCGGTCGCGTTCGGTGCGCGTCTGCTCGCGCCACTGCGCCGCGTCACCGAAGGCGCGCGGCGCCTCGCGGCGGGCGACTACGCCGCGCGTGTGGCGGTGCAGGGCGGCGAAATCGGCGCGCTGGCGCATGATTTCAATCGACTGGCCCTCGCGCTGGAGCAGGCCAGTCAGGCGCGGCGCCAATGGATCGCCGACATTTCGCATGAGTTGCGCACGCCGCTGGCCATCCTGCGCGGTGAGATCCATGCGCTGGAAGACGGCGTACGGCCTTACACGCCCGCGGCGATTGCATCCTTGCGCGTGGAGACCGAACGACTGACTGCGCTGGTCGACGATCTCTACCAACTGGCTCTTGCCGACGTCGGTGCCCTGGCCTTCCACTTCGAATCCCTCGACCTGGCGGCCCTTTTGCGCGATTGCGCGGATGTCAACAATGCGGCATTGCGCGAGCAGGGTCTGGACCTGGAACTGTCGCTGCCGTCTGGCCCCATGCCGATCCAGGCAGACCCACAACGACTGGCCCAGCTCTGTGGCAATCTGTTCGCCAATGCGGCGCGCTACAGCGATGCTGGCGGAAGGATCCGCATCCAGGCGCAGCGTCTCGGAGACTCGTGGCAGGTGCATTTCGACGACACGCCGCCGGGCGTTCCCGATGCCGATCTGTCGCATCTGTTCGAACGCTTGTTCCGCAGCGAAGGATCGCGCAATCGCGCCAGTGGCGGTGCCGGGCTGGGTCTGGCAATCTGTAAAAGTATTGTTGTTGCGCATGGCGGCACGATTCTCGCGTCGCCTTCGCCGCTGGGTGGACTGCGCATCAGCGTACGCCTGCCCTGTGCCGGAGATGCCGCATGAGCCAGCAGCGCATTCTGATCGTCGAAGACGAGCCGAAGATTGCCGCATTGCTGCGCGACTATCTGTTCGCGGATGGTTTCCTGGTCGAGCATCTGGACCGTGGCGATGCCGCGGTCGCGTGGATCGCCGAGCACGCGCCGGACCTGGTCATCCTGGATCTGATGCTGCCCGGCGTTGATGGGCTCAGCGTGTGCCGGGAACTGCGCAAGTTCTCCACCGTTCCGGTGATCATGCTGACTGCGCGCATCGAAGAGATCGATCGCCTGCTCGGACTGGAACTCGGCGCCGACGACTACGTGTGCAAGCCGTTCAGTCCACGCGAAGTTGTAGCCCGCGTGCGTGCGCAGTTGCGACGTGCGCACGCTTGGCAGAGCGGCATCGCGGCGAAGCCCGATTTCGAGCTGGTGGCCGAGCGTTTCGAGGCGCGAGTGCGGGGCGTGCGCCTGACCCTGACACCGGTCGAGTTCCGCCTGCTGCAGGTCCTGCTGGAACGTCCCGGTCGGGTGCATTCACGCAATCAGCTGCTCGACGTGATCTACGCCGATCATCGTGTCGTCAGCGACCGAACGGTGGACAGCCATGTAAAAAACCTGCGTCGCAAGATTTCTGACGCGACCCCGGGATACGACCCGATTCAGTCCATTTATGGCGTTGGCTACAAATTCGACGAAACCGTGTAGCCACGGATTCCGTACTGCCGCAAGACCGACGTGATGGGAATTGGGTGGCCTCGATGCCCGCGCCACACGCGCCACGTCGGTCGAACGTGCCCTCGACGATCGTACTGGCAACAAGCTCTCCCGCGTCCGGTGGTCGAAGCGCTCCGCTGGATCGCATGCCGATCAGGGGGCGCGCCCTGTCTCAGCGTGCGCCCGGCGGTCGGCCGTCATGTTCAGGCGGTTCCGGACCTGGCGGCGGTGGCGGTGGCCGCATCGCATCGAAGCGCGCGAGCTGATCGGCCGTCAGCAGCGCCCTGAGGCGCGTCTGGGTTTGCTCGCGCAGCGCTTCCCTGTTCGCATGCGCCACGGCGCGATCGGCCTCGTTGGCTTCCCGCAGCGCGCGCATCCTGCCGCGCTGCTCTTCGAGGATCTGTATGAATTGCGGAGTCTGGTTGGCATCCAGTCCGAGCTGGCGCGCGACTTCGGCCGGCGGTGGTGGACGCCGCTCGACGCGATCGGGTGCCTGGGCGCAGGCGCTGGATGCTGCGATCGCATGCATCAGCATGAAGGCCACGTGGCGGCTTTGCATGACAGTCTCCGGGTTGGAATCTGGAACGGTTCCAGTCTTCTTGGTTCCAGCATGACCGCCGAGATTGCAGCGCCGATGGAGAAATTGAGGAGACTGCGGGCTGCGGCCAGCGCATTTGCGCGCTGGGCTCTCACCGATTTGGCCGGCAACACATGACTTCCGACCTGCTTCGCGTCGCGCCGAGGTTGCCGCAATTGCGCACAATTGCGCGTGGCACGAGTCGATGGTGCGCGTGCTTGTTGCAGTTCTGTCGAAAGTCACGTGCGCGTTGTACCGCAGTTGCCGGTATCGCCGGTGCGCGCAACGAACGCACTTCGCTCGTCATCCAATAGGCATGTCGATGCAGCGTATCGACGAGCGATCAACGGATCGCGCGGCATCCGGCCCGCAGCCGGCCTTTTGGAGGACTTATGAAAACGCAGTTGCTCGCCCTCGCTCTGAGTTTGATCGCGGCGCCGTGCTTTGCTACCCAGGTCATCGATCTGGATTCCCTCGCCGCAGAAACCGGTCTTTCCACCCGCGAGGTCGCCATGGTGCTCGGACCCCACAGTGCATTCACCGAATACCGCGCGTCCTACGATCACGTCAGACGCCAGTTCCGCAATGCGATCGGGCGCACGCGCTATGACACGCTGATCGCGGCCTGGAACGCGCAGCAGCAGGGTCGCAATCTGGTCGTGCGCGCCGCCGCCCAACCCGAACACGGAACGTGAGTTTGCGTCCCTCCGGCGACGTGCCGCGTGCGGTGCGTCGCCGCAACCGATTTGAACCGACCACCGCGGAGCCGCGCCGCATGTAGGCGCCGTTGCGACGGGCATTGTGGATCGTGAGTGGCCCCGGCACTATCGCCGCGTCGAACCGACCACTGACGCACTCCCACGCCGCGACCCATGCCCGCTCCCGCACTGAATTTTCTGCTGCCTGCCGGCCGTCTGCGCCGGCGCACCTATGTCGCGTCCACCGCGGTGGTTGCCCTGCTTGGCATCGCCGCCTGGGCTGCTCTGGAAACCTGGGTGAGCTACCGCGCCACCTGGTTCGTGCACCTGCCATTGCTCTGGCTGCTGTTCGCGCTGGCCTGCCGGCGCCTGCACGATCGCGACCACTCCGCGCTGCGTTTGCTGCTGCTGCTGATTCCGCTGCTCGGGCCCGCCTGGATTGCGGTCGAGCTGGTGCTCCTGCGCGGCAGCCGTGGCCAGAACCGCTACGGCGCGGATCCGCGCCGTCGGCGCGCCGGATACCCGCCAATTTCTGGATAGTATCGAAGTATTTTATGACGCAAACGCAGCATATTATCAACGACGTCACGGGCCTGAATCCGATTCCCGTCTGGGCGGTCGTCGCGCCGCACAGCGTGGAAGACGTGCGCGATGCGCTGCAGCGCACGCGTGGCCCCGTATCCATCGGCGGCGGTCGCTTTAGCATGGGTGGGCAAACGGCGAGCCCCGACAGCCTGCACCTGGACCTGCGCGGATTGAACCGGATCGTGCGCTTCGCCCCGGTGGAACGTACCCTGCGCGTGCAGGCCGGCGCGCGCTGGTGTGATCTGCAACAGTTCCTCGATCCGCACGGACTCGCGGTCAAGATCATGCAGAGCTACGCGAATTTCAGCGTGGGTGGCTCGCTCAGCGTGAACGTTCACGGGCGATACGTCGGGCTGGGGCCGCTGATCCTGTCCGTGCGCGCGATTGCGATCGTGCTGGCGGATGGCCGTCTGGTCGAGGCTTCCCGCGAAGTGAACAGCGAAATCTTTTTTGGGGCAATTGGCGGCTATGGCGGACTGGGCGTCATCGTCGAGGCCGAATTCGACTTGGCCGACAACGTGCGCATGGCGCGCTCCGCGCAACGCCTGTTCGTCGCAGACTATCCCGAGCATTTTCATGCCCTGGTGCGCAGCGCGAAAGACGCGTTAATGCACAACGCCGATATTTACCCGCCGGACTACCGGCGCATCCGCTCGGTTACCTGGCGCCAGACCGACAAGCCTGCAACGGTGAAGCACCGCATGATGCCGCAGCGTTCGAGCTATCCGCTGCAGCGCTACTTTATCTGGGCTGCATCGGAAACGCCGCTGGGCAAGTGGCGCAAACAGCATATCGTCGACAACTTGCTGTATATGCGCCCGGCCGTGCATTGGCGCAATTTCGAGGCCGGCTACGACGTGGCCGAGTTGGAACCCGTATCGCGCCGCTTCACCACTTACGTGCTGCAGGAGTATTTCGTGCCGGTCGCGCGATTTGCTGAATTCGTGCCGCGCATGGCCGAGATCCTGCAGCGCCATCGGGTGAACATGTTGAATATCTCCGTGCGGCACGCACTGCCGGACGCCGGCTCCATGCTTGCCTGGGCGCGCGAGGAAAGTTTTGCATTTGTGCTGTACTACAAGCAGCGCACGCGGGCCAACGCGAAGGAACGCGTGGCGGTCTGGACGCGCGAACTGATCGATGCCGCGCTTGCGATGAACGGCAGCTACTATCTGCCGTATCAAATCCACGCGACGAGCGAGCAATTCCACCGCGCCTATCCGCGCGCACGGGAATTATTCGACCTGAAGGCGAAACTCGATCCGGATTTCCGTTTCAGAAATAGCCTTTGGGACACTTACTACATGCAGGATTCCCAAGCTTCGTCACCGGTTCCCGCGAATGGCGAATTCCAACGCATCTATGCCGACGTGCGCTTGCGCGATGCGTTCTACCGCTTTCTGCAGAATATCTACCGGCTCTACCCGGAAGACCGCTTCCATACCCTGATCCGCGAAGCCTGCGCTACGCAAGGCAGCGACGAGGCGATCTATCGGGATCTGCAGCTGAAACTGCCCGAAATCAAGCCATTTCTGGCTGACCTGACGTATGCGCTGCCGTCGCTCGCCAAGCAGAAAGCGGAGATGGCGCGCCAGACCGCGCAGTTGCTCGGCGCACGGCGCAGCTGGAATGGCTATGTGGAAATAGGAACTACCGGGCGCTATGTGCGCGCGCTGCGCAAAGCCATCAAGCTCGATGGCGAGGTTGTGCTGATCAACGATGTCGCACCGGGCCGATCGCCGGTGGATCTGGTGGAGCGCGGGCAATGGGCGCCTGCCGGACGCTTCGTACCACTCAACGACTACGCGCCGATTGCCGCCAGCGACGTGGCGGATGCCAGCGTGGATCTGGTCACGTGCTACATCGGATTGCATCACGCGGAGCCTGCGACCCTGCCGGCCTTGCTTGCCTCGATTCACCGCATTCTGCGACCCGGTGGCGTATTCGTGCTGCGCGATCACGACGTGACCAGCGAGGCGATGCGCGACTTCGTGTCGCTCGCCCACACGGTGTTCAACGCCGGCCTGCAATTGCCCTGGGCCAGCAACCAGGCCGAGCTGCGTTATTTCGAGCCGATCAGCGTGTGGAGCGAGCGGATCGGCGCCGCGGGTTTCGTCGACAGCGGCGAGCGCCTGCGGCAGGCGAATGACCCATCTGACAATCTCCTGATGGCGTTTCACAAGCCGCGTGTGGAGGCCGCATGAAGCTCAGCGCGCGAATGCTGGCGTCAGTTCTGCTGCTGGCGGGGACGGCCTTGCTGGCGCAGCCGGTTGTGGACAAAGAAAAAATGACCATTGCAGCGCCGGAGGCTGATCGGCGCGGCATCGAACAGACGTATCTGACCTATCCGGAGTGGTTCCTCGTATTCAGTTCGGCCGAATACGCGGACTGGGTCAAGCATGATCCGCCCGAGACTTTTCCGTTCGTTGGCCATGTGCGGCAGTTCTGGCGCGGATATGGCTACGTCGACGCGGCGACACGCGCGTATCCGCGCAATGACGAATACCACACGATGATCCGGGTGATTGGCGCCAGCACGACCCTGGAATATTCGATGCGCGTCGGCTACGAGTCGCTGATCGGGCGACTCAGCAATGCGACGGCGGTGTATGGAACCACTGCCGAAGATCGCCTCGCTGCACAGGTGGCGCAGGAGTACGTCGACTTCATCCGGCTTCGGCCGTGGTACGAATTCGATTTCGGCGCGCGCCTGAAACAGGTCTGGAGTGACACAGGCTGGTGGGGCGACGGCGCGCTGCGCAAGTGGGAACGCAAGTACGCGTTGACCACGGAATATGGGGCGAAGGCGCTGTATGGCTGGGCGATCGGCATGGCGACGCATGCGAGCTACGGCGTTGCGACCGACAACACCGTGGTCGCGCTGCGCGATGTGCCGACGGATGTCGCCACGCAACTGCCGCTGTTCAAGGTGCTCGGAACGCAGGCCGACGCCAGCGTTCTCGCCAGCCTGCCTCGCTATGAGCCATTTACCCATTATGCACAAGTGCTTTCCGCCGCAGGTGCGCATTTTGTCGAGATCGCGGGAAATCGCGGCGCGATCCTGGTCACCGCCTGGGCCCCGGTGGACTGGCAGGTTCCGGCGGAATTCGGCAACCTGTTGTTCGCGGAACCGATCATGACCCAACCGCAGTTCCGCCGCGTCGCGCTGCAGGTGCCAGTCGCCGCGCTGGATCGTGCGGTGGCCACGCTGTCGCAGCCTCCGTTCAAATTGGAACATGTGTTCGACTACTAGCGCAGAGATCTTCCGTGCGATCGCCTGCGAGGCGTGCCGTGAACGCTGTCAGGCCGCCTGCACCGCGCGCGGTTCTAGGGTCGCCAGCCATTCGTCGTCGGATCCTTCGATGACGCCTTCGAACAGGATCGTCGACAGATAGCGCTCGCCGGTGTCGGGCAGCATCGCGAGGATGGTCGAACCCGCGCTCGCGGATTCCGCCACACGCAGCGCGGCGGCGAGTGTCGCGCCGGCGGAGATGCCGACGAAGATGCCTTCCTCGCGCGCCAGGCGCAGGCTGGTGTCGCGCGCCAACAAATCTTCGACCGGCAAGATCTCGTCGGCAATCGTGCGGCTCAGTACGCCGGGCAGGAAGTCCGGTGTCCACCCTTGGATTTTGTGAGGTTTCCACTCGTTGCCCGAGAGGAGCGCCGCGCCGGCCGGTTCGCTGGCGATGATGCGAATATCCGGCCGCGCCAGCTTGAGCACTTCACCGGCGCCGGTGATGGTGCCGCCAGTACCCCAGCCGCTGACGAAATAGTCCAGCCGCCTGCCGGCGAAATCACGCAGGATTTCCGGTCCGGTCGTGCTGCGGTGCCAGGCCGGATTGGCCGGATTGTCGAATTGGCGCGCGAGGAACCAGCCATGCTTCGCGGCGAGTTCCTCGGCTTTGCGCACCATGCCGCTGCCGCGCTCGGCGGCGGGCGTCAGGATTACCTTGCCGCCATAGACGCGAATCAGCTTGCGCCGCTCGACCGAGAACGTTTCGGTCATGACCGCAACAAACGGATAGCCGCGCGCAGCGGAGACCGCGGCGAGCGCAATGCCGGTGTTGCCCGACGTCGCCTCGACAATTGTCTGCCCCGGTTTGAGCGCACCGCTGCGTTCCGCGTCGAGCACGATCGCGAGCGCGAGCCGGTCCTTGACGGAACCCGCGGGATTGAAGGCTTCGATCTTGACGTACAGATCGATACCTTTCGGTGCAAGCCGGTGCAGCTTGACGATGGGTGTATTGCCGATCGTGTCGAGGATGCTGTCGAAGATGGCCATGCTGGATGTCCGTTGCCGAGAGTGGAATCTGGGGTGTACCGCGCGGTCACGCGGCGGTCGCGTAAGCCTGTGGCCTCGATCGGGATTGCAGCGGTGCGGCACCGTACCAGTGCAGGTCTGCACCCAGCGCCGTGACTTCACCGAGCAGGAGCAAGGCCGGTGACTGGATCGCGTTTGCTTTTGCCACTTCTGGCAATTCGGACAAAATGCCGAGCACCACGCGCTGATTCGGCCGCGACCCGTTTTCGATCAGCGCGAACGGCGTACTTCGGCTGCGTCCGTGTGCGATGAGTTTGGTGCGCAGCGTGTCCAGGCTCGCCACGCCCATGTACAGCGCCAGCGTCTGACGCTCCGCAGCCAGAGACGGCCAGTCCAGCGCATCCAGGGACTGTGCGCAGTGCGCGGTGGCAAAACGCACCGACTGGGCATGGTCGCGGTGGGTTAATGGAATTCCGGCATAAGCGGCGCAGGCCAGCGCGGCGGTAATTCCGGGCACGACTTCGTAAGCGATGTCGTGCGCGCGCAGGAATTCCAGCTCCTCGCCGCCGCGGCCGAACACGAAGGGATCACCGCCTTTGAGGCGAACCACGCGTCGCCCGGCTCGCGCGTGCTGCAGCAGGAGCGCGTGTATGCCTGCCTGCGTGGTGTGGTGCGTGCCGGCTTCCTTGGCGACTTCGACGAATTGCGCATCGCGTCGCGCCAACCGCAGGACGTCGGCACTGACCAGTCGATCGTGCAGGATCACATCGGCTTCATTGAGTGCCTGCAAACCGCGCAAGGTCAGCAATCCCGGGTCTCCAGGGCCCGCGCCGACCAGAATCACGCTGCCCTGCGGCGATGGTTCAGACGCTGCATCATCCAATTGTTTCGAAAGCAAGGTTTGCGCATCTTCGCCACGACCTCGGCGCACCAGCGCAGCGACTTCGCCACGAAATACGCGTTCGAGAAAGCGGCGCCGCCGGCCGAGATCGGCGAGGCGTCCACGGATGCGCCCGCGCCAGGTCTCGGCCAGCCGCGCCAGGGGGCCCAGCGAGGATTCCAACAAGGATTCGATACGTTCGCGGACCAGACGCGCCAGTACGGGCGCTGCGCCGCCGCTGGATATCGCGACGATCAAGGGGGCGCGGTCGACGACAGCGGGTACTTGAAAGGTCGACAGTGCCGCGTCATCGACCACGTTGACCCATATCCGCCGGGCAGCACCGGCTGCCGCGACTCGGGCGTTCACGGTGCGGTGATCGGTCGCGGCAATCGCCAGCCAGACGCCGTCGAGCCAGGCATCGTCGAACTCGCCGGAAATCGGCCGGATACGGCCGTTCGCCGCCCATTCGGCCAGGATCGGAGTCAGTTCCGGCGCGCCAACCCGTACCGTGGCGCCCGCTTCCAGCAACGCCTTGACCTTGCGTTCGGCCACCAATCCGCCGCCGACGACCAGGACTGGTCGGTCTGCAAGCTCGGCAAAAATTGGATAGAGTCGGGGCATCGGCGGGTCCGCTGGGTCGGTGCGTCGCGCATCCGTCGTCCATCGAGAACGGATTGCGCACCACTGGCGATCATGCTGCTTGCCTGCGCGATCGCAGGGAAATAAGCATGCATGCCGCACATATGCCGGATTGGCATGTGCGATGCCGCGAATACGTTGCGGACGTATAGACGTCCAAATGCACTATCGTTATGATCGAACCGAATCCCGCCGCGCCGATAGCCACCTTGAAAGTGGCATCGGCAGGCCCTACCCGAGGAGTTGCGACATGAAACCGATGAATTTTGCCAATCTCACCTGTTACGCCTGGCGCACCAATTACGTAGCCATTACGGCGACCTCGACCGCGCAGCGCTTGCGATCTCCTCAGAGACGGCCAACATGACCCTGACCCAGCTCCGCTACCTTATCGCGATTGCCGATTCCGGTCTCAACATCACCCTCGCCGCCGAGCGCGTGCATGCGACCCAGCCGGGCATCTCCAAGCAATTGAAGCAATTGGAAGATGAACTCGGGTTCCAGATTTTCGCGCGCAAGGGCAAGAGCCTTGAGCGCATCACTCCCGCCGGCGTGCAAGTCATCGACCGCGCCCGCGTCATCCTCGCCGAAGCCGCCAATATCCGTGCCCTTGCGGCCAACCTGCGCAATGAAGCGCAAGGTGAGCTGCGCATCGCCACGACGCATACCCAGGCCCGGTTCGTGCTGCCGCATGCGATCACCAGCCTGAAGCGGCGTTATCCACAAGTGAGCGTGCACCTGAAACCCGCGGGCGATGCCGAAGTGCTGGCCTTGCTCGAACGAGGCGAAGCCGATATCGCGATTGTCAGCACCGCGGGCAGCGTGCCAGCCGGCGGACTCGCGGTGCCGCTCTTCCGCTGGGATCGGCACGTGCTTGTGCCGCGCACGCATGCCCTGTCGCGCCTGGATCGCGCGCCGGATCTGCATGATCTGGCGGAGTTCCCGCTGGTCAGCTACGAGTCCTCGCTCAAACCGGATTCGTCGCTGCGCCGCGCGTTTCTCGGTGCGGGCCTGTTGCCGCGCATCGCGATCACCGCGCGGGATGCCGACCTGATCAAGACCTACGTGCGCGCCGGACTCGGTGTTGGCGTACTCGCCGAAATGGCGATGACACCTGAAGATGCCGTCGATCTGAAAACGCTGCCGGCACCGGGTCTGTTTCCAACCTGCACGACCTGGGTCGTCCTGCGTCGTGATCGCGTGCTGCGTGACTACGCGCTCGACCTCGTTGCCGAACTGGCACCGCAGCTGGATCGGCGCAGTCTGCGCCGCGTGCTCGATGGCGTCTCGACGCCGGAATGGCCGCAGGCGCCGCACTGGCGCACCCTGACGGGCGGTGTCGAGCCGGTATCGGTCAGTCCTGCCGCGGTTGCGAAGTCGGTGATTGCGGCGCGGGCGCGGGCCGCCTGACGCGTGCTGAATTGTGCAGGGGTGGACAGATCCACTCCTGCACGTTCGATGGACGAGTCAATTTGATCTGAGACGAGTGCGCGCAGGTTTGCGTGTTGAATCCCTCAAGCCGGCGATCCGTCTCTGTCGCTGACCGGAGACTCGGTGAAAGCGCGAGGCTCAGCCGAAATTTCGAATCCTGTGCATGACTCGGCGCGCCTCCCGAAGCAATGCGCCGAATCCGCCGGAATCAGCCGAGAAAGCCCCGGTTGCTCAGTAATGCCAGCACTTGGTTGGCCAGAATCCCGGTATCCGCATCGGTGCTGTCCAGACTCAACTCGGGCGTCTGCGGAACCTCGTACGGATCGCTGACTCCGGTGAATTGCGGAATCTTGCCGGCGCGCGCCTGGGCGTACAGACCCTTGCGATCGCGGCTCTCGCAAACCTCGATCGGCGTAGAAACATAAATCTCCACAAACGCCCCGTGCTGTTCGACCAACCTGCGCACCTCGGCACGCGTGTCCGCGTAAGGGGCGATCGGCGCGCAGACGGCTATGCCGCCGTGACGGGCAATTTCAGCGGCGACCCAACCGATCCGCGTGACATTGGCGACCCGGTCCTCCCGCGAGAAGCCAAGCCCCTTGGACAGGTTCTTGCGCACCTCGTCGCCGTCGAGCAATGTGATCGGGCGGCTGGTGCGTTCGAGCAGCCCTGCGATGACCGCTTCGGCCAGCGTCGACTTGCCCGAGCCGGACAAGCCGGTGAAGAACAAGGTCAAGCCGCGATTCGCGTTTGCCGGGTGGCGCTCACGCAGGATCTGCACCACGTCCGGAAACGTAAACCAGTCGGGAATTTCTTCGCCGGTCGACAGGCGGCGGCGCAATTCGGTGCCGGAGATATCCCGGACCTCGTCATCGGGGCGCACTTCGGTGACCGGAATGTAGCTGTCGCGATTGGCGGCATACACCATCGCCGGGAACGGCACGACGCGAATACCGACTTCCTGTTGATGGCGCGCGAGCAGTTCCTGCGCGGCGTAGGGATCGTAGAACGGCTTGCCGTCGGCACCATTGCCAGGACCGGCATGATCGCGGCCGACGATAAAGTGCGACGCGCCGTAGTTCTTGCGAATGATGGCGTGCCACAGTGCTTCGCGGGGGCCGGCCATGCGCATCGCAAGCGGCAGCAGCGACAGCACGGCGTCGTTCTTCGGGTAGTGCTTGAGCAGCGCCTTGTAGCATCGTACCCGAGTGTAATGATCCACATCGCCCGGTTTGGTTCGGCCGACGACTGGCTGGATGAGCAGCTTCGCGCCGACTTGCTCGGCGGCACGCAGGGTCAGTTCGCGATGCGCCCGGTGCATCGGATTGCGCGTCTGGAATGCCACGATGGTTTGCCAGCCGTGCTGCGCAAACCAGGCGCGCAAGCTCGCGGGACTGTCACGCAATTCGCTGAAGTCATGATGCTGCGGTGCCTGAATGCCGCGCAAGCGGCCGCCCAGATAGACCGGATGGCTGCGTTCGAGTACGTCGGCGACGCCGGGGTGAGTCGTGTCCGTCGTGCCAAAGACCTTGCGCGCTTCGTTGATTTTGTCGGGAAAGTAGATGTCGTCAACGTCGATGACGGCAAGGGGAACTCCCTGGCTGTCCCGCAGTGCGACGCGGCTGCCGAGCTGGATCGACGCAGCAAAGGACTCGCTCACGTCAAGGGTGACTGGCACCGGCCACAAGGTGCCGTCGGCCAGTCGGAGCTGCTCGACCACACTCTCATAGTCGCGACGGCCAAGGAATCCTTGCAATGGGGAAAATGCACCATTCAGCAAAAGTTCGAGATCGCACAGCTGGCGTGCGCTGAGGTCCCAGCCGGGCAGCGTCGCGCTGAGCTGTTTCAGCAATGTCGCTTCGGCAGCGGGAAGATAGAGTTCCTTGAGCTCGCCGCCGTGCGGCGGATTCAAGGTGTCGGTGTAGATCGGCAGTGCAGCTGAGCGTGACATCGTTATTCCATCAAGGGAGTGAGGGCAGTCGCATCCGCTACGGTGCGATAGGGTTCATCGGGCAACGCAAAACGCAAACTTCGAATGTATGGCGCAAACTGGAATCGCAATTCGGCAATGCCCGGTGCGGCGGTTCGCGAAGGTCGCGACGTTCCGGTTGGCGCATCCTGCCGCGGTAGCACGGGAGCTCAGCGCGTCACGCATGTTGTCGTCCGGAACTTGAGGTACGGATTCACCGCGCTCGACGGTGTTCCTGGCGTGATCAAAGTCATACCTCGACATGCAGGCCGCATTCGCGCTTGAGGCCGAAAAACCGCGTGTCTTCGTCGCGCATGCCGGCTTCCCAGCGCGCCGTGGTGTGTACGTCGCCGATGGACACGTAGCCCTGTTCCCACAGCGGGTGATAGGGGAGGTCGTGCGCCTGCAGGTATTGCCAGACGTCCCGATCGGACCAGTCGACCAACGGATGGAATTTCCAGCGGCCGTTGCGCAATTCGAGAATCTGCGTGTCAGCGCGCGTTTGCGCCTGTGCACGCCGCAATCCGGCGATCCAGCTGCGCGCGCCGAGGTCATCGAGAGCACGGCGCATGGGCTCGACCTTGCGCAGACGGTTGTAGCGGTCGATGCCTTCGACGCCCTGTTCCCAGAGACGGCCGAAGCGCGCTTCCATCCAGGCGATTCCGATGGTCGGCCGATAGACATGCAGATCGAGCTTGAGGCGTTCGGTCAATGTATCGGCGAAGCGATAGGTTTCCGGAAACAGATATCCGGTATCGACCAGCACGACGGGCACGTCGGCTTTCTGCCGGGTCACCAGATGAAGAATCGCCGCGGATTGCGCGCCGAAGCTCGATGAGAGCGCTTGACGCCCGGGCAAGGTCTGCAAGGCCCAGGTGACCCGATCGGCTGCATCGAGGCGTTCGAGCTCGGCATTGAGTTCGCTCAGCGCGCGCGCATCTTCGGCAGCACTGATCAAGTCAGGAGCAGTCATGTGTGCATCTCCACAGGTATATTTACACGCATAGTCGCAGTTGCAACAATGCCGGAACGCAGCAGAAAATCGCCAAATCCCTCACCGGGTTCGCGTTCGGCGGCATAGCGCGCAAACAATGGGTCGAGCTCGGCGAGAATCGCGGACTCGTCAATATTCTCGCGATACAGGCGATTGAGACGCTGACCGCGCGCATCGGCGCCGAGCATCAGGTTGTAGCGCCCCGGGGCTTTGCCGACCAGCGCAATCTCACCCAGGTAGGGGCGCGAGCAGCCATTCGGGCATCCGGAAATGCGCAACAGGATTGGTGCATCGGCGATGCCATGTACCGCGAGCTGCGCTTCGATGCGGGCGAGCAAGTCGGGCAGGTAGCGCTCGGCCTCCGCCATGGCGAGTCCGCAAGTCGGCAGCGCGACGCAGGCGATCGCATTGCGCCGCAAGGGACTACTGTGACGGTGCCCATCCAGTCCGTATTCGGCGACCAGAGCGTCGATATCGGCTCGGTCAGCCGCATCGACATTGCTGATCAGCAGATTCTGATTCGGTGTGAGGCGGAAGTCACCGCTGTGGATCTGCGCAATGGCGCGCAAACCGGAAAGGTGGCGTTTTTCGTTACGATCGCGAATCCGACCCGACTCGATGCGCAGACCCAGGTGCCAGCGCCCATCGTTCCCTTCCATCCAGCCAAATTGGTCGCCACTGTGTTCGAAGGCGTACGAATGTGCCGGACCCAGCGCAAATCCTGCGCGGCGTTCGACTTCGGCCTTGAACGCATCCAGTCCGCGATCGTCGATGGTGTACTTCAGTCGGGCGCGCTTGCGCTCGCTGCGATTTCCCCAGTCGCGCTGGGTGGTAATCACGGCTGTGCCGATCGCGATCACCTGCTCCGGCGTGATGAAGCCGATCACATCCGCGAGACGCGGATAGGTCGTTGGATCGCCGTGGCTGGCACCCATGCCGCCACCGATCGTGACGTTGTAGCCGAGCAGCGCGCCGGACCGGATGATTGCGATAAAGCCCAGGTCATTGGCGAAGACGTCCACATCATTGAGCGGGGGCACGGCAAACGCGGTCTTGAATTTGCGCGGCAGGTAGGTCGGGCCGTAGATCGGTTCGGCTTCGACTGCTCCGGCAACGAGTTCCTCGTCGAGCCAGATTTCGTGGTAGGCCCGTGTGGCTGGCAGAAAATGCTGCGAAAATGCATTTGCATGCTCATACACTTCCGCGTGGAAGCGTGACAGTTGCGGATTTGCCGCGACCAGCACATTGCGGTTGATGTCGCCGCAGGTGGCGATCGTGTCGATCAGGCTGGCATTGATCGCAGCGAGCGTGGTTTTCAGTTCCCGCTTGATGACGCCGTGGAACTGAAAGGTCTGTCGTGTTGTGATACGCAGCGACTGGTTCGCATAGCGTGTGGCGACATCATCGAGCGCCAGCCATTGCGCCGCCGAGACCACGCCGCCCGGCAAGCGCAGGCGGATCAGGAATTGATAGTCCGGTTCGAGCTTCTGCTGGCGACGCTCCTCGCGCAGATCGCGGTCGTCCTGCTGGTAGCTGCCATGGTATTTGAGCAACTGCGTATCGGCATCGCGCAGCGCACCGGTGACCGGATCGGCCAGGCTCTCAACCAGGCTGCCGCGCAGAAAGCGGCTTTGCTGCTTGACGGTCTCGACGGCAGACAGGGTCGTGCTCATCAGTAGACGTCCCGCGCGTAGCGCCCCTGCTGCTGCAGGGCGTTGATCCAGGCCTCGGCATCATCGCGCGGTTTGCCGCCATGGTTCATCGCAACGTCGACCAGTGCGGCGTGCACGTCCTTTGCCATGCGCGTCGCATCGCCGCATACGTACACCTGTGCACCTTTCTCGATCCAGTCGTAGACGGCCGCGCCGTTTTCCGCGATGCGTTGCTGCACATAGACTTTTTGCAACTGGTCGCGTGAAAATGCCAGGTCAAGGCGGTTCAGCGCGCCGGATTTCAACGCGGCCTGCCATTCGGTCTGATAGAGGAAGTCCTGACGCTGATGCGGATTGCCGAAGAACAACCAGTTGCGGCCACTTCCGCCGACCGCCGTGCGCTCCTGGACGAAGCCGCGGAAGGGCGCAACACCGGTACCCGGACCAATCATGATCACGTCGCGGGAAGGGTCTTTTGGCAGGTGAAAACGCTCGTTTCGCTCAATGTATACAGGTATCCGATGGGACTCGGACTGGCGCGCGAGGAAGTCCGACGCCGTTCCCCAGTGCGCGCACCCGAAGGCCTCGTAGTGCACGTGTGCGACGGTGAGGTGGACCTCGTCGCCGACCAGTTTCTGACTCGATGCGATCGAGTACAGGCGCGGCGCAAGTGGTCGCAGTGCGGCTACCAGTTCCTCGGCTGACCACGCAGCGGGATAGGCGCGCAGCAGATCGATGATCTGATAGTCCGCCAGCAGTTTCGCCAGATGTCCGCTGTGGTCCGGCGACAGCAGCCGGTTGAGCTCGGCGTTGCCTGCCAGCGCTGCGTGGGTTGCGATGAACGGGCGACTCAAGCGGGTCAACTCGCGCTGTTCGGATAGCCACAGCCGCAAAGGCTGGCTGGTGGTTGCGTGCTGCACATGGCTGTTGCCATCCAGGCCCAGTTGCGCGAGTACGGCATCGACGAGTGGCGCAGGATTGTGCGGCCACACGCCCAGCGCGTCGCCGGGTTCGTAGCTCAGTGCGGAGCCGGCCAGGGAAATTTCCACATGGCGAACGTCACGCGAGCTGTCACGTGCGGTGATGCGCTGGTTGGCCAGCACTTCTGCCGCGTAAGGGCGAGCCCTTGACCACGCGATGGCGGCGGGCAGGGGACGCAGCGCCGTGACGCTGGACCGCGCGACGGTCGACTTGATCGTTTCGCGGGCGGCCTGCAGAGCCTGGTCCAGCCACGGAGTCGCTACGCTGTCGATATCCAGATCCGCGTCGGCTCGCTCGAAAAGCCGGCTGGCGCCAAGCGCAGCGAGTCGTGCATCGAGGTTGCGCGCAATCGCGCTGAACTGCGGGTAACTGCTGTCGCCGAGCCCAAGAATGGCAAATTTCAATTCGGATAATTGTGGAGCCCGCTTGCCGGCGATATATTCCACAAACGCGCGCGCGTCATCGGGCGGATCGCCATCGCCCTGCGTGCTGATGACGACATACAGCAGACGTTCCGCCGCCAGTTCCCGGATCGGGTAGGCGTCCGCACGCAGCAGCCGCACCGCAAGGCCTGCCGATTCGGCGCGCCCGGCAAGTTGTTCCGCAAGCCTTTTCGAATTGCCGGTCTGGCTGCCATAGACGATCGTCAGGCGTTGCGAGGCCGACGCCTCTCGCGCAGGACCCGGAAGCGGGACGCGGCTGGCGTTGGGATGGGTAGCCAGTGCGGCCGCGTAACCGGACAGCCACCAGAGTGCCGGCGAGTCCAGGCCATCCGTCAGGCGCGTCAGCAGGCCGACCTTGTCATCGGAGAGCGGAGCGGTAAGCGGAGCTGCGCTGGCGGACATGAGGGACACCGATTCGTTTGGACGTCCAAACGTTCCTTGCAGCGATTCTGGGCGTCACTGTCCTTGCGCGGAAAGGATGCAGGGTTATGCGGTTATGCCGGAGGGGTATTACCACCTCGGCGGCGGACGAGCGGCGCGGCTGGCATCATCGCCTTGGAAAATCGGTGGGGCGTCACCGTTGCGCAGAATCGACGTGCCCAATAGCCGCCCCGATTCCCGATTCCCGTGCTTGCTGCGCTGCGGCGTGACTGGGCTGTACCTTCCCGCACAATGGAGCGGCGCAGGCCCCAGGGCCTGCCGGGAGGGAAACCCGCCGCGGATCGCACTGCGGCGGGTTTTTTTTTGCCCGCGCCATTCCTTCGGCTGATCCCGGAGCGCAATGCGATGTAGGCCGAGCGACACCTTGCGACTGACAAATCGGCGCTTCCGGGCAGTACGGCCAGTACGGCCAATGACTGATTTATTGCGTGGTCGCACTGCGCAGAATCCAGTGCTTAGCTGCGGCGATCGGTCGCCCTGGACCGAGCGAGCTTACGCAGCGACCCTGGGAGAGCAAACGATGAAACGACTCTATGCAGCCGGCGCAGCGCTGGCGTTGATGATGGGACTGGCGGGCACGGCCGCGGCGGCTGGATTCGATTCGGCCAAGACGAAACTCGGGTTCGACGCGCTCGACATGGACAAGGTCGCTGCGGAAGATGCGCTGACTGATTTCAAGGAGCAGAAATACCGCTTTGCGGTGGGACGCGACGTCAGCGTGAATCCGACAGGGCACGGTCAATGGGACACCAAGTCCGACGGCAGCCTGTCCTGGACGTTCGAAGTCGACACACCGGATGCCGCGCATCTGAATTTCGGCTTCAACCCCTTTCATTTGCCAGCCGGCGCAGTACTGACCATCCGGGCATTGGACGGAAGTCAGTCGATCGGACCTTTTACTGAAAAAGACAATTCTTCCTCGGGCCAATTGTGGACGGCGGTACTTCTTGCCAATTCCGCTGTTCTTGAGTTGAGCGTGCCGGCTGGCAAGCAGGCCGAGGTGCAGCTGAATCTGGTCAAGGTCGGTCAGGGTTATCGCGGCTTCGGCGCGACGGCCAAGCATTGCAAAGCCGGCGCCTGCAACATGGATGTTGCCTGCCTCGCTGCCGGCGATCCCTGGCAGGGCCCGCGTCGCTCCGTCGCCGCCTATACGGTAGGCGGCACCGATACCTGTACCGGTTCGTTGCTCAACAACACCGCGAACGATCGTCGCATGTTGTTCATTACGGCCAGCCACTGCAGTGTCAACAACAACACCGTCGGTGCGACTCTGGTGGCGTACTGGAATTATGAATCGGCGACCTGCCGCACGCCCGGTTCACCGGCGAGCGGAACGATCGTGCCGCGACCGAGCACGACCCAGAACGGTGTGCGATTCCTTGCGCAGACGCAGAGTCCGTTTGCCGGCGGTTCGGGTGCGGGCAATACCCGATCCGACAACACCCTGCTGGAATTCCTGGCTCCGGCCAACCCGGCCTACAACCTGTTCTGGGCTGGCTGGGATCGTCGCGACATCGCAGCGCCGTGCTCGGCCCCCGTCGACGCCACCTCGACGGTCGGTCTGTGCGCGGGCATCCACCATCCAAACGTCGACGAAAAGCGGATCACCTTCGTCGAGGCCAACATGACCAGCGGCGATATCTCGTCCGGTGTCGGTGTTCACTGGCACGCGTTCTGGGATCCGACGCCGCCGCTGCTGCCGGGAATCACACCGCCACCGACTTCGGTCGTGCCGGGCGTGACCGAGCCGGGTTCGTCCGGTTCACCTTTGTACAATGCCAATCAGCGTCTGATCGGCGTGCTTAGCGGCGGGCCTTCGGCATGCGGCGCGACCGGTGCGAACCTGTCGGACTTCTACGGCAAGCTCGCGCATGCATGGGAAGGCGGCGGCACGGCGACGACGGCGCTGAAGAGCTATCTCGACCCCGCTGGCGCTGGCACTGCAGATACGGTCGACGGCATTGGCCAGTGCACCCAGCCAGCCACACCAACGGGTGTGACGGCGACGGCTAGCGCGGCAAATCAGCTCACGGTGAGCTGGACTGCGGTGTCCGGCATCACCAAATATCGCGTGTTCCGTTCGGCCGGTGCCTGCCCGGGTACGAATTTTTCGCAGATTGCCGAAGTGGACAATGTGACCAGTTATGCGGACAACACGGTCTCGGGTGGCTCCAGCTATTCCTACAAGGTAGCCTCGGTCAGCGCCGAGCCTTGCGAATCGCCGCAGAGCACCTGCAGCGGCGCGACGGCAACGGGCGTGTGCTCGCTGTCGCCGACCTTCGCCGGTGCGACGTCCGCGACGAGTTCGGGCAGTCTGACCTGCGGCGTCAACGTCAATTGGGCCGCAGCGACGCCGAACTGCGGAGCCGGCGGTCAGGTCCGCTACAACGTTTTCCGTTCGACCACCGCAGGCTTTACGCCGTCGGCAGCGAATGCGATCCAGACCTGCGTGACGGGAACGAGCATCACCGACACGCCGCTGAATCCGGCAACTCCGTACTACTACGTGGTGCGCTCGGAAGATTCCAACGGCAGCGGCAGCGGCGTCTGCGCGAGCGGCCTGCAGGACAACAATACGGTGCAAAAGACCGTCACCCCGGTCGGACCCGATACCGTCGCATTCAGCGACGACGTGGAGGCGGGCGCCGCAGCGTGGAACGCCACTGGCACAGGTACAGTTGGCGCGAACTTCGCCCAGGTCACGACCCAGGCGCACTCGCCGACGCATTCTTGGTTCGTGCCGGATCCGCTGAATGTCAGCGAGCGCTTTCTGACCGCGACGGCGCCGATCGCGGTGCCGAATTCGGCGAGTACGGCGCTGGAGTTCTATATCCGCTATTTCACCGAAGCCAACTATGACGGTACGCGTCTGGAATATTCACTGGATGGCGGCACCACCTGGAGCGACATCCTGGCCGCGCAGGGGACGGTTCCGGCCAATGCCACCCGATTCCTTTCAGGCGGTTACAACGGCACGATGAACGCCAACGGAGCATTCGGCGCCGTCATTGCCTGGCACGGCGATTTCAGTACGGCGTGGACACGCTCCAGCGTTGATTTGGCGGATTTCCTCGGTCGCAGCGTGACCTTCCGCTTCCATTTCAAGAGCGATACATCGGTCGACCGCACTGGCTTCTGGCTCGATGACATACGCCTCTATTACGGCAGCGCGTGCAGCGCATCGGACCTGATCTTCGCAAACGGCTTCCAGCCGTGATCGATTAAGTCAGCCGGGCGTTTTTTGCAGGGCCCCTCTTTCCGGAGAGGGGCCCTTTGTTTGTCGGGAACCTGACACGCCATGCCGGAATTTTTGCCCCGACCCCGGTTGGACGGACCATTTTTTTGTGAAATCGACGCCATCCGACGCGCAATCGTCGGGCAAATCTGATTGAATCGGCGGCCCATGCCGAATCCCGCCCCGCCGTTCGCCGAATTTGTCGAGTCCCGCTATGTGCGCCTGCTGGCGCGATGCCGTGAAGCGGGGGTTCCGTTCTACGACGACGTCGGCGTGGCCGAGCAACTGCAGCGCGTCTTGCTGGCCAGCGATTTCGCGTTCGACTGTTTCCAGCGCGACCCATCCCTGCTGGCGCCGACCGCGCTGATTCTCATGAGCGATCCGCGCCCGGCCGATGCGCGCGCCCATCTGCTCGACCCCGACGAACGCAACGAATCCACGCAATTTTCCCAATTGCGGCGGTTTCGCAAACGCGAAGCGCTGCGGCTGATCTGGCGCGACGTCAACGGACTCGACGATGTCGCAGATACCCTGGCGGGTTCGACGGCACTTGCCGAGACCTGCCTGGATGCTGCGCTGCGCAGTGCCGAAGCGATGTTGCAGGCGCGCTATGGCATGCCGCGCAATGCACAAGGTGTGGTGCAGCGACTGGTGGTGCTCGGCTTGGGCAAGCTCGGTGGTGGCGAGCTGAACTTCTCGTCGGACGTCGACCTGATTCTCGCCTACGACGAAAATGGTCAGACCGATGGCGCGCGCGTGCTCGACAACGAGGCGTTCTTCACTCGCCTTGGTCAGCACATGGTGAAACTGCTCGCCGATGTAACCGCCGATGGTTATGTCTATCGGGTGGATCTGCGCCTGCGCCCGTTCGGGACGGCGGGCCGCGTCGCATTGAGTTTTGCGGCGATGGAACAGTACTACCAGCGCGAAGGGCGCAACTGGGAACGCTACGCCTGGATCAAGGCACGGCCCGTCGCGGGCGATCTTGGCGCCGGCAAGCGCCTTACCGAAACCCTGCGGCCGTTTGTCTATCGTCGCTATCTCGACTACAGCGCGTTCGCCGGACTGCGCGAAATGAAATCGCTGATCGACGCCGAAGTCGCGCGCAAGGACTTGACCGACGATCTCAAACTGGGCCCCGGTGGCATCCGCGAAGTCGAATTCATTGTGCAATTGTTGCAGATGATACGCGGCGGCCGTGAACCGTCGCTGCGGGTGCGTGGTCTACTGCCGGCGCTCGCTGCCTGCGAGCAGCTCGGCGTGCTTGAGCGCGCGCGCGCGCGGCGTCTGCGCGAGGCCTATTTGTTCCTGCGCCGCGTTGAAAACCGTTTGCAGATGCTGCGCGACGAACAGACGCATGCGTTGCCGGACGATGTGCTGCTGCGTGAGCGACTGGCTGTCTCGCTCGATTATGCCGACAGCGCCGCATTCGATCGGGCCCTGGCGCTGCATCGCAGCGTTGTGAGCGAGGATTTTGCGCTATTGCTGGCGCCGCTCAAGCGCGACGAAACCGCGACCATGCCAACCGCCTGGATCGACCTGTGGCGCGGTCTGGATAGTGAAGAGGGCGATGCACGTGCGCTCGCCGCCGCGGGATTCGTTCCTGCGGAGCCAGTGCGCGATGCCCTGTTGGGATTGATTCGATCACCCGCCGTACGAGGCACGTCGGCGCGTACGCGCGAACGATTCGATTTGCTGATGCCGCAATTGCTGATGGCTGCTGCGGCAAGCCGCGCCCCGAACGAATGTCTGGAGCGGCTGGTCCGCCTGCTCCACGCGATCGTGCGGCGCTCCGTCTACCTTTCCCTGCTGGACGAACAGCCGGGCGCGCGCAAACGCCTGATCGCGCTGTTTGCCGACAGTGCATGGCTGGCCGATCGCGTGATTGCGCACCCGCTGCTGCTCGATGATCTGTTCGATCCGCGTCTGGAGCAGGTACCCGTCGACCGCGCTTCGATCGGTCAGGAAATCACCCGTCGCCTCGCGACGCTGGACGACGCGGATGCGGAAACCGAAATCGAGGTGCTGCAGGAAATCAAGCATAGCCTGGGTTTTCGCCTCGGGCTCGCGTTTCTCGCTCAGCGCGCGGATGCGGTCGCGACATCCAGACGTCTGGCCGCACTCGCCGAGGCGATCGTCGGTGCGGTGCTCAGCTATGCCGAACGCGATGCCTTGCGCCAGCATGGAAAACTCGCCGGCCACCTGGGGCAGGGTTGCGGCCTGGCGGTGCTCGGCTATGGCAGCCTGGGTGCCGCCGAACTGGGCTTCGCCTCCGATCTGGATTTGGTATTTGTGTACGATGGTGCATTGGGTCAGGCCGAAAGCGACGGTCCGAAACCGCTCGACGGACAGCGCTATTACGCGCGCATCGCCCAACGCATCGTCCATTTGCTGACGACGTTGACCCGGGCCGGACGGCTCTACGAAATCGATGTGCGCTTGCGTCCTGATGGCGCGAAGGGCCTGCTCGTCACGAGTCTGCAGGCATTTGCCGACTACCAGCGCGATCGGGCCTGGACCTGGGAGCACCAGGCGTTGGTGCGTTCGCGCTGCCTGGGCGGCGACCTCTCACTGATGCGCCGGTTTGCCGAGACCCGTGCCGAGATACTCGAACACCCGCGCAATGCCGACGAGGTGTTCGCACATGTGACGCAGATGCGTGCGCGCTGGCGCGCCGAACGCGATCGATCCAGCGATGTGGAACTGGATCTCAAACAAGGCGCCGGCGCGTTACTCGACATCGAGTTTCTCGTGCAGGCGCTGGTGCTGGCGCATTCGGCACGAGTCCCCGCGCTGCTGCTCAAGACCAGCAGCGACGGTTTGCTGCGCATTGCGACCGATGCGTCCTTGTTGGCGCCCTCCCAGGGCGAGGCGCTGCTGCGCGCGCACAGCGTGCTGCTGCAACGTGCACTCGCGTGTACCCTCGATGCGCGGCCTCGAATCACTCGCCGTGATTCGAGCCTGGGCACGGCGACTGCCGACGTATTGCGCGTGGCAGCGGAACTGGGCCTGCCCTTCAGCTGACGACTCACCCGACCGGTTTGCCCGGGCGCCGCGCTCGCTCGCGGGGCCTGCCGTTTCTATCGGGAGTTGTGCAGCAGCCAGCGACGTCGAACGTCGTCGGCAATTGCCGCGGTTTCGCGCAACGCGGGTGGCGCGGGAGTTTCGGAGTCGGTCGGCGCGTCGAGCAATCGCAATTGGCCGGCGTCCATCAATGCACGATGCAGCAAGGCGAGTTTCGACGTCGCAATATTTTGCAGCAAAGTGTAAACGGGAACCCCGACTGCGCAAGCTTCGCTGAGCATGTTCACCGAGTCGGGACTGACCACGATTGCCTGGCTTTGCGCCAGAAAGCCGGCGTAGGGGTTCGGACCATCCTGGGAACCACTCCAGAAGCGCCCCGGAAACGCCGCGAATCCATCGCGCAGCCGTGCGGCCAAGGTGTCCGGTGTGCGCCGCGAAGTGGTGACCAGGAAACTCCCGCCGTCGCGCATATGTCGCCTGCGCAAAGTTGCCACGAGTGCATCACACCAGCTTTCGTCGATCTGCAGTGCACCACGACTGGCGCCGATCAGCACGGCGGTTCGTGGTTGGGGCAAATCGGCGAGCTCACTGCTTGCCTCCGCCGCTTGCGCCAGCCACTCGGCATCGATCGGATTCAGCGAGCCGAGCGGAGTCAGCACGTTCGTGCCGCGCAGACCGTCATGCTGCGGCGCAACCACCAGGTCGAAGTGTCGCGGTGCGATGCGCGGATCAAGTATCTGCACGGTGAACGTAAACCCTTTGCTCCAGCGACGCAGGCAGCGAGTGTACAAAGCCGCGTCGCGGCCACAGCCAATGGCGAGCGCCGGCCAGGGCGCATCGAAGGCCAGACGCGTGACAGCCGGCATCGACCAGCGCGCTGCGAAGGTCAAACGCGGGGCGAGCCACGACCACGGGGCGCATGGCGAAATGCGCCAGACACGGATCGTCACGCCAAGGCGCTCCGCCAACGCGATGGCCTGCCGTTCGTTGCCGGCGGCTCCGTCGCTGATGACCCAGCATTCGGTTTGGGCGTGGCTCACGGGTTCCTGGGCGATACCGCGGCAGTCGCGGCGCATGCGTGCATTGTAGAGTGCTGTTCACCAATCTGTTTTCGCCGGCGCGATGACTCGGCTTTGGCGTCCCCGTACACTGCGCGCTGTCCTGCCACGCACGGCACCACAAACCACAGGAAGAGCGATGCCGCACACTCCGATATCCGATGCCGCCCTGGATCAGCTGTTTCGCGAGGCGCGCACCTTCCGCGGCTCGGCGCAGGCCTGGCAGGAACGCGATGTCAGCGATGCACAACTGCAACAGATCTACGACATCATGAAATTCGCCCCGACCAGCGCCAACTGCTCGCCGGCACGCATCGTGTTCATCCGTTCCGCGGATGCCAAGCAGAAACTGAAATCCACGCTGGATGACGGCAATATCGCGCAGACCATGGCCGCGCCGGTGACGGCACTGGTCGGCAGCGACCATGCCTTTTACGAACACATGGAGCAACTTTTTCCGAACACCGGTGCGCGCTCATGGTTCGAGGGCAAGCCCGATGTAATCCACAACACGGCGTTTCGCAACGCTTCCCTGCAAGGCGCGTATCTCATCCTGGCGGCGCGCGCGCTGGGACTGGACTGCGGGCCGATGTCGGGCTTCAACCAAAATCTGGCCGACCAGTTGTTTTTTGCCGGCACAGCCGTCAAATCCAATTTCCTGATCAATATCGGCTACGGAAATCCGGCCGTCATTCGGCCACGCAATCCGCGTCTGTCGTTTGCCCAGGCTTGCCGCGTCGAGTGACGCATTGTTCCAACATTCACAACGGAGACACACGCATGCTCGCACGTATCGTTCTTGCCACGGCCATTTCCCTTGCTGCAGCCTCGTCGCAGGCCGCGGACAAATACAATTTCGAAAGCTCACACAGCCACGTGATTTTTTCGTGGAACCATTTTGGCTTCTCCAACCCGGTCGCGCGCTTCGATAAATTCGACGGCGAGCTGATGCTTGACACGGCCGACCTCACCAAGTCATCGGTCTCGGTCACGATTCCGATCGACAGCATAGACAGCGACGTAACCAAGCTTGACGACCACCTCAAGAGCGCGGATTTCTTCGACGCAGCCAAGTTCCCGACTGCAACGTTCAAGAGTACCAAGGTGGAAAAAGCCGGCGAGCACGGCTTGAAGGTCAGCGGTGACCTGACCATCCACGGCGTGACCAAACCTGCCGTACTCGACGTGACGATCAACAAGATCGGTGAGCATCCAATGGCGAAGGATCCGTCCGCGGGCTTTGACGCGACGACCACGATCAAGCGGACCGATTTCGGCATCGGCAAGTACGCGCCGAACGTCAGCGATGAGATCAAGATCCAGATCACGACGGAAACGCACAAGGCAAAATAAGCGGCATTGGCACAAGAGACGGGGCGTCACGCGCCCCGTTTCGGTTCCACGGCCGCCCGGGCGTTTGCTGTCAGGACTGGCGCGCCTGCTCTGCTGCGCTGGCAGGCGCCACATCGAAGCACAGATTCTGCAGTGTGACGATCGGACCGAACGCAGGTTCCGGCCGCGAGTCCGATCGGCGTTCCATGCCGAGGCCAAGATTCGCCGATAGCATTCCCCCCGTCACCTTGACGCCGGCGAACGGATCGCGCCATGGCGATCGGCTACATCGCCAACGCTTGCGATGTGCGACACGCGCCGAAAGGGACAAGGTCGCATAGCCAACCAAATAAAATTGCCGTAAAGTTACCCATCTTGCTGTTGTGCGTGCGCCAATCCGATCGGCGCCGCCGCATCCGTCTACCGGTGGCGACCATGCTGGACTCGGTCAGGGCGCGCGACACGGGCGCAGACGCATTTCATTTTGGCGACTGGCTGGTGGTACCAGCGCAGAACCAACTGCGGCGCGGCGACCTGTCGCGCACGCTGGAGCCACGCGTAATGTCGGTGCTGTGCCATATGGCCCGGCATGCCGGGCAAGTGGTCAGTAGCGAGGACTTGCTGCGTGGCTGCTGGGCCGGTACGTTCTACGGCGACAATCCCGTGCACAAAACCGTTGCCGTGCTGCGGCGTGCGCTCGGCGAAAGCATCGCCGCTCCGAGCTACATCGAAACCATCCGCAAGCGCGGCTATCGCGTATGCGCGAACGTCGTGTTTACCGATGCGAGTCTGGTCGAGCCCGCCGCGGGTTCGGCTCGTGCATGTCCGTTTCCCGGATTGAGCGCATTTTCCGCGAACGATCACGCGCTGTTTTTTGGCCGCGCGCGCGCCATCGCAAAACTGCTCCAGGCGGCCGTCGTGCAAGCCAGTGCCGCCGTGCGCTTTGTCCTGCTTGTCGGCACCAGCGGTAGCGGAAAATCATCGTTGTTGCACGCAGGGTTGATTCCGCTGCTCACCCAGCCCGGCGGCAGCGGTGGAATTCGTGCGGTCGCGGTCGCCAGCTATCGTGCCGGTGGTGGCGACTCGCCACTGTCGCATCTGGCGGACGCGTTGCTGCAGTGGAGCATTGCGCAGCGTCCGATATTTCTTCCGGTCGAACGCGAATCGCTGATTGAAGTGCTGCGTCGTGATCCGAACGCCCTGGAGCGCCGCATTGCCGATGCGCTCGCCCGTTCCGATGCGACCATGCCTGCCGGCGTCGATTCCCGAGTCCTGCTGATCGTGGATCCGCTGGAGGCGCTGCTCAGTGCCGCGAGCGATGGCGAGGCGATATTCGCCGCGTTGGAGGCCATGGCGCGCTGCCCGCAGGTTCTGTTGCTCGCGGCGTGTCGCAGCGATTGTTTTCCCGCGTTGCTTGCGAGCGCTGCGGCCGCGCCGCTACTCGCAGAAGGCGCGCATGTGGATTTGTGGGCGCCGTTACGCGGCGAGCTGGCACAGATGATCCGTCGTCCTGCGCAGTCGGCGGGGCTTAGCTTCGGACGCGATACCGCCACACAGGTTCGCCTGGACGATGCGCTGCTTGACGACGCTGCCGACGAACCGGGTGCCCTGCCTCTGTTGCAACATGCGTTGCGCGAGCTCTACGAGCGCGTAGACGGTCACCACGAACTGTCTTTTGCCGCCTATTTGCAAATGGGGCGTCTCAGCGGAGCCTTGGCCCAGCGCGCGGAAAGCATATTCGACGGTGTCGATGACGACGCGCGCGCGAGCCTGTCTGGTGTGCTTGAACGAATGATTCACCTGGCAGACGAGTTCGAAGGTGCAGCGTTCGGACTGGCCGTGCCATTGCGAGCCTTTGACGAAGGTCCGGCGCGTCGGCTCGTCGGCGCCTTGGTCGATGCGCGATTGTTCACCACCGAGCTGGTCGCGAACGAGCCGGTGGTGCAGGTCGCGCACGAAGCGCTCTGGCGCGTCTGGCCCCGAGTCAGCGAATGGGTCGCCGGCAATCGCCAACTATTGCGCGCACACGCGCGTTTGCGTGCGCTGGCGACTCGCTGGAACAGCGAGTCGCGTCGCGCGGACTTTCTGATTCCTCCTGGCGCTCCGTTGCAGGAAGCTGAGCATGTCTGGACCACGATACTTGCCAGGCTGGAGGAACCGGAGCAAGCCCTCGTGCTGGCATCGAGAGCGCGTGAACATCAACGCGAGCGGCGACGGCGTCTGTCGTTTGCCGTCGTCGCCGTGCTGGCGCTGGCGGCATGCACCGCGGCGATCGCTGCCTGGCAACTGAAGGCGCGTGCGGAACAGGAACGCGCCGGAGCAGAGCGTCTGGCTGGCTACATGCTCGGCGAAGCGACCGACCGCCTGCGTCCTCTGGGGCGACTGGACATACTCGACGGCATTGCCGGTTCGGCGCTGGCCTATCTGGAGTCCTCGGCTGCCGATCCTGCCGATCCCGAGCGCATCGCCCTGCGTGCCGACGGCCTCCTGCAGATCGGTGAAATCCGTCTCGTCAAGGGCGATACTGCGGCCGGCAATGACGCATTCATAAAAAGTACAGAATTAACTAAAATCGGATTGATGCGTCACGCTGAAAATGCAGATTTGTTGCGGGTGAATGGCAAGGGACACTACTGGCTGGGTTACGAAGCGCTGCAGCGGCGCGACTACGCCAGCACGCGGACTGAATGGACTGCATACCTGGACCGTGCGCGGCACCTCATGGATGTGCAGCCGGACAATCCGGACGCATGGATCGAGCTCTCCTACGCGCACAACAATCTCGGCACGCTTGCATTCCGTCAACACGACCTGCCGACCGCCGGGACGGAATTCGCCGAATCGATCGCGTTAAAGAGACGCGTGATCGATCGGCGCAGTGACGATGCCGGCGCCTTGCTCGAATTGGCCGACAGTTTGTCCTGGTCGGCCAATGTGCAGGACAGTCGCGGCGACCTGCGCGGTGCGCGAGCGCTGTACGCGGAATCAGCACAGACGATCGGCCGTGCCGGTGCGCTGCGCGAAAGCGATCCTGATCTCGAACATCGGCACGTTGTTGCCGATTTCCAACTGGCACAGGTATCGCTTGCGTCCGGCGAGATGGCCATCGCTCGCGCTGCGATCGACGCTGCCCAAGCGCGCATCGTCAAGCTGGTGCGGCTGGAGCCGGCCAACCTTTCCTGGCAGCGTGATCAGGCCTACGCCTATCTGCAGAGAGTGACGTTCGATCTCGCCGAGTTGCCCGATCCCGAAAGCGCACGTCAGAACGATGCCGCAATTTCCATTTTATCCAAACTGGTCGAGCGGCAGGCAGGAAACGCGGACTGGGCGCGGCTGCTGGGCCTGGCTACTCTGCAACGTGCAGCGCTGGCGGCGCGCGAACGGCGCGTCGGCAACGCGCGCCGCGATCTTGATGGCGCCAAGGGACTGCTGCTGCCGCTGATCGCGACCCGGCCGGATGACGCCCTTAGCCGCGCGCTCGCAGCGCGCACCGAATTGCTGCGCGCCGAGCTTGCGGATGATGCGGCGGCGTCACGGATGGCCATCGATGCGGCTGTGCAGTTGCTTAAAGAAGTGGCCCCCGTTTCGCACGATCGCCGCGTGCTCGATCCATGGGTGCGGGCCCTGACGGCGGCCGGACGTATCGCCGATGCCGAAGCACCGCTGCGTGAATTGCTGGCGATGGAATATCGCCAGCCTGGATTTGTAAACTACTACACTCGTTACCTGGGAGAAAAGCGCGATGGCAAACAACGATAGTGTGCCGGCCGAACTGGTCATCGAAGTCGATGTGCAGGCAACCCCGAATTTTGGCGGCAACACCCCGGACCGTCGCTACCTGTATTCCTTCTCGCCCGACGTCTCGATCGTGCGCAAGAGCAGTACGCTGATGGTCTACCAACTGAGCAAGAACACGCGCGAGGACCTGGTGATCAGTGGCATCTACACCAATGACGGACGCTACCAGATTGGTCCCCCGCAGATCGCGGCCGACGCCCGATCGGTTTCCTTCACCAATCGCAATTCCCAGCAGATGCTGATCAACGTGATGTTGCAGGTGACCGATCGCACGAGCAACTCGCTGATCCACGCCGACCCGCAGGTGCTCAATGAACCGGAAGTGCCGGATTGAAGGTTGCTGCGCCGAGGCGTCGTCGGGCGGCCGGCTCGGTCGCTTGATTCCGGCAGAGATGGATGAATGGCCAAGATTGGCAATGGCAACGGACCTCGCTGCGCGGTCCGTGGGCTAAGGTCGATGTGCGACGTTCGCAGACCGTACAATGCCGGTTGTCGCTCGCCGTGTGGATGATCCTGTTCCAGCATTCCGGATGCGGCATCGGCAGGCCGCCCGTTCCGACAGGATGAAATGTGAATAAAATTCTTGGTTTATTTGTGGATAATAGCCCGGACGCGGCTCCGCTCAGCGGTTCGCAGACAGATCAGGTGGCGGACTATCGATGCCCCTGATTCGCTTGCTGTGCACCGCGCTGACGTTTCTGACGCGGCTGCCGGTTGCGCGCTGGAGCCACGCGGAGCCCGAACGCCTCGCGCAGTCGGCCAGCCTGTTTCCCCTGGTTGGCGCCATTGTTGCGGCCGTGGCGTGCGCTGCGGCATGGTTGGGGCATGCTCTGTTGCCAGCGGCGCTCACGCCCTGGTGTGCCTTGCTGGCGGGAATCGTGGTGACCGGCGCATTTCACGAGGACGGTCTCGCTGATACGGCGGACGGACTCGGTGGCGGTGTCACGCGCGAACGGCGCCTGGCGATCATGAAGGACAGTCGCCTGGGCACCTATGCGGCGGTGGCCTTGGCACTCGTACTCAGCGGCAAGTATTTAGCACTCGCAAGCCTGTCGATGCCGAGACTCTTCGCAGCTCTGTATGTGGGACACGTGATGGCACGCTTCAGCGTGTTGCCCCTGGCCGCGTGGTTGCCGTATGTCCGCGATTCGGAGGCCGGCAACAAGCCTGTCGCGGATGGCATAGGCGCGCGAGAAGTGCTGCTCGGCTCCGTCTTGACCGCTGCCCTGGTGGCACCGTTCGGACTGACGGCGATCGCCTGCATCGTGGCAAGCCTCGTCGTGATCGTTCTGGCAGCGCTCTATTTCCGCAGTCAGCTCGGGGGCATCACCGGCGATACGCTGGGCGCGGCCAACCAGTGTGTGGAGCTGTGCTGTTATCTGGTTTGCGCCGCGCTGGTGTTCTAAGCAGTCCATCTCACACGCCAGCTGCGCAAGGAATAGTAGCCTGCTGCAGGGTTGTTTCGTTTTGAATCGGGACGATACTCTCGGCCAATGCGGTCCCACCGAGTGGACCGCGGATTGATCACCGTGACGACGTCGGCAAGCTTCACCGCAATACTGAGCAGCGATCGTGGGCCCATCCGTGCGTGTTCGTGCGCCACGGTCACAGGGTGGCAACGAAGAGCGAGAACATCGAATCGATGTCAGGCAGGGATCATGCGCTCATGAGCTTTGATCGACGCGTGCTAGCTTTGTGGTTGCTTTTCGCGTGTTGTGCACAAAGTTTTGCGCAAACCTGCGCACCGTTTGTCGAAGAGCAGGCCGCCTGGTCCACGGCGATGTTCCGCCCGCATTCCAACGGCATGCAATCGTGCACCGTCAGCGAAGAGGTCTATCGCGCGGTCGTGCGCGACTGGCTGCGAGATCGCGCGCCGGCTTTGCCTCCATTGACGTCACTGTCGCTGGGACGGGCCGAAAATTTTCCGTGGCTGTCTCACTATCTGGCGGACTCGGCTTTGCAGAGCGCGAACTGGCGAACCCGCGTGCTGCGCGCGGGAGCCGGCGAGCACAACCAATTTGTCGCTGACCTTCTGTCCGAGCCGGCGATGCTGCAGCGACTCGACGCGCCGTTCGCGGAAAGCGCGTATCGCGTGGTAGGTGCCTCCGTGGAGAAAGTCCTCGCGGGCAAGGCCAGCGTGTACGCGTCCGTCAAGACCGACGCGACATGGAAGGTTCCTTTCGATGCGCAGGTCTGGTTGCGACTGGCATCGCGAAACCCGGCAGGAGGGCGGTAGGTCGAGCTCACATCGCCGCCGGTTCGACACCGAACCGTGAATCGGCAACGCCCCCGCAAGAGGGCGTTGCCGATGCTTACTTTCCTGCGCTGATCAACCCTTCTTGACGCCCTCGTTCCTCAGGGCTTCGAGCGCGCCGAGGTTGATCGTACCAAGCAGGCCCTTCAGCGTTTCGATGCTGTCGGTAGTGCCTTGCACCTTCACCGCGAAGCGGTCGCCAAGCACCATGGAATATTCGCCGCGTTTTGAACTATTGTCCCATTGTTCGTGGATCAGCCGGCCGCCGGACTTGTAGGTCTTTTCGTAACCCGTTTCCGTTTGCCGTTCCTGTTCGATCTGCGCCCAGGCCGCCATCCCGACCAGACCCTTGATGCTGCCGGTGTCGGTGATCTCCAGTTCCACGCTGCGCTGCTGTCCGTCCGAATAGGTTGCGCGGGCGGTCGATACCTGCATGCCCATCGCGCCATTCTTTTCGGCGCTGAAGCTGGTGCGCGGCAGCCCCGCCAGGGTCTCCGGTATGAAGGGTTTGAGCGCGTCGGGGCTCAAGGCTTCAACGCTGTCGCCGCCGGACAGCGCGGTGCTGAGCACGGCAGCTGCCGCAGCGGCTTGTGCCTGGGTGTCGCCGGACTTCTGCGCGGCGTCGAGCTTCTTGCCGGCTTCTTCCATTTTTGCGCCCATGGCGGCGAGCTTGCCGAAGCCGCTGTCGCTGTCGATGCTCAAGGTGCTGCCGCTCAGGGCGCTGCGCGCGTTCATTGCTGCACCGGCGCCGGAAAGGCTCGCGACCAGGGCTCCGGCAACCCAGCCGAGCACGATTGCGATCACGATAATCACCGCCAGGTAGCCGCCAGTCTTCTCGGGCGGCGACTTCATCGTGTGCGGCAGCCCGAGGTACATCAGGTAGATGCCGTAGATTCCACCGGCGATGGCCAGAAGCCAGCCTATCCAGGGCACGATCAGGCAGACGCTGGCGATCCAACTGGCGGTGTACGAATACGCCGCAGTCTTGAGTGCCTGTACCTGATTCTTCTGTGCGCCGAAATTGCTTGCCAGCGCGTCGATGATGAGCGCCAGTACAAACGTCAGGCCAAGGACGACGCCATACTGCAGGAGCATCTGCGCGATTCCCGCGCCCATACCGATCCGGATCGTGCCCACAAACGGGATACCGATACCGATGATGGTCGACTTGATGAAACCAAACACCGCCGGGATTGCCGCCAGGATGAGGATGTAATTCGTATACAACGACTGGGTGCTGGCGGGTTCGGCGGCGATGACGGGCCATTCGGTGTTGGGTGTGAGCAAGATATTCTTGACGCGGGCGATGAGACGGTTGAAATCCATGCGGGCTCTCCGGGGTGGGCAACGAACCGCGCCGCGTCAGGGCGCGTCGGGTGTCGGCGATTCTAGCTGCGCGGGCCAGTAATGGCGCGCCAACGATGCCGCAAACTCCCTGTGACGCAGCCGCGGCACAAAGCGTGCATCGGATCACAGCTTGCAAACTGCTAAACTTTGTCTCTTGCATGAAATTGTCGGGATAGCCATGTCCAGAACCCAGTCGAACGCGGCCACACTACTGCCCGCGAATGCGCAAAATCGTTACGAAGTGACGCGCGCCGACCTGCCCTTGTCATGCCCGATGCCCGGTATGCGTCTGTGGGACGCGCATCCGAAGGTGTATCTGGCGATCGAAGATGAGGGTGGCGAGTCGGTCTGCCCCTACTGTGGCGCGCATTACGTACTCAAAGCCTGACCGGGGCGACGTGCAGGGGCGTCGGCTCACGGTATTGCAATTGCTGCCCGCCCTGGAGACGGGCGGGGTGGAGCGATCCACGCTTGAAGTCGGTGCGGCGCTGGTCGCGGCGGGGCATCGCTCGGTCGTCGTTTCCGGCGGCGGACGCCTGGTACCGCAGCTGGTCGCGGCTGGCAGCGAGCACATCCGCATGAGCATCGGCCGCAAGTCGCTGCTGACCCTCCGCCACGTGGGGGGGCTGCGCCGGCTGATCGCCTCACTGGCTCCGGATATCGTGCATGCACGCTCGCGTTTGCCGGCGTGGCTGGCCCACTACGCGTTGAAGGGACTGACCGCACCACGCACGCATCTGGTGACCACCGCGCACGGTCTCAACTCACCCGGACGCTACAGCGCGATCATGACGCGGGGCGAGCGGGTGATCGCGGTCTCGCATACCGTGCGCGACTATCTGATCACCCACTACGAAATCGATCCGGCACGCATCGTGGTGATTCCGCGAGGCATCGATACCGCGGAATTTCCCTACGGTCATCGCCCCGATGAAGAATGGACGTCGCGATTTTTTTCGCAATTTCCACAACTGGCCGGTGCACCGCTGCTGACCCTGCCAGGGCGTGGCACACGTCTCAAAGGTCATCATGACGCCATCGAACTGCTTACCGCACTGAAGTCGCGGGGCATCGAAACGCGATTGTTGCTGCTCGGGGCTCGCGAGGCGACGCGCAGCGCCTACGTCAGTGAGCTCGAACAGCTGGCGCGCGATCGCGGGGTCGCGGATTGGATGGCGATCAGCGAACCGCGCGACGACGTACGCGACGTTTTCGCCGCGAGCGCGCTGGTGCTGCAGCTGTCCACCAAACCGGAAGCGTTTGGCCGAACGGTCGTCGAGGCGCTCGCACTGTGCAGACCGGTGCTCGGCTACGCCCACGGTGGCGTCGGTGAATTGTTGTCCGAGCTGTATCCCGCCGGTCGCGTGCCTTACGGCGACAACGGCAAACTGATCGAGCGCGCTGCGGAACTGCTGCGCCTCGCGCCCGCCATTCCGCTGCTCGATCGCTACCATCTCGCCGACATGCAGGCGGCCACGCTGGCGCTGTATGGTGAGATTGCGGGCGCTTGATCCGCAGTTTGATCAAAAATCATTTGATTGTACTTGTTGACAAAGGCGAAGCCGCTGGCCTGGCGGAGCGCACGTCGGCCGGCTTGGGGCGGCGCGCAGGCCCGGCGTGATGCCCTGCTAGAATGCGCCACTGTTTGCGCCTCCTGTCGCCATGACCCTCGCCGACCTGTCCGCCCGCCTCAAGACGATCCTGCTCTCACCGCTGTTGCCGGTGTGGGCGGTGATCGCCCTGCTGCCGTTCGGGCGCAGCGCGGAGGTCGCCGTGGCATTCGCGATCATCGGCGTCCTGGCGTTGTTGTTGCGTCAACCGAAAGCGATGAAGACCCACCCGGGTGCGCGCCTGCTGTTGTGGCTGTGGGCTGCCTATGAGGTTGCCGCCATCTTTTCGACGCCGGATGCCGTCGATCCTGGCAAGAGCTGGGGAACGGTATTGGTTGCGCCGCGCTTTGTCCTTCTTGGTTTGTATATTTGTTTCGCGATGCGACGCAACGGTGCGCTGCAGTACGTATACAAAGCAACGGCACTCGTCGTCGCGGTGTGGCTGATCGACGCCTGGGTGCAGGCATTGACGGGCTGGAGCCTTGGCGGGGCCCCGGAAAGCGAGCGCATTTCCGGCATATTCGGTGCGGACAACCTGAAGCTCGGGCCCGCGCTCGCTGCGTTGTCTCCGTTCGTGCTGCATGCTGCCCGCGCGCGCTGGGGCTGGCGCGGTCTCGGCGCTGCGTTCCTGGCATTGCTCGGTCCGATCCTGCTTGCCGGGTCGCGCGCAAGCTGGCTTGCATACGGCCTTGTTTGCATTGCCTGTGTATGGCGCGAAGCACGGACGCCGCTGCGCTTTGTGGCGTGGACTGGCATCGCAGCGATACTTGGTGTGCTTGGACTCTTGTTCGCGTGGCGCGGATCCGACGCATTCCACGCGCGCATGGAACGTACTCTGCACGCTCTGCAAGGATCATCGCAGTCCGTCGATTTCGCGCTTGCCGGGCGCTTGTCGATCTGGAATACCGCCAGTGCAATGATCGCCGCGCACCCGATCAACGGCGTCGGTGTGCGCGGCTTCCGCTACGCGTACGCACAGTACGCTACCCCGGGAGATCCCTTCGTCCAGGCCGATGGCAGCGGTGCGGCGCATGCGCACCAATGGGTGCTGGAGGTCTTGACCGAAACCGGCGCCCTGGGTCTCGCTCTGTGGCTGCTTGCGCTCGCGATGGCGCTGCGTGCCTGGCGGCGCGCACCGGCCGCAGCGCGCGAACGTGCATGGCCGGCGGCGACCGCTTTGCTGGCGACCTTTTTTCCGCTGAACACGCATCTCGCTTTCTATTCCGCGTGGTGGGGGCTGCTGGTCTGGTGGTTGATCTCGCTGTACTGTGCCGCTTTGTACGCGGATCTGGACGAGGTGCGCGATGCCCGCTGAGCCCTTGTCGGTGGTCGTCACCACGCTGAACAACGGTGCAACCCTGCGCCAATGCCTGGCCAGCGTCGCTTGGGTCGACGATATCGTGGTGCTGGATTCGGGTTCGGTCGACGCGACCTTGGAAATTGCCGCAGAATATAAAGCGCGACTATTCCACGAAGCGTTTCAAGGCTACGCGCTGCAAAAACAGAGCGCGATCGACAAGGCGCTGCACGAGTGGGTTCTGTTGCTCGACGCAGACGAGGCGCTGGACAGTGGCGCGCAGGTCGCGATTGAACGGGCGCTGCAGAACCCTTCGGTTGCCGGCTTCCGGCTGCCACGCCGGGAGCAGGTATTCTGGCGGTTCCAGCATCGCGGCATTCGCCTGAACACATTCCTGCGCCTGTTCGATCGCCGACGCTGCCGCATGAACGATGTTCCAGTGCACGCCGCTCCGCATACCGACGACGCACAGCAAACCCTGCGTGATGCCGAACTGCTGCACTTCGGCGAGCCGGACATTCATACGAAAGTCGCCAAGATCAACGCCTATTCGACCGGCCTGGTGGATGACAAGTTGCGCAAACGCCAACGCTACACCCGCACGCGCATGCTGCTCTATCCGCCGTTCTTCTTCCTCCGGCAGTACCTGGGAAAGCGCTATTTCCTGGACGGGTGGGCCGGATTCATCAATGCCGCCACTGGAGCATTCTACGTTTTTCTCAAATACGCAAAATTGTACGAGGCGCGGAAATCGCGCTGATCGCCCGCGATCGATTCCAGGCCGTCAGTGAGTGGGCACGATCGTGCGCGGGTTGCCGCGGCGTGGGGCGCCAGGCTCCCCGCATGCCGGCGATCCTGATGGTCCGAAGTGCGTCCGATCGCGAAACAGCGCTTGGTGCGCCTGATCGCCGACCTCGGTCCGATCGCGAATACTATCGTCTTGCGCCAAACTTGATTATTTTTAGCACAATGGATTAACCCGCATTTTCATCTTTACCGGAAATGCCCGGTTTGAGCAGACTCAACGCCATGCCGCCCACAATCAGGGTAGCGCCAACCAGAAGTCCCCATAGCAGCCATGACTTCCAGTCGACTGGCTTCGGCGGAATCGGTGCAGGCGTCAGGGCTGCAGATCCTGCGAGTACCTTGGCAACATCGGGATAGGCCGGATAGGGTTGCCAGTCATCGCGCCGTTGGGTGCGCAGGTCCGCGATCAGTGCCGGCAGCGGCGCATCGATGCGCCGCGCCCGCGCGCTACCCGCTGCCACACTGTACGGTCCGTCGCCTTGGGCGAGAAACACCAGCACTTCCGGGCGATAGCCGAGTCGCAGATGTGGAGTCTGTGCAACCGGTTGTGCTGCTTCGACTCGCCAAATGCGGTCACGCGTGGCCGTCACCAGTGACTGCGGTATGGAGTGCTCGTCGTGCCCGCCCGCACTGACCTGGTAGCCCATCCAGGGGCCGGCGCGAAATTGCCACACGGCGCGCTCGTTTTCGCGGCTGCGCACGTTCCATTCGACTGCGCTGTTGGCGCTTGCCGCGATCACATCGAGCTGCTGTACCGGTACGCGCGCGGGCAATGTGTACTCGTAGTACGTGCGCTTTTGTTCGACCACGGACCTGCCGTCGAGATCGATCCATTCCCACTGCGGTGCGGCCGGGGCCTGCGGCAGTTCGGCACGGATCGAGGTAATCGCGATATGCGCATCGCCCTGCAGAGGCGTCAGGCGCAGGAACGGGGCACTGCGCCGGTTGATGCGCATGGTATCGCGACGCAGCGAACCGCCGCGCTGGGATTCGCTGCGTCCGTCGACGAGTTCGGCCAATGTGTAATTGTCCCTAAGGCGGCGCCAGTGGGTCAGGTCGTCGCTTTCCTCGAGACTGAATTCGGTGTTGAACGGTTCTGTCGGAATCTGCCATTCGAAATGCAGGGCGGCGATCGGCTCACGAATCTGGCTGAGATCCAGCAGCATCGCGCTGCCCGGTCGCGGCGCCGGTGCAGCGGCATCGCGCACCGTGACATCGACGCGACTGACACGGCCGCGTGCGTCACGCTGAGTGTGCATTTCCCAGGCCGCGGCTTCGTCAGTGCCGGTCGGCACGGGCAACGGAAACCAACGCAGACTGACCTCTTGCACCGCGTCGGAACGCGCCAGCGGCGCTTCTGGTCCGAGCAGGGCGGTCGGCATCGCGACACCGGCAGCATTGAATACCTGGATATCCGCCAGCATCGGATCCTGTGCGGCGGCGTAAATTTCCGGTGTAAGCATGACGCGATAGGCGCCGCCATCGTCACGGCTGAGGCTCAGCGGCCATTCCGTGGCGTAATCGATGTGCTGTCCGGCAATCGCTGCCAAAGGGAACAGTGCCGCAATGGCAAGAAATCGCATTCTCATGAGGATGCCTCGGTGCGCACACGGGGTGGATTCGGGGCGAACCACCCCACGATCATCAGCAGTCCTCCGACCGCCAATACACCCAGAATCGCCGAGAGGTCGCTCAGGTGGCTGCGGTCGATGAGGACCAGCTTGGCAATGACGAGTCCGACCAGCGCAGCGCCGCCGATCCAGATGGGACGCGAACTGCGCCGCGCGCCGATCAGCATGCCCGCCAAGCCGGCCAGGCACCAGACGACCGAAAGGCAGGCCTGTGCGAGCGCAGAGTGGAACATCGCGTCATTCCATGGCACCTCGCCGAGAAAATGCACGGCGCGCAAGGTGATGCTGGTGAGCAGCGAAAAACCGATCAGTGCCAGCATCTGCGCACGAAATGGCGCCTCGAACCGAGCGGTGCCTTCGGCGTTGGCGCGCCGGAACCACATCAGTAGACCGAACACGAAGCCCAATTGCGCGAGTTCCAGCGGATTGAGGATGGGCACGTAGCTCAGCGGGGTCGGTGCGCCTTCGGCGAACAGTCCAGTCAGCCAGACCAAGCCGAGCACCGTTGCCAGGCTCATCAGCAGGCCGCCACGGGCGGTCTCGGCATCTTCGTCCAGCGGAAAACGCAGCACGGCAAGACGCGTCAGCGTTCCGGCGAAGGCCGCAGCGATGGGAGCGAATGTCAGCAGAACCTGCCAGATGACCGCAAGCTCGAGCTGTGTGCCACTCCAGTGATAAGCCTGGCTGGCGAGGAGCATCGACCATGTCCAGGTGTGAATAAAGTGAACAAAAGAAAGAAGTGGGGCGTCGGAACGCAGCAGGTTCTGCTGGGTACGCAGCGCCGCAGCGAACCACACCAGCCACGCCAGCGCGCCGAAGCCGCCCAGCGGGCCTTGGTTGGCGAAGTACATCGGCGCGATCAGCAATGGTGCAGCCAGGAAACCGGCAAGCGCTGGCCATTGGCAATCGCGCCAACTCAGGCGCAGCCGCAGCTCGCTGGCCAGTACAGTGGTGAATGCAACAAAACCCAAAATCCAGTTCGCGTGCTCGCCAGCGAGAGCGAAACGGTCGATTTCGTGCAATCCCAGCAATAGCCACCACAGCAATGCCCAGACGAACAGCAGGTGCGTCATCGGCGTGGGATCTTCCGCCCTTGAGAGCAGTCGCGCGCTGATGAAGCCGGCGGCGCAGACCAGCGCGAGGGCCAGAAAATCGCCATTCAGAATCGCCAGAACACCCTCGGATGCGGGTTGTGCCAGGCCCGACGACAGCAGCGAGACGCCCGCGGCGAGTTGCAACACGTAACCGATCCAGCGCGGCAGTTGGCGTTGCTGGCGCAGACCCAGCCAGACCAGGGCGGCACCTTCTACCGCCCAGGCGCATGCGGTGGCGCGCGCCGATAGCGCAAGTGGCACAGCGAGCGTGGCGAAACCGAGGGCGAGCAGAGCGTGCGACTGGCCGAGCACGGTGAAAGCCAGACGCCTGCGTGCGAACCAGGCAACTCCGACGTGCACGGCTGCGAGCACCATCGCCGAAATCGCCAGCCGTTGGGTATCGCCATCAAGCAGCGCGGTCTGCAGCGGAAATGCAATCAGGGGCAAACCGAAAACGAGGCTGCCATCGACGAAGCCGCGCTTTTCTTCCGGCTGCCGCAGCGCGTACAGCACGGGTATCAAAAGGTAGAATGCGTAGTAGAGGATCAGGAACGGTTCAGTGCTCGAGAGCAGTTCCGGGCGATAGCTGAGGCTTCCCCACGCAGCGCCGACGACGAAGGTGAATACGAATCCGATCAGGTTCAGTGCGCGCCAGGACTTGATCCACGCGATGCCGAAAATGGCCGCATTGAGTACGGCGTAATAAGTGAACAATGAAACATGATCGCCGTTGTTGCTGGACGCAATGATCGGCGCCAGGAAACCACCCACGATACCGAGTACGGCGAGCGCGATCGCGTCCTGCGCCACCGCAAGTACGCCAACTCCGGCGACGAGCAGAATCAGCAACACGAATGTCCCCGTCGCGGGAATCAGGTGATAGAGCCGATACGCGCCGAATACGACGAGAATCAGCACGCCGATTGCGCCGCCCTGCAGGCTCAGCGCGAAGGCGCGATGGCTCTCGCGCTTGCGCCAGGCGAATACCAGGCCTGCGAGGGCAACTGCCGCAATGCCCGCCAGGCGCAATTCGATCGGCATGCGCAGCCAGCCTTGATCGGCGGCATATTTCATCAGCGCGCCGACGCCGAGGAACAGGACCAGCACGCCGATCTTGACCGGCACGTTGCCCTCGGTGAACCAGCGCTTGACGGCATCGATGGCGCGCCCGGCGAGATCCGGTTCGCGCGGGCTTTCAGCGACAACCACGGGCCTGGGAATGCGCGGCGGAATCGGCGCGGGCTCGCTTGCATCGAAGACCGCCCGCCCCACGGGTGGCAGCGCCGGCGCGCTGAGGTCGGGAACATCGAATACGAAATTGACCGGCAACTCGCGCGGCGCTGGGTTTGCCTTCTCCACCAGGATATTTTGAGAAATATCCGCTGTTACGACGGATGCCAGGGTCGGTTCTGCGCTCGGCTGGACCGGCATAGCACCGGCGCGCGGCACTGCGCGGTCACGCGCCGAGGCTTCGCGTTGCGCGGCATCCGCGGTGGCGCGCTGCGGGGCGAGGTTGGTCAGGGTGCGCAGGGCGCGTTCAACGTCGTCGAGTCGCCGCCGCTGCGTCTGGATGATTCCGGCCAGCAAGCCTGCGACCGCGCCGAACACTGCCCCCAGCCACCCGGTATCCCCGTTGAACATGACGCCGCCGACGAACGCGCCCGCGAACAGACCGATCAATGCCAGCAGCCAGATCATGTGTCCTTCCCCTTGTTGAGCAGCACTCTACCGAGATTCGCGTTAGGCGCGCGTTGCGGTGAATTTTCCATTTCAGTACACGGGTTTATCACCCGGCGGACGGGTCTTGAAACGTTTGTGCAGCCACAGATATTGCTCCGGTGCCTCACGCACCATGGCCTCGATGGCGGTATTCACCCGTGCCGTGTCGGCGAGCACGTCATCGCTCGGAAAGTCCGCCAGCGCCGGCGCAATCCGCAAGGCGTAGCTGCCGTCGGGCAGGCGCCGGTGAAAGAACGGCAAGACCTGCGCGCCGGACAGGCGGGCCAAATGGTGCGTGGCGGTAATGGTCGCGGCAGGCACGTTGAAAAATGGCACGAAGACCGAATCCTTGCCGCGCATATCCTGGTCCGGCGCGTACCAGACTGTGCCGCCGCGCTTGAGATAGCGGACGGTCGCACGAAGCTCGTCCTTGGCGAACATCGCATCGGCATAGTGCAGTCGCGCGGCCAGCACAGCGCGTTCGAACACAGCACTGTCCATGACGCGATACATGCCAGCGATGCGGATCCGCTGCGACACGAGCCTTGCGCACAATTCCAGGTGTGAAAAATGTCCGCCCACCAGTAGCACGCCCTGACCGGAGTCGCGTGCTGCCTGCAGATGCTCCAGTCCTTCGATGCGACAGGGGATCGAGGCGATTGCCGCATCGCTGCCGAACCAGGCCAGCGCGAACTCGACCAGCATTCGACCGCTGTCGCGCAGGGTCGCCTGCAGCAACGCTTCGCGCTGGAGGTGATCCATGTCCGGAAAGCACTGCGCAAGGTTGCGCCGCGCGATGTGCGCCCGAGCAAACAACAGGTGTTGGGCGATCCATCCGGCTACGCTGCCGATGCGGTGCAAGACCGGCAGCGGCAACCGCGCAAGCGCGCGAACCGTGGCCAGTCCCAGCAGGGACGGCCAGTAGCGGGGCGAGTGCAACGGGGTAGGGGCAGTCGGGCTGGGCATGCCGTGGGAGTTTAGCGGACGCGGACCCGCGCATGCGGACGCGACGCGGTCAGCGGGCAGCCCCGCTATACTGCCGCACCGTCCGATCCGAGTCGCCGTGTTCCCGCGCTTTCTCTATACGTTCGTGATGTACCTGTTGACGCCGGTGATCTTGTTCCGGCTGGCACGGCGTGGCCTGCACTACCGCAGCTACCTGGGCCGCTGGCGCGAACGTTTTGGTTTCTTCCCCGATCCCGGATTCGACGCGAGTATCTGGATCCATGCGGTGTCGGTCGGCGAGGTCAACGCGGCGCTGCCGCTGATCGAAGCGCTAATGCTTCGCCATGCGGATACGCCGTTCGTGATCACCACGATCACGCCGACCGGGTCCGAGCGCGTGCAAAAAGTGTTTGGTGAGCGCGTCTTTCACGTCTACCTGCCGTACGACCTGCCAGCTTCAGTGCGCCGGTTCCTCAGTCGCGTGCGGCCACGTCTGGGCGTGGTCATGGAAACAGAAATCTGGCCGAACCTTTTCGTGGAATGTGAAAAACGCGGCGTTCCGGTGGTTGTAGCGAATGCGCGTTTGTCGCAAAAGAGTTTGCGCGGCTACGGGCCGGTGCGACCGCTGGCACGTCGCGCGATCCGTTCGGCACGATTCGTCGCCGCGCAATCCGCGCTGGATGCGGAGCGTTTGCTGGAACTGGGCGCGGACTCCAGCCGTCTCGCGGTGCTCGGCAACGTCAAGTTCGACATGGCGGTGCCGGCCAACCTCGCCGAGCACGGACGCAACGTGCGTGCCGCGTGGGGTCAGCACCGACCGGTGTGGATCGCGGCAAGCACGCATGAAGGCGAGGAACTCACCGTGCTCAAGGCGCATGCCGCCGTGCTGCGGCGCTTTCCCGATGCACTGTTGTTGATCGCGCCGCGTCACCCGGAACGATTCAGACCGGTTTCCCTGGCCTGCCGCAGCTTCGGCTACAACACCCGAACCCGCAGCGAAGATGTCTCCGCCCAGGTCGAGACGCAATGCTTCGTGGTAGATACGCTGGGAGAATTGCTGCGCTACTTTGCTTGCTGCGACATCGCTTTCGTCGGTGGAAGCCTGGTGCCAATCGGAGGCCACAATGTGCTGGAGCCGGCGGCCCTGTCAGTGCCGGTTGTGGTCGGCCCGAACACGTTCAACTTTGCCGAGATCACACGCAGCCTGGTCAGCGCTGGCGGTGCACTGCAAATCGGTGAGGCGGACCAGCTGGCGCCGACCGTGCTGCGCCTGCTTGGTGACAATCGAAAACGCCTCGCGATGGGCGAGGCCGCCCGCGACGTATTTGAACGCGAACGTGGCGCTGTGGCGCGCAATATGGCGGCCATCGAACAGGTGCTGCTGGAACGCGAAGGGCGTGAAACCGGGAAGGGCGAGTCCCCCGTCGAGAATCGTTGATCAGAGTCACGACATCCCGCAGGCTTTTCCCGATTCCCGATTCCCGATTCCCGATTCCCGATTCCCGATTCCCGATTCCCGATTCCGGATTCCCGATTCCCGATTCCACAAATAAAAAAAGCGGACCGAAGTCCGCTCTTTT